>CAZLZX010000326.1:0-1576 GCA_964564095.1 uncultured Eubacterium sp. | reverse complement strand
AATAGTTCAAAAATTATTTCAATTTACACTTGACATATCACCGCTGGACTCTTATCATACGTTTGTAAGCAGATAAAACCTGCTTATTATTTTCTTTCCAACATTTTGTTCACAGCTTCTATTACTGCCTCCCGGCTCATGATGTTTCCGCCAGAGCATAAACAGGTTTCAATCAAAGCGCGCCCTTTCACGCCGGCTTCAACATCCTTTACAAACTGCGCCGGAATAGACATTTCCACATTCAAAATACCTCTGCATATATCATAATTAATATGATCGTACGCCTTATATGGAAACGGGCTGACGGTAACGGGACGGATTACGCCTACCTTTTTCCCATTCCGCCTCATATGATCGGCTGCCGCCTTCGCTATTCGTCCGGAAATACCATAAGCTGTAATCACAATTTCAGCATCCTGGATCTTGTATTCCTCCACTCTGACATCCTTCTCCCATGTCTCATAAAGAGCGGCGGCATCTTCATTTAAAGCCTGCATTTGATTTGTATCCCATCTGCAAGGCTGAATCCATGATTTTGGCTCCTTCTCAAAATCGTGCCCTACACAGGCCCATTTTCTTTTTTCTTCTTTACGTTTGGCCACTTCTTTTTCGCTTATCATCTCCGGTAAGATAACAGGTTCCATCATTGTTCCGATTACGCCATCAGCTAAAATCAGCACTGGATTGCGGTCGCGGTCTGCATATTCAAAAGCCTGATACGTAAGATCTACCGCTTCCTGTACAGAAGCCGGTGCAAAAACCAGCATTTGAAATCCGCCGTTTCCCGATGCTTTTGTCGCCTGAAAATAGTCTTGTTGGGCCGGTTGAATAGCTCCCACTCCCGGACCTCCCCGCGAAATATTACAATATACGATCGGAAGTCTTGCGGCTGCACAATAAGATATTCCCTCGCTTTTCAATGCGATTCCAGGACTGGAAGAAGATGTCATAGATCTTACTCCAACCGCCGACGCTCCATATACCATATTAATAGATGCTACTTCTGATTCTCCCTGTACAAAGCTTCCTCCTACTTCCGGAAGTCTTCTGGAAAAATATTCCGGAATTTCATTCTGCGGCGTGATCGGATATCCGGCAAAAAATCTGCAGCCGGCTCTGATTGCCGCCTCTGCGATTGCTTCACAGCCTTTCATTAACACTCTGGTCATTTGATTTCCCCTTTTCTTTTATTCTGATTTTCTACATTCGATATATTTCAAGCGCCCCGTCCGGACAGATACGTCCGCATATTGCACAGCCTATGCAGTTTTCCATTTTCACAGGCTCCACATATTCATACCCTTTGGAATTTACATGAGCGCCAATAGCAAGTACATTTTTCGGGCAAAACTTTACACAATACCCACAACTTTTACATCGTTCTGTTCTTACAATAATCTTTCCTTTTCCCATTCTGAAACCTCCGATCTTAAAATGCCGACAATAATTCCCTCCGCTGTATATGCTTTTTGCTATTTGTTTCTTGTTCGTTTTACATATGTTGTATGCAGCAGTTCATGCGCTTTATGGCTTCCCGGCTCGCCCAGATAAGTATCATAAAGCTCAATGATTGCCG
>CAZLZX010000325.1:0-1619 GCA_964564095.1 uncultured Eubacterium sp. | reverse complement strand
CCGAACAAGAAATGTAGTATTTCCGGGGCTTTCAGCCCCGGGTACACGAGTTTTAAAAGGGAGGTGCAGACATGTTTATTGGAAGAGATAAAGAATTAAAAGCTTTAGACAGATTATATGAATCAGATAAGTTTGAATTCGTCGTAATATACGGACGTCGCCGTGTAGGAAAGACTGCTTTAATTAATCATTTCACTGACAATAAAAAAGCTATCTATTTTATGGGCGTAGAGAGTAATGAAAAGCAGAATCTGGAGAATTTCAGCAAAAGTATCATTGAGTTCAGCAGCGGGATTCAGGCAGAGACATCCTTTTCGTCTTATCAGACTGCGTTAGAATATGCATTTCAGTTAGCAGAGAATGAACGTGTCATACTGGCCATAGATGAATATCCTTATGTGGCGAGATCATCAAAGAGTCTTGCGTCTACATTGCAGATGTTAATCGACAAATACAAGGATCATTCAAAATTAATGCTTATCCTGTGTGGATCTTCAATGTCATATATGGAGGATCATGTCCTTGCATATAAAGCTCCGCTTTATGGAAGAAGAACTGCACAGATGAAGATTTTGCCTTTCGATTTTGAGGAGTGTTGCACTTACTTAAGCAGATTATCAGACGAAGACAAAGCGTATATTTATGGAATTGTGGGCGGAACACCACAGTACCTTCTTCAGATGAATGACAAGTTAAGTGTTGAGGGCAATATCAAAAACACGTATCTGAATCCAATGTCATTTCTGTATGAGGAGCCGTTGAACCTTCTGAAACAGGAGGTAAGAGAACCGGCAATTTACAATGCAATTATCACAGCTGTTGCAACAGGGCACTCCAAAATGTCAGAGATCTCGACAAAAGTTGGAGAAAGCACTACGGTTTGTTCCGGATACCTGAAGAACCTGATTGCGCTTGGGATTATCAGGAAAGAAACTCCATATGGAGAGAAGGCTTCTAAGAAGTCAATTTATTCCATTGAGGATAATATGTTCTATTTCTGGTATCGTTTTGTGCCGGATAATACTTCTGCAATTGCAAGAGGAGCAGTGAATCTGGTTTACAAGAGAATCGAGACACAGCTCAATGATTATATGGGCAGGGTGTTTGAAGGGATTTGTACACAGTATTTGTGGAAATTGCTTCTTGAAGGAAAAATGCCGATAGAATTTGCATCGCTAGGGCGTTGGTGGGGAAATGATCCAAGAAAAAAAGCGCAGACAGAGATCGATATTATGGGAGAGCAGGACAGCAGTTCGGCTATCTTTGCTGAATGCAAATGGCGAAATGAGTATGTTGATCTGGATGTATTAGAGACTCTGGTTGATCGAAGTGGATTGTTCCATTATACGAAGATGCACTATTTCCTGTTTTCTAAAACCGGATTCACAAAAGGATGTATGGAAAAAGCTGAGGAAATGGGAAATGTAACTCTAGTAAGTTATGATGATATTGTGAAGTTGTGAGATTAAAATGCTTCTTTCCAGATAATGATGCGAAAGAATACATAGTTAGGGGTATGCCGTAAACCGTACTCGTATAAATCAATTAAATGACTATTCCAGAAAATCAGATTTATCTCCGTACAGGCGATAAAGAAACAATTTATTTAAAACATGTAA
>CAZLZX010000324.1:0-1620 GCA_964564095.1 uncultured Eubacterium sp. | reverse complement strand
TGATCTGTGAGGAATGCGGCCGCAATATGGTTATCAAGTATGGCCCTCATGGAAGATTTCTTGCCTGCCCGGGATTTCCGGATTGCCGCAACACAAAACCGTACTATGAAAAAATTGGCGTTGCGTGTCCAAAGTGCGGTAAGGATGTTGTCTTAAAGAAAACGAAGAAGGGCCGAAAATATTTTGGCTGCATCGATAATCCGGACTGTGATTTTATGTCATGGCAGAAACCGTCCACAGAAAAATGTCCTGAATGCGGAGGATATATGTTGGAAAAAGGGAATAAGCTTGTATGTGCGGATGAGCAGTGCGGATATGTCAGGGAAAAAGAGAAGAAATAAAATATTTCGGATTTTTATTCGTTGTCATACGTTGTCAAATCGTACAAAAATAAAATATTTATAATTGAATTTACTGACAAATAGTGCTAGAATTATGTTAATTATTGTAATTTTGGCACTATTTTGTATTGTTGTACTGCATATCATATGGGAATGTGAGTCTTTCATAGTTATGCATGAAAAAAACGATGGATTTTCCAAACGGGAGGAAGAGAATGAGCAGTGTGCGTCTTTTAGACAAGACAAGAAAAATCGGGAAGCTTCTTCATAACAATAATTCGTCAAAGGTAGTATTCAATGACATTTGTGAAGTGCTTTCAGAGATCCTTGAATCTAATGTTCTTGTGATCAGTAAAAAAGGAAAGATACTTGGTGTCAGCCATCTGAATACGGTTCCGGAGATTCATGAGCTGATAGATAACAGCGTGGGAGGATTTATCGATTCTTTCTTGAATGAGCGTCTGTTAAGCATTTTGTCAACAAAAGAAAATGTGAATCTGGAAACATTGGGATTTGTAAATGAGGATATTAAAGCTTATACTGCGATCACTTCGCCCATTGACATTGCCGGCGAGCGTCTGGGATCTTTATTTGTATATCGTCTGCAGAAAACATATGAGATAGATGACATTATTTTGACTGAATATGGCGCTACCGTGGTAAGTCTTGAGATGCTTCGGTCTGTCAACGAAGAGTCTGAGGAAGAAGTAAGAAAACAGCATGTGGTAAAATCGGCTATCAGCACCTTGTCATATTCTGAGCTGGAGGCTATCATTCATATTTTTGATGAGCTGGACGGAAAGGAAGGACTGCTGGTGGCAAGCAAGATCGCAGACCGCGTAGGGATTACCCGTTCTGTTATCGTGAATGCTCTGCGTAAGTTTGAGAGCGCCGGAGTGATCGAATCCCGTTCA
This sequence comes from uncultured Eubacterium sp., assembly GCA_964564095.1. Lineage (GTDB taxonomy): Bacteria > Bacillota > Clostridia > Lachnospirales > Lachnospiraceae > Brotonthovivens. Next base: position 365 of record CAZLZX010000324.1, on the reverse strand, counting down.
TCTGGAATGAAGGGAACCTATATCAAGGTCTTAAATGATCTGGTATTTGAGGAGCTGGAAGAGATCAGACAGCGCCAGATGAAATAGGATTTTATGTTTTTCATCCCATTTCGGCATAAATATAGTAAAAAACCGGAAAAATGTATTGCATCCAATATTTTACTGTGATATAATTTTTCGGTCTAAAAAAATAAATTAAACACATATGCGGACTATCCGGGATGGTGCTGAAAAGTAAACCGGAGGGCACGAAGCATATGGAAGCACAAACCATGGAGGTAGAAAAATGAGTGTTATTTCAATGAAACAGTTATTGGAGGCTGGTGTACATTTTGGACATCAGACAAGAAGATGGAACCCTAAAA
>CAZLZX010000323.1:0-1634 GCA_964564095.1 uncultured Eubacterium sp. | reverse complement strand
CTTGGCGGTGTGCCAAAGGGAAGGATTATCGAAGTTTACGGACCGGAGTCCAGCGGTAAGACTACCGTGGCATTACATATGGTAGCGGAGGTTCAGAAGGCAGGAGGTATTGCCGGTTTTATTGATGCTGAGCATGCGCTTGATCCCGTATATGCAAAAAATATCGGTGTAGATATTGATAATTTATATATTTCACAGCCGGATAATGGAGAGCAGGCGCTGGAGATCACTGAGACGATGGTACGTTCCGGAGCAGTGGATATTGTTATCGTAGACTCTGTAGCAGCTTTGGTTCCAAAGGCAGAGATCGACGGCGATATGGGAGATGCCCATGTGGGTCTGCAGGCGCGCCTGATGTCGCAGGCGCTTCGTAAGCTGACTGCAGCCATCAGCAGATCTAACTGTATTGTGATCTTTATCAATCAGCTTCGTGAAAAAGTGGGCGTGATGTTTGGAAATCCGGAGACGACTACCGGCGGCCGTGCGTTGAAATTCTATTCTTCCATTCGATTGGATGTAAGAAGGATCGAATCCCTGAAGCAGAGCGGCGAGTTTGTAGGAAACAGAACAAGGATCAAGGTCGTAAAAAATAAGATTGCACCGCCGTTTAAGGAAGCCGAATTTGATATTATGTTTGGACAGGGGATTTCCAGAGAAGGAGATCTTCTTGATCTGGCAGCCAATGTCAATGTGGTAAATAAGTCCGGTGCATGGTATGCCTACGAGGGAGAAAAGATCGGTCAGGGTCGGGAGAACTCCAAGACATTTTTAAGGGAACATCCGGAAATAAGAGATGAGATCGAAAGAAAAGTCAGGGCATTCTACAAGCTGGATGGCAGTGCGGAAGATACGGCGGAAGATGCGGACGCTGCGGATGCTGCAGATGCTGCTGATACGGAACAGGCGTAGAAGCTATCAGGCAGTTTGCTTCGGCAATATGCCGCAGCAGATCATAAAAAATAATGGGACAAGGTATCATCCATGCAGATTTTGGAAATTACAGAAGCAGGCCGCGGACGGATTCGTCTGCGGCTTGATAATGGAATCGTGTTTTTGTTATATAAAAAAGAAGCAGCGCATTATAACTTTCATGAGGGAGATTTTGTCACAGATGCTCAGTGGCAGGAGATCAGGATTGAAATCTTATTAAAGCGTGCAAAAAAGCGGGCTATGTATCTGCTTGAGAAGATGGACCGGACAGAACGGCAGCTTCGGGATAAACTGACTGAAAATGAATATCCGAAGGATATTGTTGATGAGGCGGTTTCTTATGTAAAATCTTTCCATTATATTGATGATGAAAGATATGCGGAGAGCTATGTGCGCTGTTATCAGGATAAAAAGAGCCGGGGACAGATACGGATGAATCTGCTGCAGAAGGGGGTATCATCAGATCTGATAGATCGGGCATTGGAAGAGGCGTTGGAAACAGAACCGGAAGTGCTGATCTGCCGGTGGCTGCAAAAGAAACATTTTGAAGCTGACAGTGCAGATGAAGCAGAGAAAAGAAGGGTGTATCAGTTTCTGCTGCGAAAAGGATTTCACAGTGATGAAATTCTTCACTGTATGAGGGTTAATGCTGTCAAGCGAAAATGAAAATGTCCCGAAAATTTTGAAACATTAGCCCTGGTTGT
>CAZLZX010000322.1:0-1653 GCA_964564095.1 uncultured Eubacterium sp. | reverse complement strand
TTTGTAATCTTCATCGCTGCACTCGTTTGGATGTTTTGCCCAAAGCGGATGGATATCATTTAATGGAACCGGACGTTTGATGATCTTGGCTTTTTCCTGGCGAGGAGATACTTCAACGATTTCTTTTTCGCCGTTTTCATTTTCTTTTTCTTCTGTTTTCGCTTCCTCGATGATGGTCTCGATGACAGTGTCCTTCTCTGTTACCTCATCAGCAGGAATTGTTTCGTATTCTGGTTCTGCATTTTCTTTTTCCAGATAGATTTCCGTAGGCATGAAAGAGCAGTATTTTGTGATGACTTCTCTTGCACGGTATTCATTGGAAAACTCCAGACAGTCCTCATTTAAGAATAATGTGATCTCTGTACCTACGGTGTCTTTGGTACCGTCTGTCATATCAAATTCTGTACCGCCATCGCATTCCCAGTGAACAGCGACTGCGCCATCCTGATAGGAGAGAGAGTCGATGTGTACCTCGTCAGCTACCATAAAAGCAGAGTAGAATCCAAGTCCGAAATGTCCGATGATTTGATCCTCATTTGCCTTATCCTTGTATTTCTCCAGGAAATCCGTAGCACCGGAAAATGCAATCTGATTGATATATTCTTCTACTTCATCAGCGGTCATACCAAGACCATTATCAATAAATTTTAATGTTTTTTCTTCCGGATTAACGACAATGCGGATTTTTGCTTCATAATCATCCGGTAAAGTATATTCGCCCATGATATCCAGTTTTTTCAGCTTCGTAATTGCATCGCAGCCGTTGGAAATCAGCTCGCGGTAAAAAATATCATGGTCAGAATATAACCATTTTTTTATGATAGGAAAAATGTTGTCACTATTGATGGAAAGATTTCCGTGTTTGTTACTCATAATTACATCACTCCTGTTAATAATAATTTCTGAATTTTTCTTTTTCATATTACGGGATAAGATGTCCCGTGAAATGTTCTAATAGAACTATAATACTGAAAAATGCAAAAGTCAATAGAAAATTAGCGCTCTTTTTAGATGAGTGCTAACAAAAAGGGGAGGACGGGTCAGAAAAGGCAGGAAATATAGTTTGCATTTTCGGATATGTGGAAATAATAGAATGGTTATTCCGGGACTGGGATAGACAAAATAGTAAAAAACGTTTACAATCAAAGAGATATTTAATTAAGGAGAACGCTATGCAGTATCGGTATGATAAACAGGGAAATGCTATTTCCACACTTGCATTTGGATGTATGCGTTTTACAAAGGAAAATGGAAAAATCAACATCGAGAAGGCAGAAGAGGAAATTTTAACAGCGATAGAGCTTGGCGTCAATTATTTTGATACCGCTTATATTTATAATGGCAGTGAAGAGACCATTGGGAAGATATTTGAGCGTAATCAATGCCGGGAGAAAATCTATATTGCAGACAAGCTTCCGCATTATATGATAAAGTCTGCTTCAGGATTGGAAAAAACGTTTCAGGAGCAGCTTCGGAGGCTCCGGACGACGTATATTGATTTTTATCTCATGCATATGCTGACGGATGTTAAGAGTTGGGAAAAATTAAAAAGTCTTGGGATAGAGCAGTGGATCAATGAGAAAAAACAGTGTGGCCAGATACGGCAGATTGGATTTTCTTATCATGGAAATACGGATATGTTCTGTGAACTTA
>CAZLZX010000321.1:0-1733 GCA_964564095.1 uncultured Eubacterium sp. | reverse complement strand
GTAGCAACTATTTTTGCATGGACAGGCGCATTGAGAAAACGCGGACAGCTGGACAATATTCCGGAATTGAGTGTTTTCGCTGATAAACTGGAAAAAGCATGTATTGATACGATTGAGGGTGGAAAGATGACAAAGGATCTGGCATTGATCACAGAGCTTGAAAGTCCAACCGTATTAAACAGCCTTGCATTTATTCAGGAGATCAGAAAAACGCTGGAAGCTATGCTGTAATGAGTATCGTTGAAAATGACTGCCGCCTTCGTGCGTTTGGAGGAAGAGTATGATTTTATCCTGTCAAAACATTTGCAAGTCTTTCGGCGTGGAAGATGTTTTGAAACATGTATCATTTGGAATAGAAGAATATGAGAAAGCGGCGATCGTAGGGATCAATGGCGCCGGAAAATCCACACTTTTAAAGATCATTATGAAAGAAATGCCGGCAGATGAGGGTATTGTGACGCTGGCAAAGGGAAAGACCATAGGATATCTGGCGCAGCATCAGGATGTATCCGGACACCGGACGATCTATGAGGAAGTGCTGGAAGCGAAGAAATATGTTATTTCCCTGGAGGAAAAGATAAGGCAGATGGAAGCTGCCATGGATGCATATTCCGGGAAGGATCTGGAAGCTCATCTGAATGAATATCATAAGCTTCTCCATGAGTTTGAAGCACTGGATGGATATGCTTATCACAGTGAAGTATCCGGTGTCCTGAAAGGACTGGGATTTGGCGAAGAGGAGTTTTCGCATTTGGTGGACGAGCTTTCAGGTGGTCAAAAGACCCGAGTGGCATTAGCGCGTCTGCTGGTAACAAAGCCGGATATTATCTTACTGGATGAGCCCACCAACCATCTGGATATTGATTCTATTACCTGGCTGGAGAACTTTCTTTTAAATTATAAAGGGGCTGTGGTAATCGTAGCGCATGACCGGTATTTTCTGAATCGAATCGTTACCAAGGTCGTGGAGATCAGTATGCATCAGTCCATGGTGTTTCAGGGAAATTATTCTGATTATGCGGAGAAGAAAAAGCAGATACGCAATGCTCAGTTGAAGGCATATTTAAATCAGCAGAGAGAGATCAAACATCAGGAAGAGGTTATTGCAAAGCTGAAATCCTATAACCGCGAGAAATCTATTAAGAGGGCGGAGAACCGTGAGAAGCAGCTTGACAAGATAGAAGTGTTGGAGAAACCGACGGAAGAACATGCGGAGATACGGCTTGATCTGACGCCGGAGGTCATCAGCGGAAATGATGTTCTTTCCGTGACCGGTCTCAGTAAATCGTATGGGGACAAGCATTTGTTTTCTGATATTGATTTTGAAATCAAGCGCGGAGAGCGTGTGGCTCTGATCGGGCAAAACGGAACAGGGAAGACGACAATCTTAAAGATTTTGAATGAACTTGTGCCTGCGGACCGGGGAGAGTTTAGGCTTGGCGCCAGAGTAAAGATCGGATATTATGATCAGGAGCATCAGGTGCTCCATATGGATAAGACCGTGTTTTCAGAGATTGCAGATGCTTACCCGAAGCTTACGGAGACACGGATCCGTACGTTGCTGGCAGCTTTTTTATTTACCGGAGATGATGTGTATAAAAGCATTTCTGACCTGAGCGGCGGCGAACGGGGCAGGGTATCTCTGGCAAAGCTGATGCTCTCTGAAGCAAATTTCCTGATTCTGGATGAGCCCACCAACCATTTGGACATTATGTCAAAGGAAATATTGGAAT
>CAZLZX010000320.1:0-1740 GCA_964564095.1 uncultured Eubacterium sp. | reverse complement strand
GAACCGGAAAATGCAGTAAACACCAGATCGCCTGAATATGGCTGCCGTTCATATACATGCATTCTGGTACAACGCTCATACATTTCGCGAATCGGCGGGATATTTGAAAAGTCAAGCTTCGGATCCACACCGTGAGTGTACATGTTCAAAGCAAGCGTAACGATATCTACATTACCTGTACGCTCTCCGTTTCCGAACAAGGTTCCCTCGATACGCTCAGCACCTGCCAGCATACCAAGCTCTGCCACGCTGACCGCCGTACCTCTGTCATTATGCGGATGGAGACACAGAGTAACCGCATCCCTGTATTTCAAATGTTTGCTTACATACTCAATCTGAGTTGCTGCCACATGGGCCATGGCATGTTCTACCGTAGTCGGAATATTGATGATAACTTTATTTTCTTTCTTTGGCTGCCATACGTCAAGCACTGCATTGCAGACCTCTACTGCATAATCCACTTCTGTACCTGAAAAGCTTTCCGGACTGTACTGGAAAGAAAAATTCCCCTCTGTCTCTTCCGCAAGCTCTTTTAACAATACGGCGCCGTCAATGGCGATTTGCTTGATCTGTTCCTTATCCTTTTTAAATACCTGTTTGCGCTGTGCCACAGAGGTGGAATTGTATAAATGAATTACCGCATGGGGAGCCCCCTGTACCGCTTCAAATGTTTTGCGGATAATATGTTCTCTTGCCTGCGTCAATACCTGTACCGTAACATCATCCGGAATCATATTCCGTTCGATCAGTGTACGAAGGAAATTGTACTCCGTCTCTGAAGCAGCCGGAAATCCAACTTCAATTTCTTTAAATCCCACATCAACCAGGGTCTGGAAAAATTCCAGCTTTTCATCCAGGTTCATGGGCTCGATCAACGCCTGATTTCCGTCCCGAAGATCTACACTGCACCAGATCGGCGCTTCTGTCACATACTCCTTTTTGACCCAATCATAAGTACATTCCGGCGGCATAAAATACGCGCGTTTATATTTATCACAATTCTTCATCACAAACCTCCAAAAATCTTCTTTCAGCCTTCTTTTTCACGGTCATTGGGAAATTATCTATGGAAACAAAACTGACTTCCAGTTATTACAGGTAATCCCATATGTATGCCATCTGTTTTATGTTGGAGCTATCTTAACATAAAATCATGCTCTATAAAATGATTAAATTTAATCATTTTAATTGATCTTTTTTAACTTTTTATCTATAAGCTATAAAACATTCCTGCAAATGACATACAACAAAATACTGTCCGTCAGCATCATTCACTGACGGACAGACTATATCATTATCATATTTTCTGCAAATTTGATACCTTTACATGAAGCGCCGTACCAAAATTGTAACTATTTGATTCCCAGAAATTCTTTTACTACCTTCGGCATATCCTCTACTTCACAGACCGTTTTATGAAGCGCCTCAGCGGCACGGATCTCCTCAATAGCATTTGGAACCTTAACCTCTGCAATTTTGGAAAGCTCATCTACAAGCTCAAAATCTGACATCTCATCATATTTAGAATCAATGGCATTCATAACGCTTCTTGTAAATTTGAAAGGACTTGCTGTGGAAGCGATCAGAGAAACCGTTTTATCCTTTGTCTCAGATCTGTATTTCTTATAAACTCCCGCTGCTACAGCAGTATGCGTATCCAGCACATAGCCGGTATCCTCATAGATCGTCTTAATTGCTGCTGCTGTTTCTTCCTCGCTGGCATAATTTCCATAGAAGGCA
>CAZLZX010000319.1:0-1756 GCA_964564095.1 uncultured Eubacterium sp. | reverse complement strand
GTGACAGCTGGGAAGAACCGAAAAATTCCTTCACTGCCGCTGTAACAGGCTTAATATTGATCAGATTCTGAGCTGTGATGTTCTCCAGATCCTGTGTCGTCATTCTCTCACGGACAACTCTCTCCAGTCTGGACAGACCGATACGGTACTGATTCTGCAGCAGCTCGCCTACGGCACGGATACGTCTGTTTCCAAGGTGATCGATATCATCATCGTTACCCAGATCATATTCCAGATGCATATTATAATTGATAGAAGCCAGAATATCTTCTTTTGTGATATGCTTTGGAATCAGATCCGCCAAATCTCTGCGAATTGCTTCCTTGATATCATCCATATTGTCATTTTCACTTAAGATCTGCGCAAGAACAGGATAATAAACAAGTTCTTTTACACCCAGTTCCTTTGCATCTACATCAACAAAGTTCGTAATATCTACCATCATGTTGGACAGAACTTTGATATTTCTTTCTTCGCCCTGAATCCATACATATGGAACAGCCGCATTCTGAATACGGTCAGCCAGTTCTCTGCCTACCTTAGCGCCAGTCTCAGCAAGAATTTCGCCTGTTGTCGGATCTACTACATCCTCTGCCAAAACCTGTCCATTGATACGGTTTTTCAGAAGCAGCTTTTTATTAAATTTATAACGGCCTACTTTTGCCAGATCATAACGTCTCGGATCAAAGAACATTGCTGTGATCAGGCTTTCAGCGCTTTCCACTGACAGCGGCTCGCCCGGACGGATCTTTTTATAAAGCTCCAGCAAACCTTCCTGATAATTGGTAGCAACGTCTTTACCAAAACTTGCAATAATCTTCGGTTCTTCGCCAAACAGGTCAATGATCTCCTGGTTGGTGCCGATACCAAGGGCACGGATCAGAACCGTAATCGGCACTTTTCTTGTACGATCTACTCGTACATAGAAAACGTCATTGGAATCTGTCTCGTACTCCAACCATGCACCACGGTTTGGAATAACAGTACAGGAATACAGTTTTTTACCTACTTTATCATGAGCTATCCCATAGTAGATACCCGGTGAACGAACCAACTGACTTACGATTACTCGTTCTGCGCCATTGATCACGAAGGTGCCTGTCTCTGTCATTAACGGCAGATCGCCCATGAAGATTTCATGTTCGTTGATTTCGTCCGCTTCTTTATTATAAAGTCTTACTTTTACCTTTAACGGAGCTGCATATGTTGCATCCCGCTCTTTACATTCCGGAATCGTATATTTGACATCGTCCTTACACAGTGTAAAATCTGTGAATTCCAGGCTCAAATGGCCACTGTAGTCTGCGATTGGAGAGATATCTGCAAACACTTCGCGAAGTCCTTCATTGAGAAACCATTCATAGGATTCTTTCTGAACTTCGATCAGGTTTGGCATTTCCAATACCTCTTTTTGTCTCGAATAACTCATACGTAAGCTTTTTCCGGCAACCACCGGACGTATCCTGTTTTTCTCCATTGACGCTTCACCTCTCGTTTTAATTTGAAATAGTAACACACATTTTGCCGATAATCCTATGCTTTCAGAATAGCATCTTCCCGAAGCCATTTTGAAAACACAGGATACACCTTGCAATTTCCGAAAAAAGGGCGCAAGAAAGCCCATGAAACCACAATAGTGCATCTAGCATAATAACACAGACATGCAAGCGTGTCAAGAAACTTTTTTCATTTTTTTCCAGTATTATAAGCCAAAAATGATAATGTCTCAATAGACCACAAATGAAAATGTCCCAAA
>CAZLZX010000318.1:0-1817 GCA_964564095.1 uncultured Eubacterium sp. | reverse complement strand
CGAATTTACAAAGAAACTGACAGTAAAAGCAAATGCATTCGGTGCATCTGCAAAAGAAAAGATTGAAGCTCTTGGCGGAAATGCAGAGGTGATCTAATGCTCGAAACAGTCCGTAACGCGTTTAAAATTAAGGAAATACGAAGCCGTCTATTCTTTACCTTTCTGATGCTAGTTGTCATCAGAATAGGTACGGAGCTTCCGCTTCCTGGTGTAGATGGAGAATTTTTCTCTACCTGGTTTTCAGAGCATGCGGGCGATTCTTTCGGCTTTTTTGATGCGGTTACTGGCGGTTCCTTCGCGAACATGTCAGTATTCGCATTGAATATTACACCATACATTACATCTTCCATCATTATGCAGCTTCTTACGATTGCTATTCCAAAACTGGAAGAGATGCATCGTGATGGAGAGGATGGACGTAAGAAAATCACGGCTATCACACGTTATTTGACAGTGGCGCTTGCTCTGATAGAATCAATTGCTATGGTAATTGGTTTTGGCAGACAGGGCTATCTGTTAGAATTCAATGCAATCAATGTTATCATGGTTGTTGCGGCATTGACAGCTGGTTCCGCAATTTTGATGTGGATTGGTGAAAGAATCACTGAGCGTGGTATTGGAAATGGTATTTCCATTGTATTGACCATAAATATTATTTCAAGGATTCCAGATGATCTGACTACCCTGTGGGGACAGTTTGTAAAGGGGCAGGAAATCGCGAATCAGGTATTAAATGCAGCAATCATTATAGCTATTATTTTGGGCGTTGTTATTCTGGTAGTATTGCTTCAGGGAGGTATTCGTAAGATTCCGGTTCAGTATTCCCGTAAAGTACAGGGAAGAAAACAGGTAGGCGGTCAGATGACCCATATCCCGTTGAAGATCAATACAGCAGGTGTTATTCCGATTATCTTTGCACAGTCATTGATGCAGTTCCCGGTTGTTATTTCGACTTTGTTGAATAAAACAAACGGTACGGGTATTTGGGCAAAGATCTTGAAATTCTTATCGCAGTCTAACTGGTGCAGCAGAACGGAACCGGTTTACACCATTGGTTTGCTGGTATATGTTGTGCTGATTATAGCTTTTGCGTATTTTTACACAAGCATTACATTTAACCCGCTTGAGATTGCAGATAATATGAAAAAACAGGGTGGTTTTATTCCGGGTATCAGACCTGGCAAACCAACTAGTGAGTATCTGACGAAAATCCTGAACTATGTTATTTTTATCGGAGCAGTAGGCTTGACGATCATAGCAATTATTCCAATCTTCTTCAGTGGATTCTTTGGAGCAAATGTTTCCTTCGGTGGTACATCTCTGATCATTATTGTCGGAGTTGTTATCGAAACGGTTAAACAGGTTGAGTCTAAGATGTTAGAGAGAAATTATAAAGGATTTTTAAATATTTAGTTGTGTTATTGTTGGAGATATCTGTGATCAGGTATCTCCAATCGTGCATTCATCTTGACCGGGGTTTTTACTCTTGGCAAGGAAATTTAGGAGGGAAAAATAATGAAAATCATTATGTTAGGGGCACCAGGTGCAGGAAAAGGAACACAGGCAAAACAGATAGCAGATAAGTATACGATTCCTCATATCTCTACCGGAGATATTTTCCGCGCCAACATTAAAGAAGGAACAGAACTCGGAAAGAAAGCGAAAACATACATGGATCAGGGCCTGTTAGTACCGGATGAACTGGTGTGTGAGCTTGTAGTAGACAGAATCCAGCAGGATGACTGCGAAAACGGTTTTGTATTAGATGGTTTTCCTCGTACAATTCCGCAGGCAGAGGCTCTTACTGCTGCTTTGGA
>CAZLZX010000317.1:0-1848 GCA_964564095.1 uncultured Eubacterium sp. | reverse complement strand
CCGTTAAATGCATCCAGGAAATTGATATATCCCGGCTTTCCACATAATACTTTGATCGGCAGCTCTCCGTTTTCCATATAGATTCTGGATGGTTTCTGATTTGGGTTACATCCATATTTTAATTCTAATTCCTGCATTTTGATTCCTCCAAAAAGACATCAGTCTATCACTCGCCTGCCGATACACCGTTTTTGTTTCTAACGGCACGGCTCGGCAGATTCTTTCATTACTGATTTTTGTTTACAATTCTTGTCTCATACTCGCCTGTGGCAATGTCGATATAACGAACGAACAGGGATACTTTATTATCTTCATTTAAGCTGTTCCACAGCAGATCCGTATAAGTATCGATATCATCTGCCACATCGATCAGCTCCGGTTCTCCCTCGAAGCTTGGAAGCGGATCCCCATCGCTCATATAAGTGTGAATGAAACGGGCTTCGCCTGCGGTTGGAGTTTCATATGCAAAAGTATAACGGTTGCACCCTTCCGGATTTCCATTATTACTCTTTAAAATGGACATAGCATAGCTGAATTTTCCATTTTCCACATGCATAATACCAGAGATCCGCGGTGTATAATTCGGACCGTCCGGCTCAAACTCTCTGCCGCGCAGAGACTGCTCGAAAGTCATCTGTTTATCCATCTGTTCATAAATAGTATCTGTCTGATCTCCATTCGTTACGATCGTTTTATTTCCCAATACACGTACCGGCGCATAAATAATCAGGCTTGGGTCTTCCAGCTTGGACGGATCAAATGCCTGTGTGCGGATCCCCTCTCCATCCTCTACAAACACTCTGTTGCGGCTGTTTGAGCTTCTGCCCATGATAAAATATGCGGTTACCGCCTTTTTGCCATCCCCTGTTTTGCCGATAATGATTCCACGGCCCGGATACGCATTCTCCTTTAACAACTTCTCAATTGACAACATTTTCATTTGGAAAATCCTCCTTCGCATGTTGAGTTCTGTTACAATAAATAAATGAGATGAAGAACCAGTCTTCATCTCAAGTTTACCATGGAGATTCCCTTTTGACAATGTAACCCGCTTATAATCTCCATTAAATTATTTACTGATATTTATTAGATATACTAATTTATCATATTGCTATTTTTTCTCAACATCATATTCCGTGATCGTTCCGGATGCCGCATCAATCGTATATTCATATTCTGAGTTGCCGCTGTAAAAAGAAATCTCATATTCTGTTCTTCCGTCATCATTTTCCAGCTTTGCCTTGGAAAAAACCACATCTGTTTCAGCCAAACCTGCATGTTCAACCGCAATCTGTTTCGCGCGGTCAACACCGATATATTTGTCAGAAGAATTTGCATTTTGATTGCTCTGATCCGTATCAACCCGGAATCCACTGATATCCTTTTCCACTACAGTTCCATCCGCAGCGCTGATTTCATATTCATATTCTGCCTCTGCGGTGTAAAATTCAACATCATATACCTGCATACGGTCGCTTTTGTCAAGCTGTACCTTTATAAAGGTAACTTCCTCTTCTGTTAAATTCGCATCTGCCAATGCGGCCGCCTTCGCCTCATCCTCAGAAATCGCAGCATTTTGTGCTGCAGCAGCAGAATCCGTATTTGATTCTGCAAAAGCGGTATCTTTATCCATTTTATTTGCATCTATGTCCTGGGAAACCGCTCCGCTTTTGTTTATCGCTTCATTTCTGTTATGTGTACTTTTCCATACCCCGGCAGCTATGATACCTGCGATGATCAATACGATGATTACAATTCCAAGTGTTGAGATAACGGCTCTTTTGGGTGTGTTGAAAAATTTCTTCATATATGTGTCCTCCTGTCCTCTTTGTACACTCATTATAATGT
>CAZLZX010000316.1:0-1878 GCA_964564095.1 uncultured Eubacterium sp. | reverse complement strand
TGCAGGCATTGATACCGATCAGGTTTGCCGGATTATGTAATGGCGCCAGATCGTTGCACTCTTCTACTGCTTTCAGCATATCATCTGTGATAACAGCAGAGGAAGCGAATTTCTCGCCGCCGTGTACGATTCTGTGACCTACAGCGCCTACTTCATCAAGAGAGGTAATCGCACCTGTCTTATCATTTACCAGCGCATCCAATACCATCTGGATTGCCTCTTTGTGAGTCGGCATCGGAGCTTCTGTGATCTCCTTGTCAAGACCGGCTTTCTGGTATGTCAGTCTTCCGTCAATACCGATTCTCTCACAAAGTCCTTTTGCCAATACTTCTTCTGATTCAGAGTTGATCAACTGATATTTCAGTGATGAACTTCCGCAGTTAATTACTAAAACGTTCATTATTTTTACTCCCTTCAATTTTTTTTCGGAATCATACGAAATATCCTCATTTCATTTCGTATACAATATAAGCCCAAAAAAATACGTCTCCTTTATTATAGTACAATCTGATAAATTCGCAAGTGGATTTCTCCAAAATTTTCCCAATCTTTTCTCAAATCGATATCAATTTTATGTTTATTTTTTTGCCTTGCCAGCCTATAATGATAAAAATACTATCTTTGTTTTGTCAGCCTATAATGATAAAGATGCTATCTTTGCCTTGCCAGCCTATAATGATAAAAATGCTATCCTTGTTTTGCCAGAAAAAGTTGGAGGATCAGAAACGTATATGAACATCGCCGGAATCATAGCAGAATACAATCCATTTCACAACGGACACGCCTATCATATCGAGGAAGTAAAAAAAAGAACAGACGCCGAATATATCATAGCCATTATGAGCGGGGATTTCGTTCAGCGGGGCGCTCCTGCCATCGCTGATAAATACCTGCGCACAAAAATGGCTCTTTTAGGCGGCGCTGATCTGGTCATGGAACTTCCGGTATGTGCAGCCACCGCCACTGCGGAAGTATTTGCGCGAACAGGCGTAAGCATTCTGGCTCAGTCAGGCGTCATTACCCATCTGGGATTCGGCTGTGAGACAGATGATTTGTCTCTTTTAACGTCTATCGCAGAGCTGTTTGCAGAAGAACCCGGCATCTATAAAGAAGCGCTTTCTTCTTATTTAAAGGAAGGCTTATCATTTCCTGCCGCCAGAGCCAAAGCTGCCGAAGACTATTTCAGAAATTCCAACGACGGGATTGCCCCGGCAGGCATCCATGATATTTTGAATACTCCCAACAATATTCTGGCCATCGAATATTTAAAAGCGCTGAAGCACTTAAACAGTTCCATCAAGCCATGTGCCATTCAGAGAAAAGGCGCCGAATATCACAGTACGGATTGCATAGAGAGTTTCAGCTCCGCTACTGCCATACGGGAATTATTAACCTCCGTTTCCAAAGCCTCCCCGCAGACACCGGAGACAGGCGCCGGCAAATTTTCACAGCAAATGCCTCCTGCATGTGCAGATGCATTTTTATTCTGGCTTAATAAATATGCACCTGTAACGGAGGATGATTTTTCCGGACTTCTCCACTACAAATTGCTGCTGGATGAAGCTAATTTTTCTTACGATGGCAGAAACAATCTTCTGACAGATCGTCCGTCCTGTTATGAAGAAAGCCAGGCGCTTACGAACCGTATCTCTAACCTGCTGGAACAGTATACTTCCTTTTCGGAATTTATACAGCTATTGAAAACAAAGGACCGCACCTATACCTCCATCAGCAGACATCTGCTGCATATCCTGCTGGATATCCGCACAGATCATATGGAGGCATTAAGGCAAACCAACTATGCCCCTTATATTCGTATCCTCGGCTTTAAAAGAAGCTCCTCTTCTCTTCTGGCTGAATTGAAAAAAAGTACCATTC
>CAZLZX010000315.1:0-1881 GCA_964564095.1 uncultured Eubacterium sp. | reverse complement strand
GTCCCTTTTCCTGCATTAAACCTGAACAGTAAAGAGTTTGGAAACGGAAAGTTTTCAAACTCTTTTTCTTTACGAAAAGTGCGATGAAGATTGCTATGCGGGAAACAGTAAATATAAAAAATGGCAGAAAGAGGTATCTTTCTTTGCTTTGTGTATGTTATAATATTCCGCATAAAGTAATATTGGCTTGGGAAGCGTGTGCATTGCAAAGAATGATTCTTGCAGTTTCCATGTTGATACGAGGAGGATCTAATTTGAAGAAGAAGAAAAAATCAGCGGGGCGCATCGTTTTAAATATCATATTGATAGCTGCTGTTGTGGTGTTTTGTATTGCAGCATACATGCTGTGGTCTATTTTCCGTGATTATCATGCCAGTGAAGAGGAGTATGACAAGATCATAGGGGAAGTCATAACAGAAGATCCTGAGGATGAAGACGGTTTTTCCGTAGATTTTGACAGGCTTCAAAGTGAAAATCCGGATTGTATCGGCTGGATCTATTTTGAAAACATTGATATCAGTTATCCGATCATGCATGGAACGGATAACGATTATTATCTGCACCATACCTTTGACGGTCAGGAATTAAAGGCGGGAAGTATTTTTATGGATTGCGAAAATTCGGCAGATTTTTCGGACATGAATACCATTATTTATGGTCATAATATGAAGAATGATACGATGTTTGGCCGTCTACATGATTTTGAGAAAAAGGAAAACTGGGAGAACAATCCGAGTTTTCTGATCTATACGCCGGAGGGAACCTATCGATACGACATTTTTTCCTGCTATACGGTAAAGGATCTGACTTATACGATTTTTTATGACGAGAGTGATGAATACACACAGTATGTACAGAAGCTGAAAAACAATTCCGCATACGATACGGGGGTAGAAGTTTCAGGTACGGATAAAATCGTTACATTGTCCACCTGTACGGCGGCGGGAGATAATTATCGTTATATTGTAAATGGTGTGCTGGCGGAAAAAATTGAATAACATACAGCGGGAAACTTTTGGTAATATTTTTAGCTCAGAATGGCTTGAACTGTAGAAAAGTCTTTGATAGAATACAGTTCAGGCTATTTTTCGATTTTTACTCTATGGTGTTTCTGTCGTTCTGATCTGCAGTCAGGATTTGTCGTGAATTTTCAGGAAAAATATAAGATCATACGAAAACTTGGAACGGGTGCAACGGCATCTGTATTTTTAGTGGAAGACAGAAGCGTGAAAAAAAGACGGGCAGTAAAAATATATGAATTAGCAAAACAAAGACTGCATATAAATTGCTCATCTAAACGAGCGTTGTACATAAAGAGTAATGCTGAAACAGTGTTTGGTTCTGAGCAGATGACATTGATACGAAATGAGATTCGTATCCTGAACCGGCTGTGTATTACGCAAATATCCGGGGAACGCAGGGAACCTCAAGTGCCTGAGATCATAGAGGTAATAGAAGAATATGACCGGGTCTATATTGTAATGAATGACATCCGGGGTGTGACGCTGCATCAGCATATGAAAATATGCGGTTCGGTTTCTGCGGCAACAGGGATTCGATGGCTTTGGGAGTTATGTGACATATTAGAACGGCTACACAGCATGCAGCCGCCCATCGTATTTTGCGATCTTAAGCCGGAAAATATTATGATTCGGGAAGACGGTTCCCTGGCAGTCGTAGATTTTGGCAGCGCCTGTCAGCTGGATGAAAGGAAGGATCAATGTGCGGCTCCTGCGCAAAACTGTAAGCGTTACGGCGGGCAGATGGGTAATCGAAATGGGGAGCCTGCTTGCCGGACCGGAACAAAAGGCTATGCAGCTCCGGAGCTGTATGATGAAAATCGTGAAGATGCCCCATCTTTATATGAACAGCATGATGAGA
>CAZLZX010000314.1:0-2030 GCA_964564095.1 uncultured Eubacterium sp. | reverse complement strand
AGTTGACATTTCCGAAGTTGTCTAGTAACATAAAAGACAGATTGTATTAAAAAAATACAATTTTTGTTTAATTGAGCTATTATATGTTGAAAACGATTTGTGATGGAACTGCTAATGTTCAATCATAATACCCAATGGAATGATTTATGTTTTCCTGGTGTACAAGGAGGTACAAAATGTTAAATGGAAAAATAGCCATTGTTACAGGCGGCACAAGAGGAATCGGATATGCAGTTGTAAGAAAATATCTGGAAAATGGAGCTAAAGTAGTTCTGTTTGGTTCCTGACCAGAAACTGTAGAAAAGGCGCTGACATCTTTAAAGGCGGAAAATCCTCAATGGGAAGTAGAGGGAGACTGCCCGAATCTATCAGATGCAAAAGCAGTGAAGGATGCTATTCAGAAAGTAAAAGACAAATTTGGAAGAATCGATATTCTGGTAAATAATGCGGGAATGTCCGACAGCACAAAGTTGGAAGACTACGCAGAAGGTCAGTTTGATAAGGTAATGAACCTGAATATTAATGCGATTTTCAATGCGATTCAGCCGACAGCGGCCATTATGAGAAAGCAGGGAGGCGGTTGTATTCTCAACACCAGTTCTATGGTAAGTATATCCGGACAGCCAAGCGGCGTGGCTTATCCCACAAGCAAGTTTGCGGTAAATGGCTTAACCCTCTCTCTTGCAAGAGAGCTCGGACCAAGTAATATCCGTGTGAATGCTGTTGCACCGGGCATTACAAAAACAGATATGGTGGCAGCGCTTCCGGAGCAGATGATTCAGCCGATGATCAATGCGATTCCGCTTCGCAGGATAGGTATGCCTGAGGATATCGCAAATGCATTTTTGTTTTTAGCAAGCGATATGGCGAGCTATGTGACCGGAGAAATCTTGTCCGTGGACGGAGCTATGAGAGCATGATGGAAACGTTACTGTAATGAAAGAGAAAATAAATATTAAAGGAGATAATTTTAATGAATATAAAAAATGTTGTTGTAGCCGGTGGCGGCGTATTGGGCAGTCAGATTGCATACCAGACAGCTTACAAAGGGTTTCATGTAACGATCTGGCTTCGGAGTGAGGCTTCGATCGAGAGGGCAAAGCCAAAATTTGAAAGATTACAGGAAATATATCTTGCGGATCTTGAATCCATGAAGGATAAGTGCGGCAGTGATTCGCCTTACTTTTCACGGGGACTGGTTCCAAATTTAAAGGATCTGACGCCTGAAAAGATCGATGAATTGAAGCAGAATGCAAGAGATGCCTTTCAGGGAATTACATATGTCACAGATATGGAAGAGGCTATGAAAGATGCTGATCTTGTGATTGAATCTGTTGCGGAGAATGTAGAAGAGAAGAAAGCATTTTATACAAAATTGGCGAAATATCTTCCGGAGAAAACCATTCTGGTAACAAACTCATCTACGATGCTGCCCAGCGCCTTTGCACAATTCACAGGCAGACCGGAGAAATATCTTGCATTGCATTTTGCAAATGAGGTATGGAAAAATAACACGGCAGAGATTATGGGACATGACCAGACAGATCCGGAAATCTATGAGAAAGTGGCAGAGTTTGCTGCTGAAATCAGCATGGTACCGTTGAGGCTGAAAAAAGAGCAGCCGGGATACATTCTGAACTCTATGCTGGTGCCTTTCCTGAATTCTGCACAGGCTTTGTTCGTGAACGGGGTTGCCGATCCGCAGACAATTGATATGACATGGACATTGGCAACCGGAGCTCCTGTGGGCCCCTTCCGCATTCTTGATATTGTTGGACTGACTACCGCATACAATATTGTTTCTCTGAATCCGGAGGTAACAGCAAATCCTGATTCCACTGCAGCTAAGATTGCAAAAACTCTGAAGGAATATATAGATGCAGGAAAGACCGGTATCAACGCCGGCGAAGGTTTTTATAAGTACAAATAAAATGAAAAAGTGATTGAAATATTGGAGAATCTCTTTGGACTGCTCCCTTCTGGGCAGGCAAGTGAAATAATAAAAAACTTGTCGCTTAGAAGGGAGCAGT
>CAZLZX010000313.1:0-2047 GCA_964564095.1 uncultured Eubacterium sp. | reverse complement strand
AGCATTTATATCACAAACCTTTGCTGAATCCGGATGAACTTCTGGAAACCATGCATCAGTACAGAGATATGGTAGCTCCATATGTATGTGACGTTTCTTCTTATTTGGCTCAGGCGATTAAGGATGGCAAAGAGATTCTTCTGGAAGGACAGCTTGGCACATTGAAGGATCCGGATCATGGTATTTACCCCATGGTTACATCCTCTTCTACATTGGCTGCATATGGCGCCATTGGAGCAGGTATCCCGCCATATGAGATCAAGAAGATCATTGTTGTCTGCAAAGCGTATTCCAGTGCAGTAGGCGCAGGAGCTTTTGTCAGTGAGATATTCGGAGAAGAGGCAGATGAATTGAGACGTCGTGGCGGAGACGGTGGAGAATACGGCGCTACTACGGGCAGACCGAGACGTATGGGTTGGTTTGACTGTGTAGCAAGTAAATACGGATGCCGTCTGCAGGGAGCTACGGATGTGGCATTTACCGTACTGGATGTGCTCGGCTATCTGGATGAGATTCCGGTATGTGTTGGTTATGAAGTTGATGGCGAAGTGGTTACAGAGTTCCCTGTTACTACAAAGCTTGAAAAGGCAAAACCGGTGCTGAAAGTGCTTCCGGGATGGAAAACTGATATTCGCGGAATTAAAAAATATGAGGATTTACCGGAGAACTGCCGAAACTATATTGAATTCGTAGAGGAGCAGATCGGTTATCCGATCACTATGGTTTCCAATGGACCGGGAAGAAATGATATTATTTATCGTTAGGAACACAATTTCATAGATTTTATGTAATGAATAAAATGAGTTATTGAGAGAGCTTTTGAAAGGTCAGAAGCTCTCTTTTTAAATATTAATAACTAAATATCTTGAATATAGTTTAAAATAATGATACAATATGAGAGACATATAACAAGTGAAAAGTATGAGTGACAGCTTTTTATTTGTCATACGCAATAAAGTTCATAGTAAATAGGCAGTAAGGAGGTAGTAGCTTGAAATATGAATTGACTAATATGGAAGAAATGGTAATGAAATGTATTTGGGAGCTGGAGGATGAACCGCATATCGTAGTATCCACATTACTTAAAATGATCAATGAGAGATATCAGAGAAAGTGGAAGGTGCAGACTGTTTCCACCTATGTAGCGCATCTCGTGCGAAAGGGCTATCTTACGATGCAGAGAGAGGGAAGAATCTACTTTTATAAAGCGGTTCTTACCGAACGGGAATATCTGACTGAGAAAATAAGAGCGCAGGAGGAATTTTGGGGCAGGGAGTATTACCGGTCCTGTATGGAAATGTAATCTGCAATTCTGTATCCCGGCTCTTATTTACAATCACAGGTTTGCATTCCGCAAATCTGTAAATGCGGCGCATGTAAAGCATGCAAGCCGTTATTTGGAGTCCTGTGTATCTTGATCTGATTCTGATTCATCCGGGGTATATTTCTGTGAATCATAAGTATTTTTCTCGGAAATATTTTTCTTTACCAAACGGAAAATAAATGAGTATGCCCACAATAAAACGGGAACGATAATGGTACAGTATATTGCGGCACGAAGCAGAGTCAGTGCCTTCTCGCCTCCCATCAGGGCAAGCACGATGGTAGAACCATAGAGTGCGATTAATAATATAACACCCACAAGGGCTGTGATCTGTTTTAATTTTTTCATAAGTTTAACGGAAAGTTCCGTCTCCTTTCTCCATTGTACAAAAATATCATTTTTTCATATTGATTAATAGATGCTATCTATTTTGAAGGAAAGAGATCAGGATGTCAAGTCAGTGTTTGCGAAGTCAGATGTATGGGTGTGTTATGAGTCAGACCGCTTGTGATTTACGGCATAAAACCGCCGGACGTCATTGCCCGGCGGTTTTTATGAGGGGAGGATAAAGTTAAAAAACTTGTCTTTGGTACCGGAATCTCCGGTAAGCCCCAGACAGGATGGGGTTGAGCCTGTCCGGGTCTGTTTATATCATAACCATAATGAAACATTTTATACAGTTTGAAACAAAAAAATGAGAAAATTTTGAAAATAGGTTCAAAC
>CAZLZX010000312.1:0-2050 GCA_964564095.1 uncultured Eubacterium sp. | reverse complement strand
GAGTGATTTTGTATTTTATAATTCATAGAATTTTAAAGCAGAGTACGATTTGTGTTACTCTGCTTTTACTATATTATAGATATAAGTAACAGAATACATTCTTATGTAGAGAAAAGGTAAATATGATGGTAAAATGTAAATAATAATAAACATCGGAGGGGCAATGATGCTGGCGTATACATACATAGAAAAGGGTAAATTTGAATTACTGGACAAGCCCAAACCTACAATTTTAAATGAAAGAGATGCTATTGTAAAAGTAACTCTGGCCAGTATATGTACCAGTGATCTTCATATTAAGCATGGATCTGTGCCGAGGGCAGTACCGGGAGTTACTGTTGGACATGAGATGGTCGGCATAGTGGAGTGTGTGGGCAAAGCCGTAAAAGCAGTGAAACCGGGAGATAGGGTAACTGTTAATGTGGAGACTTTTTGCGGAGAATGTTTCTTTTGTCAAAATGGATTTGTGAATAATTGCACCGATCCGGATGGTGGTTGGGCATTGGGCTGTCGGATTGACGGCGGACAGGCAGAATATGTTCGGGTTCCCTATGCGGATCAGGGATTGAACGTAATTCCGGAGATCGTTACGGATGAACAAGCGTTGTTTGTGGGAGACATTTTAGCAACAGGATTCTGGGCGGCTAAAATATCAGAAATAAAATCGACAGACACCGTGTTGATTATAGGTGCAGGACCGACCGGAATCTGTACAATGCTTTGTGCGAGACTGAAAAATCCTGCAAGAATTATTGTGTGTGAAAAGGATAAGGGCAGAAGAAGGTTTGTGAAAAAGCATTATCCTGATGTGTTGGTTGTGGAGCCAGAACATGTGCAGGCGTTTGTTCAGGAGCATAGTGAACATGGCGGAGCAGATGTGGTTTTGGAAGTGGCGGGAAGCAATGATTCCTTCAAAATAGCATGGGAATGTGCCAGACCAAATGCTATTGTAACGGTCGTTGCACTGTATGACGAAGCACAGTTGCTGCCATTGCCGGATATGTATGGAAAGAATCTTGTGTTTAAGACTGGCGGAGTGGATGGGTGTGATTGTGAGAAGATTCTGAAGTTGATTGCGGAAGGGAAAGTAGATACAACACCGCTGATAACGCATACATATCCTTTGGAAAAAATTGAAGAGGCATATGAGATATTTGAACAGAAACAAGATGAGGTTATAAAAATTGCAGTAAGAATTTAAAGTCTTTTTGGCGCTTTGAAATTGCTGTAATAGGAGTATCCATAGAAGCAGATCGAGAATTGATAAAATGGTTAAAGTGACAAAAGGAGATTTTAGATAAAAGAATATTAAAACGGGATTAAATGCTTTTTGTCAAAAAATAACTTCAAACAGAAAGAAATAAACAAAATATTTGTTTAAAATTAAAAAATGGTATATACTAATATCAGGAGGTAATGCTTATGAAGTTATTGTATGTCAAAGCAAATAATTTTAAAAATTGCAAACCAGATTTTTTTATAGATTTAGTAGCAAAATCTAAAAAAACTTCTGAAGATAAAGAGTATGAGTTGCAGGAAATTGCAGATGGTTTGTTTGTATATAATACTATGGCATTTATTGGGAAAAATGCGTCAGGAAAAACGACTGCAATAGAGTTATTGGACTGTTGCTATTCCATTCTTGGAGATTTTCGTTTAGAGGGTAAGCATTATGAATATGATGATATTCAATTGGATATGATTTTTTATCATGATGAATATCTTTATCGTTATGTAACAAAGTTAAAATCTGATTCGGCATTGGGAAATAAGGCTGTTTTTACAGAGCAGCATATTTATAGAAAGAAATATTATAAATCAAAAATCAAAAAAATTTATGACATTGATGAATTTGCTGAAATAGATATTTCCGGGGAGCTGCCTGAGGATACGGCAATGGTATTTTTTGTTTTAAAGAAGAAAGAGACTAGAGCGTTATATTTTGACAGTTTTGGAGAAGGAGTAGATACGTATCCGCTTCTATTTCGTGCATTGAAAAATTATAAGATTTCGGATGAAGTATTTTTGACTATTATTAGAATTTTTGATG
>CAZLZX010000311.1:0-2112 GCA_964564095.1 uncultured Eubacterium sp. | reverse complement strand
TCTTTTAATCTCTTTTATGATCATAGAAATCCCATTAAAATCTATAATCTCTTATAAAAAAACACCTAATACAACTCATCCTCTTAAGATAATTTTGTATCAGGTGTAATTTACCATATTACATGTCGTTTATCTAATTTTTTTGTCATTTTTCGACAATTTCGATTTGTTGTCTGTAAATATAGATTATCAAAATGCACTATACATGTCAAGTTTTTTGTTCTTATTTGTGCATCTTTCATTATTTCTTAATCTATTTTTTACATTACTTCCTTTGACTCAGCATACACGCATCCGTTCTAAAAAAACTTCCGCCATATCCAGATCCTCCGGTGTTGTTATCTTCATATTTTCATAGGACGCAGCAAACAACTTTACCGGTGTTTTCAACATCGTCTCCACCACCATAGCATCATCTGTTACCGCATAATCATCCTCTGCCGCAAGCAGCTTCTCATATGCCTCTCTGACAAGATCATATGCAAATACCTGTGGTGTCTGTACCTGCCATACAAACCTTCGGTCTGGTGTCAGCACGGCAAAGTCATCTTTATCTGTGATCTTTATCGTATCTTTTACCGGCATCCCCGCAGCACATGCAGAATACTGTTCCACATTAAACTTTGCATCCAGCAAAATACGCTCTGTCAATAATGGTCTTGCCCCATCATGTATGTATACAAAATCTGCGCCCTCTGCCGCTAAAAGTCCCTGATATACGGATAAATACCGTTCTTCTCCTCCCGCCACAATTTTCTTCACTTTATGTAAACCATATTTGGCTGCGATTTCCCGCTTGCAATATGATATATCATCCTTTCCGGTAACCAGAATGATCTCATCCACAAAACTGTTTTCAAAAGCAGCCAGAGAATAATAGAGAACGGGCTTTCCTTTCAAATGCAAAAATTGCTTTGGAATATCTGATTTCATCCGGTTCCCTCTGCCGGCAGCTAATACAATCGCTACATGTCTCACCTGTAACTCCTCCCCGAAAACAATGGATGCTCATAAAAAGTCAAAAACAATACCGCTCTGTGCTCCTCATCATATGTCTTCCGCAATCTATCGTTCTCCCAATTTCAAATTTGGTATGGCATTTAGATCCCAGCCATGCCGTGTCCCCGCCAGATATTCATAATAACCGGCTGCGCCTATCATGGCAGCATTGTCCGTACAGAGAATCGGGGACGGATGATAGAAAGAGATCCCTCTCTTTTTACATGCTTCTCTCATTCCTTCCCGCAATGCGCTGTTGGATGCCACGCCGCCTGCAATAGCAAGCTTTTTAACGCCCAATTCCTTTGCCGCATTTATGGCATGTGTGATCAAAACATCTGTCACTGCTTTCTGGAAGGATGCCGCTATATCTGCCTGCACAACGGGAATATTTTTCATTTTACAGCTATTGATATAATTTAAAACCGCAGACTTCACGCCGCTAAAGCTGAAATCGTAGGGATTATCATCAATCTTTGCTCTTGGAAAGGTAATAGAATCCGGATTCCCTTCCCTTGCAGCTTTTTCAATCTTCGGGCCTCCCGGATAGCCTAATCCGATCGCTCTGGCAACCTTATCAAAAGCTTCGCCTGCCGCATCATCTCTGGTTCTTCCCAAGATCTCATATTTTCCATAATCCCGTACATTGACCAGATGCGTGTGACCGCCAGAAACCACCAGACATAAAAACGGCGGCTTGAGATCTTTATTTTCTATATAATTGGCGCTGATATGCCCTTCTATATGATGCACACCTACCAACGGCAGTTTTCTGGCATAACAGATCGCTTTAGCCTCCGCTACTCCTACCAGCAGCGCTCCCACCAGCCCAGGTCCATAAGTAACCGCTACTGCAGTAATATCATCCAATGTAACATTTGCCTGTTCCAGAGCTTCCGTAATAACCTGATTTATTTTTTCGATATGTTTTCTGGATGCGATCTCCGGCACTACTCCGCCATAAAGGGTATGAAGTGCGATCTGCGAAGATATCACATTTGACAGAACTTCCCTTCCATTCTTAACAACTGCGGCCGCCGTCTCATCACAGGAGCTTTCTATTGCAAGAATTAAAACATCTTCTTTTCCCATTTCGATCTCCATTTATTCTTC
>CAZLZX010000310.1:0-2136 GCA_964564095.1 uncultured Eubacterium sp. | reverse complement strand
AATCAATCTGTACCGTCTCCCCCGGCAAACCGATGACACGCTTAATGTAGTAAGTTCTCTTTTCGTATTCATAAGGAAAAATAACTACATCAAATCGCTCCGGGTCATGAAAACGATAGGATATCTTATCCACAATCAAATTATCGCCATCGTGAAGTGTCGGATACATAGACGGTCCGCTGACCTTTGTCCTTTGTCCCACAAAACAGATAACAAGAATTGTAATAATAAGTACGATTCCAATATAAATTACGGTTCCCAAAGCCTCACGGCCTTTACTTTTCTGTGGCTGTTCCTCTTCTGCCACTTCCACTTCTGCCTTTTCTTCCCTCATTTATTACAAATCCTCCCAATTCAGAAAAACTTTCTTCAAGACCCATTAATAGCGGCTTCTATGTTTTTTTCAATCTGTTCAAAACAAACCGTAGCCCCTTGATATCTTAATCTCTCCGGATACAATACAGCTTCTAGTTTACTCTCTTCCCTGTGGGAATTCAAGTGTGATTTTGCCGATGCGTCCGCTCCTGAAATCATCTATCAATAAAGCGGCCGCTTTGCTGTAATCCGGCTCTCCGCCCTTTTGTACACAGTTTCTGCTTCTGGCAATACCCTCCAGCACCTTAGCCGGAACCTCATTTTCTTCCACATCATAACGCATGTTCAACATGCCTGCATAATATTTCTGAAGAATTGAAATCAATTCCAATGACAACTCATCAATATTTAAGATCTCATCCTTGATAGACCCGATCAACGCCAGCCGCAGTCCTACCATCTGATCATCAAATTTAGGCCACAAAATGCCCGGTGTATCCAAAAGCTCCACATTTTTATTCAGACGAATCCACTGTTTTCCTTTTGTGACGCCGGGCTTATTCCCGGTCTTTGCGCATGCTTTTCCCGCAAAAGTATTGATAAAAGTAGACTTCCCTACATTGGGAATCCCCACGACCATGGCGCGAACAGGGCGGTTTTTGATTCCCCGGCGTCTGTCTCTCTCTATTTTTTCCTTACAAGCCTCCAGGATCACATTCTGAATAGTCTTCATACCATTTTTTCGTCTTGCATCAATCTGCACAACAAAAAAACCCTTATCCTTAAAATATGCTGACCATGCTTCATTCTGCACACTGTCTGATAAATCCGCCTTATTTAAAAGAATCAACCGCGCCTTATTTTTTCCTAATTCATCGATATCCGGATTTCTGCTGCTCAGCGGAATTCTAGCATCCACTAATTCAATCACAAGATCGATAAGTTTAATATCTTCCTGCATCTGGCGTTTTGCCTTTGTCATATGACCTGGGTACCACTGAAAATGCATTATTTACTACCTGCTTTCTCTATACTTTCAATCTGCCGGAACTTTGTCCCTGCCTTTCAATTTTCTCTCATATGTTCCGCACACCGACTATTTTACACGGCCTATAGATTTGCGTGGAGAAGTCCGAAACCAAACCTTCCCTTCGATATCTTCCTTTTTCACGTTTCCGATATTGGCATACCGGCTGTCCTCACTACTGTTCCTGTTATCTCCCAGTACAAAGTATTCATCCTCGCCTACGGTTATCTCTTCTTCCGCCTGGCCTGCTACTTCAATCGGTTCGGTATCTTTCTGATCAAAAGGCTCTCCATTGACATAAATCTCTCCATCAATGATCTGTACTTTATCTCCCGGTGTTCCCACAACCCGTTTAATATAAAAATGAGATTTTTTATTTCCATTAGGATAAAAAACAACCACATCATTGGCTTTCGGAGATTTTAAATTGTAAATAAAACGGTTAATCAACACCTTGTCTCCGTTTTCCAGCGTACCGGACATGGAATTTCCCACCACGCTGGTGCGCATACCGAGACAATATACCAGCAAAAATGCAATTGCAATAACTATGATAATCTCCACTGCCCAGAGCAGAGCACTCTTCGCCAGGCTTCTGTCTACTTTCCGACGTTTTCTGCTAAAACTCAATCCCCGTTTCAAGCCAAATCTCATATGTACCTCCTACATATCAGATATGGGAGACTTGCCGCGCAAATCTCCCATATCCCATAACTCGTTAACATTTAGAAACGCTTTAGCATATAAGCTGTTTCTTATTTTACTAACTCTTTAACTTTTGCTTTCTTACCAAC
>CAZLZX010000309.1:0-2155 GCA_964564095.1 uncultured Eubacterium sp. | reverse complement strand
TGGAACGCAGAAAACTGACCAAGGAAGATATTGATAAGGTACGCGACATCGAGGGCTTCCCGATTGGAAGCGATGAGGACATCATCGCGCTCTCCGATGCACCCTATTATACAGCCTGCCCGAATCCGTTTATTGAGGAGTTTATCCGGGAAAATGGGACTCCCTATGATGAGGCAACGGATGATTACCATCGAGAACCTTTTGCAGCTGATGTCAGTGAAGGGAAAAATGACCCTATTTATATGGCACACAGTTATCATACAAAAGTCCCTCATAAAGCCATTATGAAGTTGGTTAATCATTATACTAAACCGGGAGATATTGTTTTTGATGGCTTTTGTGGTACAGGCATGCTTGGAGTTGCCTCACGTGCGATGGGCGACCAATCGGCAATATTGGTAGTGGGCAACCAAGGTGCGTTGGGGACAAGGCATGCAATTATTTTAGTGATTTATCGCCCATAGCCACTTTCCTTGCTTCGCATTACAATTTAAAGATAAATCCTCAAGATTTCTTTGCTGAAGCAACTTCAATCATTGATGAGTGCGAATCAGAGTTTGAATGGATGTTTCAGACAAAGCATGTTCCGGATGCCGTTGCCAACGGACAAATGAATTTAGAATTATCCGGAGGAGAGCATTATGGAAGAATTAATTACACTGTTCTGTCTGACGTGTTTATTTGCCCGGTCTGTGGAAAAGAAATAGTTTTCTGGAATGCAGCAGTCGATCATGACAAAGGAAAAGTGAATGATACCTTTTGCTGCCAACACTGCGGAGCTACTCTGAAAAAGAAGGATTGTGTAAGGGCCAATGTGCGCACATATGATCCGATGTTGGGAGAAATTGTTGAACAGTGTAAGCGGGTACCAGTTCGTATCAACTATACATACGATGGGAAAAGATACGAAAAAGATCCAGACGAATTCGACTATGAGTTATTAGAGAAAATCGAGAACTTCACGATTCCGTATCCATATCCAACATATCATCTTCCTTCAGGCGATAAAACATCAGATCCGATGAGCGTTGGTGTGGAGTATGTACATCAATTTTATACAAAAAGGAATTTGGCTGTTCTTTCTGCTTTTGCATATAAGGCCAGAGAGAAAACAAGCTTAATTTTGGTTCATTCGGTTTCTATGGTCAACACGAAGATGTATAGGTATAGGTGGGCCGGTGGCTTTGCCGGTGCTGGTGGCGGGCCGCTTTCTGGAACACTTTATATTCCATCGTTAATAAAAGACATTAATATTTGCAAATCCCTTCGTGAGTACGCAAGTAAAACGGTTAAGGCAAAAAATATTCTTTCAAATTATGATCAGGACTGCATTATATCGACTCAGTCTGCTACAGATTTGAAGAATATTCCAAGTAACACCATGGATTATATATTTACCGATCCGCCTTTTGGAAGCAATTTAATGTATTCTGAACTGAGCTTCTTGTGGGAGTCGTGGCTAAGAGTTATGACAAACAATACAACGGAAGCCATCATGAATAATTCGCAACATAAGCAATTGGTAGATTATCAAGAGCTTATGACAAAAGCTTTTACTGAGTACTATCGGATATTAAAGCCAAATAGATGGATGACGGTTGAATTTCATAACTCCAAGAATGCCGTCTGGAATGCAATACAAACCGCTTTACAAAGATCGGGGTTCATCGTTGCTGATGTTAGAACCATAGATAAAAAGCAGGTTAGCTTTAACCAAGGGAAAGGCGCATCTCAGGCTATTAAGCAGGATTTGATAATTTCTGCATACAAACCAAAGGAAAGCTTTATTCGTGATTTTCACCTTAAAGCTGGTACAGAAGAAACAGTATGGAATTTTGTCAGGCAGCACCTTGCGAATCTTCCGGTGGTTGTTGATTCGGATAAGGACGGAAAAATCGACATTCTTTCAGAACGGCAGGCATTTCTGCTGTTTGACAGGATGGTCTCCTATCACATCATGCAAGGGTATGCGGTTCCACTGGACTCTGCGGATTTTTACCGGGGACTCGATGAAAAGTTCTTAAAGCGTGATGGGATGTATTTCCTGCCGGACCAAGTAAACGAGTATGATATGGCTCGTTCGACTATGGAAGTCGAAAGCATCCAATTCTCACTCTTTGTATCAGATGAGAAATCCGCCATCGGGTGGCTTTAT
>CAZLZX010000308.1:0-2265 GCA_964564095.1 uncultured Eubacterium sp. | reverse complement strand
CTGTAAAATCATAAATCTGATACCGGTCCGCATATTCTTGTTTGAAGAAGGACAGGATCGTAGACTTTCCGCATCCGCTTTTCCCCGTCAGACAGATTGCCTGTTTTACGCTGTTTTGTCTGAAGATCAGTGTCTCCAATATCTGATTCAAATACCGCACTTCTTCATCCCTGGAAAGAATATCCCTGCTCTTTAGGGCTTCCTTCCCTGACAAATCATATAAACCGATAAATTCAAATCCTTCATGCCTTTGATAAGCCTCGATCTTCTTTTTGCCCTTCCCGCGCATTGCAATAGCCGCCGCAATCGCAATAACGACCACGAGCACATCCAGAACAACTTTTATTGCCAAAGGAAGCCCGTCCATCATAAGCTGCATGACCGCAATGATCATCAGTGCACAAAAAACAGCCATCAAAAGCACGAACACCGTATCATTGATTCCATAAATATTATAACCGGTTTTCTTTTTTCTCTGTACAATCTTTTCTTCCGTATGATTCAATTTCACTGTTCTCCTTTGTATCATCACAATATGCATTCCATCTTATCGAAACAAACCCACGATTTCTTATCGTGAAATATGGCCGCTGCCTGTGACCGCACATAACGGCATGGCCGTCCCCTTCGATTAAACAAGCATATTTCTGCACCTGTCCAGATCTGCCAGCGCCTGTTCGATCCCGCCCTCTGCGGCGCGTTCATAACAACTGATGGCATTTCTCATATCCCGAAGCCCGTATTCATATCGTCTTCCCAGTGCATAGGAGGCTATCGGCAATGCCTGCTCTCCGTAAGCAACCCTTTTATACAGATTCATCGCTTTTTCCGGTTCCCGAAGTTCAATCGTATTGGCATAATTATAAACTGCAGGGGGATAGCCCGCATCAGCAGCTTCGCAATACAATGTCTCCGCTTTCTCCGGATCAGCATCTGTGGCAATCCCATTTCGATACATCCATGCCAATGCATTCATAGCCGGCAGATATTTCTGTTTTGCCGCCCGCTCATAGCAGGAAAAGGCTTCCTCTAACGCAAGCTGTTCTTCTTTTTGATTACCCAGCTTATACAGTGCAGGTGCATATTCTTTTTCTGCTGCTGCTTCATAATAATGCCATGCCCGCCTTGCCATCATCTCTTTTATGGAATCCGGCGTCCGTCTGCAATCCGTTTTCTCAATAGCATCCGTTTTCCCTGCAGCATCCGTTTTCCCTGCAGTATCCGTTTTCCCTGCAGTATCCGTTTTCCCTGCAGCATCCGGCGTTCCAATGAAGTCCGCCTCGATTCCGTACTCAGAAATCAATGTCAGATCCTTTGAACACGCCTCATAGATTTCTCCCAGATTATACTCTGCGGCCATAGATCCCAGCTCACAGGCCTTCCGGTAAAATCCATATGCCTTTCGCAGATTCTGCACCAATGTCAAAGAACCTTGTTCATAGATCGTGCCCAACTCATTCAAAGCGGCTGCTGATCCGGAAGCTGCCTGTCGCTTCAGTAAATCCAGCCTTCGCTCTTCCTCATCCTTGTTCTCCTTCGGCTGACTGATCAACAGCTTGTCCGCAATCCGATCCACCACCGCGTCAAAAAACTCCATATTTGCAGAAATGCCGTTCAAATCAGGCAATACCTTTAAATCCGCCGGCAAATTCTCCGGAAATACAAAATTCCGCATCATAACAGGGATCACATTCTTTTTGCAGGCAAGTGCATGTACTACCTCTCTTCTGACCCAGTCACTCTCATCCTCAATACAGCGTTTTAATCCATCCGGCGGCAGCACCAGCAAAACATCCTGACACTGCTCTATCACTTCCAATAGTTTTTCATTAAAATTTCCGGACCGAAGAGACTCTACATCATAAAAAACACGGTAACCCATTTGCACAAATCGTTCGTAAAGCAATGCCGCCAGGCTTTCGCCTCCGTCTCTTCTGTAACTGATAAAAATCTGATATTCCATCCTCATACCTCAACTGCTTTCCATGATTCATTCCCTGTCTTATAGTTTATCAGTCCTGTTCCCGGAAAGCAAGCATATAAAAGGCCCCTGTTTTCCCAATGGAAAACAGGGGTCCGTTTGTTCCTTAAAACATATCAGCTTTTCACTTATTTGGCCATTCCGGCAGCTTTTCCTTCACAGCCAAGTACCTCAACGATTTTATGTTTTACAACATCTTTTACGTATGCACGTCCGACTTTCAGATATTCTCTAGGATCAAATTTCTCAGGATGCTCCCACATAACCTCACAAATACCTGCTGT
>CAZLZX010000307.1:0-2284 GCA_964564095.1 uncultured Eubacterium sp. | reverse complement strand
GAAATGTGGTTTCTCTGGGAGAACGTGACTGTTCCGTACAGAGAAGACATCAGAAAATGATAGAAGAGTCCCCTTCTGTTGCTTTGGATGAAAAGCTTCGGAAAGAGATGGGGGCAGTGGCAGTAAAGGCTGCAAAGGCTGCAAAGTATGAAAGCGCCGGAACGGTAGAATTTCTGCTGGATAAAGATAAGAAATTTTATTTCATGGAAATGAATACAAGGATTCAGGTGGAGCATCCTGTTACGGAGATGGTTACCGGACTGGATCTGATCAAAGAGCAGATCTTCATTGCAGCCGGCGAAAAGCTTTCCTTTAAACAGAAGGATATTAAGATCAGCGGTCATGCCATTGAATGCCGTATCAATGCGGAAAATCCGGCGAAAAACTTTATGCCGAATCCGGGTAAAATAGAATATCTGCATTTACCGGGAGGCAATGGTATCCGTGTGGATTCTGCGATTTACAGCGGTTACACGATCCCGCCGTATTACGATTCTATGATCGCAAAGATCATTGTGTTCGCAAAGGACAGGGAGTCTGCCATCAATAAGATGCGCAGCGCACTTGGAGAAATCAATATTGAAGGTGTTGTGACCAATCTGGATTATCAGTATGAGATCATTAATCATTCTGTATTCCAGTCGGGCAATATTAATACACATTTTATACAGGATTATTTTGAACAGGATTAAGGTGATCGATAGTGTTAAAGTTTAAAAAACCAACATATATATCAATTCCGAAGAAAGAACCTGATCTTCCGGAAGGATTATGGATGAAATGTGATGGCTGCGGAGAGATGCTCTATAAAGAGGATGTGGTAAACAATCATTACAGTTGTTACAAATGCGGAAAGTATTTTCGGCTTTCCACCAAAAAAAGAATCCGTCTTGTGGCAGATAAAGGAACCTTTGAGGAATGGGATAAAGGACTTGAAAATACCAATCCATTGGATTATCCGGGATATCCGGAAAAGATCGAGTCCCTGAAGGAACGTTTTAAACTGGATGAGGCTGTCACGACAGGAAAATGTCAGATACACGGAGAGGAAGCTGTGCTGTGTGTCTGCGACACCCGGTTTCTTATGGGAAGCATGGGATATGTCGTGGGAGAGAAGATCACAAGAGCAGTGGAAAAGGCTACGGAGCAGAAGCTGCCGGTCATTATATTTACCTGTTCCGGCGGAGCCAGAATGCAGGAGGGAATGGTTTCTCTCATGCAGATGGCGAAAACGTCTGCCGCATTGCAGAAACATTCGGAAGCCGGACTTTTATATATTACAGTGCTTACAGACCCGACCACAGGCGGCGTAACAGCCAGCTTTGCGATGTTGGGAGATATCATCCTTGCAGAACCGGGAGCGTTGGTTGGATTTGCCGGGCCCCGCGTCATTGAACAGACCATCGGGCAGAAGCTTCCTGAAGGATTTCAGCGGTCAGAATTTTTGGTAGAGCATGGTCTGATCGATGGGATCATCCAGCGTCAGGACATGAAGGATACCCTGGCAAAGCTTTTGCAGATGCATCATAAGGTAAAAAGAGAGGAAGCTTTGATCTTAACAAAGCTTGCCATTCCGCAAAAAAAGACAAAGGATCAGGAGATGGAGGCATGGGACAGAGTTCTTACTGCAAGAAGTGCAGAGCGGCCGACGGCGCTTGATTTTATCAATGAGATCTTTGCGGATTTTGAAGAATTTCACGGAGACCGCCATTATGGAGATGATGGCGCTACCGTAGGTGGCATCGCATATCTGGATGGATGCCCGGTTACAGTCATCGGTCAGCAGAAGGGCCGTACCACCAAAGATAATATAAAAAGAAATTTTGGTATGCCGTCTCCGGAAGGATATAGAAAAGCATTGCGTCTGATGAAGCAGGCGGAAAAATTTGGCCGTCCCATCATCAATTTTGTAGATACGCCGGGAGCATTTCCCGGATTGGAAGCAGAAGAGCATGGGCAGGGCGAGGCGATTGCCAGAAATCTGATGGAAATGTCCGCCTTGAAGGCGCCTGTTCTCAGTATCGTGATCGGCGAAGGCGGAAGCGGCGGCGCCTTGGCGCTGGCAGTAGCCAACGAAGTGTGGATGATGGAGAATGCCACTTATACCATACTTTCGCCGGAGGGATTTGCTTCTATCCTCTGGAAAGACAGTGCAAGGGCAAGCGAAGCAGCGACTCTTATGAAGGTCACTGCGAAGGATTTGAAAGAAATGAAGATCATTGATAAAGTGATACCGGAACCAAAGCCGGTAAGCAATGAAAATCTTTTGGAGATCTGTAAGATC
>CAZLZX010000306.1:0-2361 GCA_964564095.1 uncultured Eubacterium sp. | reverse complement strand
TATGACTGGGATTTTTGTATGATACAGTACAATTATCTGGATGAAAACAGTCAGGCGGGCAGAAGAGGACTTCTTCACGCCAGTCAAAAAGGGATACCTGTTATGATCATGGAACCATTGCGGGGCGGTAAGCTGGTGTCGCTTCTTCCGGAAGGAGCGAAAAAGCTTGTGGCGGAGCATCCATCCGGGCGAAGTGCAGCGGAATGGGCATTTCGATGGCTCTTAAATCAGCCTCAGGTTACTACCATTTTGTCCGGTATGAATTCTGTTGAAATGGTTCAGGAAAATTGCCGTGTTGCATCCGAAGCAGGTCCGGGAGAATTTACGGAAGAAGATGATGCGTTTATAGAGCGGATCAAGCAGGAAATCAATCACAGTATGAAAGTGGGATGCACCGGATGCGGATATTGTATGCCGTGTCCTTCGGGGGTGGATATACCAGGAGCATTCAGCTTTTATAATCTGATCTACAGCGAGGGCAAAAAGACAGCGAGACGGGGATACATGCAGTGTACGATCTTCCGCAAAGATCCTACCAGCGCATCGTTGTGTATCGGATGCGGAAAATGTGAGCAGCATTGTCCCCAGGGAATTGAGATACGAAAGGAGCTTAAAAAGGCATCCGGAGAGCTGGAAAATGTTGTTTACAAGGGAGCTGGAAAGCTGATCCGTTTGCTGAAATTGTGGTAAGGGAGAATTTTCCGGCCAGGACGGCAAGAACAAATCTGTGTTTGGACATTTTGGATACAGATTTATAATTTTGATCAGAGGGAGTATAATCGTAAGTTTATGGGGAGAAAAAGGCGAAATCAGTATTTTGACAATATAAAAGCATTTCTGATTTTTTTGGTAGTTTTTGGACATGCTATTGCCATGTTTAACGATATTGGCGGCCCGGTGTATGACTGGCTGTATCGCGTGATATTTTCATTTCACATGCCGGTGTTTATATTTATCAGCGGGTATTTTGCAACGACAAATGCGAAAAAAACTATTTCACGTATGCTTCCGTTATATCTGGTCTTTCAGGTCATACAAATTTTTATGAAATGGTTGATGGCATATTTGGAAAATCCGGCGGAAGCACAGTTTCAGTTTCAGCTATTTGAACCTGCATGGACCTTATGGTATCTGATGGCTCTGATGATTTTTAGTTTATTATTACCATTGCTGGATACAAGGGATGAAAAGAAGCGGATAAGAAATCTGCTTTTGACCCTTGCTGCGGGACTTTTGATCGGGTTTACGGCAGATACCCATAATTTTATGGCTATTAACAGGGCCATAACCTTTTTGCCTTTTTATTTACTGGGATTTTATATGAAAAAATATCATACGTTTTTAACATGGCTGTCTCATCCGGAAAATCGAAAGAGAAAAGCTTATATGAAATATCGGATAGCAGCCGCTGCTGGCGCAGCATTGCTTCTGATAGTGCTGGCTTTAGCAGGAACGGATATGAAAGCCAGATGGTTTTATGGAATACTATCGTATAGAAGCTCAGATTTAACAATTATGACTAAGCTGCTTACATATTTGATAGCAGGTGTGTGGCTGCTGATTATTCTTGTATTAGCGCCCCAGAGGAAAATTCCGGTTGTTAGTAAAATAGGACGAAATACATTGGGGATTTATCTGTTCCATACGATTGTGCTGCGCTTGCTTCAGGGCAATTCATTTCTGAAAGAACAGATTGATAATAGTCTGGTGCTTGCTTTTATCATTTCTGTGGGAATTACATTGGTACTATCATTAGACATTTTTACTAATATATTACGTAAAATACGATATCCATATGTAGATTGAAAGAAATATTATATCAGATGAAGGTGGAGTCTGTCGGCGGTGGTTTTGGAAAAGCGATGGGACGTATGTTTTCCGGAGATTCTTTTTTTCAGAACGTTTACACGGCTCAGGGCTGTTCGGGGGCGAGGGATTATTCAATACGGTTGTAACGGGACCGGGATATGTGTGGCTTCAGACAATGCCGATCAGTTCTGTTACAGGTGCGCTTCGGCCGTATTTGCCGTCTGATGGAAATTAAGGCTAGAGATTAGTGGGAAGGACTCAAAAACTAAAACAGGGAGTGACTATCATATTAGCCACTCCCTGTTATTTTTAAGCATTCTGTTCTTTTTTCAGATTTTTCTGTGCTGTGGAAAGCATCAGTTTAATACGATTTAGCTGATTTACCTCGCTGGCGCCCGGATCAAAGTCGATGGCTACGATGTTTGACATCGGATACTGGTGGCGCAGCTCTTTGATTACGCCCTTACCTACGATATGATTTGGCAGGCAGGCAAATGGCTGGCAGCATACGATATTATTGACACCGGAGTTGATCAGTTCCACCATCTCGCC
>CAZLZX010000305.1:0-2424 GCA_964564095.1 uncultured Eubacterium sp. | reverse complement strand
ATTCTGAAAATCCTTGAACTCGATTTTAAGAGCGCTGATAAGAGCAGAATGCCACCGAATATTTTTATTTTGATTCATAGAGATGTCCTTATATAAAAAACTAATAATTAATACGATAGTAATATAAAGCAATAGAAAAGTCAAGTAAAAATATATTTGTATATCGTTTATGGAAGAATTGCTTATATATTTTTTGACCTGAAATTGGGAGTATAAACACTTTTAATTGAAGATATTGAATAGCAGAATGAAATGGAAAAATTTCGGGGGTAGTAAATTGAGAAAGAAAATAGTAGGAATCTGCATTGTTTTTGCTGTTATCATATACATCTGCGGTGGATTACTCAGTTCGAAATATTCACTTACAAGTACATACTATACCGTATCGGCAAAGCAGATAAATAACAGCATTCGTATTGTACAGCTTACGGATCTGCATAACAGCCAGTTTGGCACAGGTAACGGGAGACTAGTGAAAAAAGTAGAGGATCAGGAGCCGGATCTTATTCTGATTACCGGAGATTTGTTAAATTCCGATGAAGAAAATACAGACATTGCAGTCACACTTATTGAAAAGCTGACAAAAATAGCTCCTGTTTATTTTTCTTATGGGAATCACGAAAAGGAATATGAGGATTTATATGATGAGGATATTACAGAACGATTTGAGCAGGCCGGAGCGAAAGTATTGGAATATTCATATGAGGATATTGAAATCAGAGACCAGCAGTTAAGGATCGGTGGAATCTATGGCTATTGTCTTCCGGCGAATTTTCTTGAGACCAATGAAGCTGATCCGGAGGAATGTGCGTTTTTGTCAGAGTTTCAGGATACGGAACGATTTTGTATTCTGCTTTGCCATATGCCATATTCCTGGATCGTAAATAACGGAATCAATGAATGGGACATTGATGCGGTATTTTGCGGTCATGTTCACGGCGGTCAGGTTCGGATACCGTTTCTTGGCGGAATGTGGGCGCCGGATCAGGGATGGTTTCCCGGAAAGGAGGCTGGGATATATGATTCAGCCGATGGGAAAAAGGTTATGATACTGTCTCGGGGATTAGGAAGCACAGAGATGGTTCCCAGGTTTAATAATGTGCCGGAAGTGATTGTTGCAGACTTTATTCCTGAAACCTGAGAATATAGTTTTACATATATTTGGTTTGCAATGTTTAATAGCGTAGGCGGAGAGG
Source organism: uncultured Eubacterium sp. (assembly GCA_964564095.1). GTDB lineage: Bacteria > Bacillota > Clostridia > Lachnospirales > Lachnospiraceae > Brotonthovivens. The sequence continues at coordinate 1,228 of CAZLZX010000305.1, read as the reverse complement.
AAGAGCTATAAATGGATAAGATCAATACAATATTTTTGCAGGCTTTAAAAGCTTCTTTGTGTAATGAAAAGGTAGGTTGGAATTTTGAAATACAGCCGGAAGAGTGGATGAGATTATTTTACCAGGCTGAAACACATCACATTTTGTCAATGATTTACAATGCTGTATATGATTGTCCCACGGCTAAAAGAATGAATCTATCTTTTTGGACTCCATTTAAGAAAAAGTCTGTACATCAGGTAATGGTTCAGACCATTAAAACCAGTGAATTTCTAAATTTGTATCAATATTTGCGGGAGTCAGGTGTCAGACCTGTTATGGTAAAAGGTGTCATTTGCCGGGAACTATATCCCAATCCGGATTACAGAATCTCTGGCGATGAAGATATGTTAATAGCGCCGGGAACATTTGAGATGTACCATAGTAAGATGTTAGAGTATGGCATGGTTGCTGCAGATGCCAATCAGAATATCCGGGAAATGTATGAGGTTCCTTATGGAAAGCCCGGAAGTCCGATTTATATTGAGCTTCATAAGTATTTATTTCCGCCGGATTCAAAAGCCTATGGGGAATTCAATCAGTTTTTTGAAAAGATCCATGAGCAGGTAATAGAAATTTCTGTTCAGGGAATACCGATTGCGACAATGAATGAGACCGCTCATTTCTTTTATTTGATCTGCCATGCATTTAAGCATTTCCTGCATAGTGGTTTTGGCATTCGACAGGTATGCGATATAGTTTTGTTTGCAAATAGATATGGTAAGGAGATTGACTGGCTCCGAGTTCTCGATCAGTGCAGAGAAATTCGTGCAGAGAAGTTTACGGCGGCGCTGCTGCAGATTGGAGAGAAATATCTGACCTTTGATCCGGACATGGCTTGTTATCCGGCAGCATGGCGCAGTATCTCCGTGGATGAAACCATGATGCTGGAGGATCTGCTGGATGCCGGCATTTACGGAGCTGGCAGCATGAGCCGCAAGCACAGCAGCAACATCACGCTCCATGCGGTATCTTCGCAAAAACAAGGGAAGAAGGCTGGAAGCGGTGTACTGAAAACTATCTTCCCTTCTGCGAAGAACCTGCAAGGGCGGTATCCCTATTTACAGAAGCGTCCGTATTTTTTACCTGTGGCATGGGCAGATCGCATCCTGAAATATCGCAAGGAAACCGGCAAGGTGGCAAACGATGACGCCGCCAGCGCGATGGAGATCGGAAATCGGCGGGTGGA
>CAZLZX010000304.1:0-2495 GCA_964564095.1 uncultured Eubacterium sp. | reverse complement strand
GGATGAAATTTCATATTCAACAACGTTCCATTAGAAAAATCTGTCTGATCAAACATGGATACGGAGCGCAATGCTGCCGTAGGACCGCTTTTGTCCAATCCCTGTACTGCCGAAATACCATCTGACAGAGGTTCTCCTGACGCACGTCCATCCGGCGATGCCCCTGTTAAGCTGCCGTATACAACATTCATGGTAACCGGATACAGCCCCGCTGCATAGTGCCCCCTTGGCCCGGTCATAGAGTTCACAAAATCCGCATATGTCTTTGCGATCCAGACAGAATACTGATCTACCTGTGGATCTCCATTTCCATAATGAGGCATATCGTTCAGGATGTATTGACGCAATTCTTCATATCCTTCCCAATTATTTACCAGAGCATCATACAATTCCCTGGTTGTACATTTCTGCTCTTTAAAGCAAAGCTGTTCCACAATATTGAAACAATCCGTAACATTCCCAAGTCCGATTGCAGAGTGACCGGTAGAGTTATATTTCGCTCCGCCCTTCATGACATCCTTTCCGGATTCCATACATCCGGTCATTGTTGCCGATACTACTGGCTGTGGGAGAATATTGCAGGCAATAGACTCAAACATATTGATCACATTTACATGCCACTTTGTCCAATATTCCATCTGTGTAACATATGCCTGCTTCACTTCCTCAATGGAATGCATCTCATACAGATAGCCTGTCTGGGGACCAAACTGTTTATCATTAACCTTTCCATCCAGCCCTATACGGTAATTTTTGCCATTGTTAATAGCCAACAGAAATACGTTTACAATATTTAAATAGGAGCTGATACCAATACCGCCGCAGGCGGGCCATTCCTCGCCTCCAATAGATGGTTCCACACATCCTACCGGCGTATACTTCCACGTATCTTCAGGCTTGATCCCTCTCTTTTCCAGTGCCGGCTTAATAGATTCATCCGAAAAGAATGCCGGTACGCCGCCAGCCCTCTTATTCACTGCCAAGGCACATTCCCACAAAGCTTTCGGCGTGTTTTTGTGTATGCGAAGCGCCTGAGGCGGATTGTGCAGATACAATCTGCCTGCAGCTTCCAATCCCATATAGGTAATGATATTGGATGCATCCTTACCATCTTTATCCGTCCCACCCAGAGTAAAAAGCTGTCCGGATGTGTACCCCGGCGCCGAGCGAACGGTCCGGGCAGACCATACTTTATTCATTTCCGCAGTTTTCAGATAATACATATCTACCAGCTCCTGCATTTCCTCCTTTGAGATGACTCCTGCTGCCAGATCTGCTTCTGCAAAGTCTCCCAGATACTGGTCCACACGTCCCAAACTGGTTCCGTGCAGATTGGCATCCATCATGACACAGGTCTGATAAAACCACAGCGCCTGAATCGCATCTCGGAAATTTCTGGCAGGGTGTTCCATGATCCACCCCATAGTATCTGCGATCTGCAGCAATTCCTTTTTTCTAACCGGATCGGACGTCGTTTCCGCCAATTCCATACATGCTTTGCTATAGCGTTTGGCAAATGTGATTATCCCTTCGCAGACAATAACAATACCGCGATAGAAACTGTACTGTTCCGCACTGCTTTCCATAAACCCATGCTCTTCCAACTCCTGCATTTTTCTTTCCGCTTCTTCCCGAATAGCGCCAAAACCAACACGAATCGCCTTATCATAATTTGCGACAAAATGTCCAACCGGCTGAGGGCATATATTTTTCGGAGTAAAAAACAATGGTCCTCCGGCTACGATTTCTGAAAAATGCTCTGGTATATAAGGATTCAGCTTCGCATTCATACATTCATGCATCCAGAAATCTGCCGTAGATAAGATATACTCCTTATCTTCTTCCGTGATCTGATAAGGATCTTCTTTACGGGTCCATAAAAGTCCGCTTTTTAACTCATCAATCAGCCAGTCAATCGAATTTTCCGGATATAGAGCAGTTGCACGGTACGTGGTAACATAGGTTCCCACGATCATTTCATCATCATATACACGAATCGGAATCTTTTCGCAAAGATTCTTAAAATTCATTGCGCGTTTTAAATTTCCCGTCAACTCCTGATGCTCCATGTAAAATTCCGTAACGATCCTATACCGGTTAATATCCACATGCGGAATCGTATTCCGATACATTTCCCTCATCTTTTCTACTCTCGGGGTAACAGAGCTAAATTCATACATATTCATGACCTCCTTTATCATTATCTGTGATCCGTTTTCTGCAGGTGTAATAACTTCGGGCGGATTACATTTCCGTAATTCCGCCCTTTTCATTCAAATACATCCTATTAAGAACGCCTTACCACTATCCTAAAATCATATTGCTTAATGGGTATGCAATAAATGCCGTAGCTGCCCAGACAACAAGAATCATTATGATATTCGGTTTTAAGGTATTCTTTACCGTAATATTATCATTTCCAAAGAAGAATGGGGCCGTAACTGCCGCCGACGGTACCAGCGAAGCGAAACATGCCATAACACACAGAAGGATAA
>CAZLZX010000303.1:0-2510 GCA_964564095.1 uncultured Eubacterium sp. | reverse complement strand
TATATGAATTTTTCAAGGTGCTATAGCTGGGCTTTTGACCCCAATATCATATTATACAGTAAATAAAAAGGAAAAAGTTTACAGCGAATTTACCCTTTCATGATAGAAGACTTTTCATTACGTTGATAAACTTTTATTGAACATCAGGCAAAACGATTTTGTTTGCTTAAAAGAGAGTCAACGAAAGGAAAAGAATTTTATGATCAGAAAACAGAAAAAGAAATGGATAAGTTTTGGGATAATTGTATCTACTGTTTTGGCTTTACTGCCATTACAACCTTTACAGGCAGCAAGCCAGACGTTAAACCATACCGTTGTCATTAATGAAATCGAATCGGATGATGCGGACGGTGGACATGACTGGATCGAGATTGTCAATATAGGAGAGACAGATGTAGATATTAGCGGCTGGTTTGTATCAGATGATAAGAAATTAGATCGGTTGGAGGATGGCAGCGTATGGAGAATTCCTGACGGTACGGTATTGAAATCTGGTACAGTCCTTGTATTGGAAGAAAGTATAGATTTTGATTTTGGTCTGGGAAAAAAAGATGAAGTAAATTTGTATGATACAAATAGCGAATTGTTAGATTCTTATGCTTGGTCCGGACATGCAGCGGGAACCTATTCGCGTGTACCAGATGGTACGGGAGAATTTGTTGACCAGGAGGCAACAAAGGGGCGTTTAAATTTAATTGAAACGGAACCAACGCCAGAACCATCAGGCGGGGAACTTGTTATTAATGAGATCAATTCTTCCCCGGATGACTGGGTTGAATTTATGAATATCGGGACATCAAAGATTGATATTTCAGGCTTTGAAGTCAGGGATAATTCTAATGATCATCGTTGGAAATTTCCACAACAGACTGTTGTTCAGCTGGGCGAGTTGATTTTAGTAAAGGCTGATACAGTAGGGCTAGTGTATAATGATCAGACCGATGCGTATGAAAATGGAGAATTTCAGGAAGCAATCGGAATTGGCTCTGGGGATTCTATTCGATTGTATGATTCGGATGGTAAACTTTTGGATAGTTATACATGGACCAGTCACGCTAGTTACAATGGAAATGAAGCGGCTGCATCTTATGGAAGATATCCGGATGGAACAGGAGAATTTACATTGATGCCGGAAACTCCGGGAAAGAGCAATGACTGGTTTGTACCGCAGGTCGTTATTAATGAAATTGAATCTAATGGCGATGTAACAGACTGGGTAGAGATTTATAATGCCGGAACGGTGGATGTGGATATCAGTGGATGGTACGTTTTAGACAATGATCCAGTGGGGCATGCAAAGGATGTAACGCCGGTAAAATCGGGAACGATCCTGCAGCCGGGCGAGTATTATGTATTTGATCAAAATATAGATTTTTCCTTTGGGCTTGGAAAGGAAGATTCGGTAACTGTGTTTACAAAGGCTGGAATACAGGTGTCAGAATTTTCGTGGACAGACCATGCAGATGGTGTTTTTGCCCGCATTCCGAATGGGACAGGAGAATTGATTGATTTTGCTGTTTCTACCAAGGGGAAGGCAAATACCGAAGTTCCCCCTGCTGAGGATGAGGATACCGATATGCCGGAGACTATCAAATGGCCGGGAAGTGATGAAGTCTCGATTTATGACAAACAGCAAATGTTTCTGGAAGATTCTTCTGGGCTTGATTTCCACAACGGGCAGCTTTATGCAGTAGACAATGGTACGGGAACCTTTTGGATTTTGGATGTTGCCAAAGATGGGACATTGAGCTTTGCAGACGGTTTTGAAAATGGAAAGCGGGTTCGCTTTCAAAAGGATGCAGAAAATCCGAAGGCTGCAGGACCTGATGCAGAAGGAATCTCTGTGGACGGGGAAGGATTTGTTTATATTGCTTCGGAAAGGGATAACTCTGCCAAAGGTGTTAATTATAATACCATTTTAAAAGTGGATCCAAAGGAAGAGGGAAGCGATCTGATCGCGCTTCAGGAATGGGATTTGACGGATTCATTACCGCAGGTTGCGGCAAATACTGGTATTGAAGCTGTAGAATGGGTTGCTAATGAAAATGTAACAGGTAAACTTTATGATCAGAATACGAAAAAAGCTTTTGATGCATCGAATTATCCGGATGCTGTGGCAAAGGGTGTTTTCTTTGTGGCATTAGAAGATAATGGACATGTGTATGCATATGTGTTGAATCAGGATGGAAGTGTTGTCCAGATTGCAGATATTGACAGCAAACTTGGAGGAGCAATGGCTCTTGATTATGATACATATACAAAAACCTTGTGGGTGGCAGCGGATAATGGATTTGGTAATCGCGCCGCAATGTTGACACTTAATGGCAGTGAAACGCCGGATGTAGTGCATGTGGCACCGCCAAGTGGATTGGATATCACTCGGAATAATGAAGGCTTTGCTATTGCAGAAGCTGAATATACGATCAATGGTCAAAGAGCCGTATATCGATTTACGGATGGAGAAAAAGTAGGAGCGTTGACCATCGGCTTTATAGACAGTGATTATAAAA
>CAZLZX010000302.1:0-2534 GCA_964564095.1 uncultured Eubacterium sp. | reverse complement strand
AATGGCGGGTTTGCCTCAATTCAATAAGATTATAAAGAAAATAGTGGAGATTATTATTGTCTGATAAAGTCAGGCATGATATACTTCGTTCATGGGAAACCAGAGAGCCGGGCGGCTTACCCTCTTTTATCGGAGGGGCTAACCCTCCAGACGAAAGAAAGGAGGGCGTTGCCAATGGTTACATATTCTGATTTGATTCAGTTTTGTATATTCATTGTTGCCCTTGTCGGATTGTGTTATACGATTTTCAAGGGAAAACGAAAATAGCCGCCATTACTGCGAATAATGACGGCTGACCTTATAAAAGGTTGATACTTCAATGTTCGGGGTAAGCCGCTTCTCTGGCTTTCCCTTTTTCTATACTCAATATACCATATCTGGCAGTAGGACGCAAGCGGTTTTGAAAATCTGTGGGAGGGCGTTGAATTCGGAGTATTTTACTTCTGGAGGCACAGAAAGTGACAATTGAATCTGCATGCTGATGGAGGGCTAGGATCAAGATTTTGCCCCCAGAAAACATTAAAGATGAATAAGGCAATATGCCTCAAGAAGCAATTGAAACCTTGTGATAAGGATACGGATAAAGAGGGCGCGCAGATAGCGGCGATCACACACGGTCATTCGCTTGGTTATATGCCGGCTGCTGTAGTAACGCATATGATCAATCGTTGCCTGATGGATGGGAAGAATGCGTCGCTGAAAGAAATCGTAGCCGATGCAAGGGATACGATTGCCGAGTTGTTTGCAGGCGGCAAACAGCTTTTTAAACTCACAAAAATAATAGATCTTGCAATAGAACTTTCAGAAAATGATAATTCTGATCTTGAGAATGTCCATAAGTTGGATCAAGGATGGATTACTAAATATATGCACATGCATAGTTATACCAGACAGAAAATGTAAGTCAGCCTTCAGGCTTGGATTATACATTCTTTTAGAAAGATGATGAAGTAGTTTGCCGCTATAGTCGAAATGCTGTAAATAAATTATTTATGATTCCGTACAGAGCAATACCGCATTGGCAATCGCATAGTCTGTATCGGAGGAAAGAGAAATGTCCAGTCCGACAACGGGTTGACCATGTATTTTTGCAAATGGTTTTCCCGAAGGAGTCTGACAGATTTCTATATCGTAAAATTCCAGATCGCAATCTGAAAATACTTTTATGATCGCTTCTTTTGCGGCAAAACGGGCAGCATAATAGACGTACTTGTTTTGACCGCGCAAAGAGGCTTCTTTTATTTCTGAAGCCGTATAGGTTTTTAAAATAAAAGCGGGTGTATCTGTAATGATTTTTTGTAATCGAGGTATATATACAATATCAGTTCCTGTTTTTATTTTCATATTCATATCATGAGAAATAAGCCTGGTCGGCGGACGTATTTTTTGTTCCTTTCAAAATATAAGTACCCATTGGGGTATCAGCCTGCCCGATAATTTTATGACCGATAATATCGCCCGATACGTTCATGGTAAAGTTCTGGCAGGGCGTGGAAAACCGTACTTCAAAACAAAAATGATTTTCACGTATGATCCCGTCGGTAAAAGGGCAATCCAGCCAAAACATAGTTGGGAACATGGTTCCCCGGAGTTTTTCGCCGTCTGATGTCAGATGAAGCGTTCCGTATCGGCGAAGCATTACCGATCCTTTTTCCTGTTGCAGCACACAATTATAGCTTCCTGTAATTTCCATGGAAAATCTCCTTTCTATCCACGGTCATGAACTTTGGAAAGTTCGATTAAAATACCATTGTTATCTAAGATATAAACGGCGCGGTCGCCTCCGGAAACATGACAGATCTCTTCAGGATAGATATTATCGACTAAAATCTTTACATTACCTTCCTTATATAGATCTTCCATCAGCTCGTCCAGACCGGAAATAGAAAAACTCAGGTGTTTCACACCTACGGTCCATTCCAGATCGAGTAAAGAAAATGGTCTGGCTCCGGTCACTTCATAAAGCTCCAGATAAAAATCGCCGTTTTTTATCAGCTGTGATGGGGGAAAACAACCGCCGAACTGGCTGGAATCCGGGGTTGGGACTTCTTGAAATCCCAGTATTTTTTTATACCATGCCACTGTCTCTTTAATGCTGTGAACATGTATGCCGGCATGCTGGCATCGGATCGTTCCATAGTAGTTTTTCATGTCTTTTGTATCCCTTCAAATAAAAACGGTTCATTGTAACTGCTGTTTTTATTATATTCATTTATGAGTACATATCTATAGAACTGGATTACAGGAAAACAGGCGGTTATTTTGTTCTCTCATTATCCTTCTGCTTGGAAGCAGGCAGCGCATTGTCCGGCAGATCCAGAAACGGGATCTCGCCCCTTGATTCGAGAATGGCAATTCCAAGGCTTAACTGTATGAGATTATGGTAATCATTATAGTCCTGTTTTAAAAATTCATGCACTCTTCCCAGACGATAAAACAGGGTGCTTCGCTGAATGTGCAGCTGTTCACAGATCTTTGCGGAATTCCGGTTGTAGTGCCAGTAATAGCGGAGCGTCAGCAAATAATCCGTGTTG
>CAZLZX010000301.1:0-2623 GCA_964564095.1 uncultured Eubacterium sp. | reverse complement strand
AAGTGTGGCAAAAAGAAATGTCATTAGATTTCGTTTCACAGAATGATACATAAGGATTCCCCCTTTAGATGGGGAGAAACAGATTAATAGATGCAGATATTTTAGCATAAAGAGGCTGGGGAATATAGTGGAAAAACTTACTGAAAATGGCGATGCATTTATTGTTGATGTTGCCATTTTAGGATTTATAAACGGCTTTATTTTTTATAAAAGAAAAAATATTGTAAGTTTCGGATAAATATTTGCGAATAACAAAGAAAGAAAATGGACTATTTACTTATAACAGAATAACCGTTACACTATTAGTTATAAAAGGCAGACATAGAATCTATATCATGGAAATGAAAGAATGTGTTGTTTGAGGATGTGGGAAAATTTGTTTCGCAAACTTTATGAGCAAATAACAAAAGGAGAGAAATCATGAACGATTTACAGATTGATTATTTTCTGGCATCTGCCAGAAATTTGAGCTTTTCAAAGGCAGCGCAGGAGCTGTATGTTTCGCAGCCGGCGGTAAGCCGGCAGATACAGGCCTTGGAGACAGAGCTGGGATGTTTGTTGTTTCAGCGAATGAATAAGGGGATCGTCCTGACTCCGAATGGAGAAATGTTTTACCAGTTTTTTGATGAATATCGAATGCAGCTTCACGATTTGAAAATGCGTGCAAAGCTTTCTTTGGAAAATAAGAGCAGAGTGATTCGTTTCGGCATTTTGTCCAATTCTAATCTTTCACATATATTACAGCCAGTATTAAATGAATTTGAAAAAAAGTATAAGGATGTAAAGCTTGAGGTTAATAGCTATGAGCCTAGAAAGGTTATGGATGCTTTGCAGTCAGGAAAGGAGGATGTGATACTGACCATAGAGCCAAAGGTTCTTCAGGTAGATGGGATAGAGGCGGAGTTGGTTACTAATATCAGGCGAGTGCTGATCTATAATAAGAGCCAGGAAAAAGTAGTGGGGAAGAATCCTTTGCCAAATGATTTTCAGGATGAAGACTTTTTGACTGTTTCGGATGAAGAGTTTGATTATGTGACAGAGCTGATTCGTGATTTTTGTAAGCCTTATGGTTTTGTGCCAAAGGTACAGCCGGTAAGAAGTACGGATGCCATGATTTTGGGGGTGCAGTGCGGTCTTGGCGTAGCGATTTCTGATATCTGGTGCAGGGCATTGGACAATAAGGATTTTGGCTATGTACTTTTGGATACTTATCATCCGGTCAGTATGGTGTGGAAGCAGCAGTCGGATGAGACCGTGAAGGATTTTATTGCTATCCTCAAAAAGCATATCAGGAAAATGTATCAATGATAATACTTTGGAGTAATAGTTTTATATAAAGAAAATAAGATGTCAGGTTATCCGGCGGGGTAAAATGACATTTTATTTTTGATAAATTTAAAAGAAGCTGCATGAATAGCAGCTTCTTTTTATCGAAATGAAATAGTAAAATGAAATGGACTTTATAGCGTTATCTTAGTTGTCTGCTGCCCCGGTTCTTTTTAATACATAGAAACCGTCATCCAGACAAGTCACATAGATATATCCTCTGTCGTCTACACAGCAATCCTCCGTAACCGCATTTCTTGGTCCCGGGAATCCCTTGAAGAAGGACTCTTCCGGTGTCTTGTTTGGATTTGGGGGAATGAAGTAAGCGATCTCTTTGATGTAATACTGATCGGATACATCATAAATACGTAAGCCGGCTGCGAAGTAGCAGCAGTATACGCGGTCTCCGCGCTGCTCAAGCCAAGGCTTGTTGCTCATCGGCTCATGCAGATTGTGAGGTCCGAAAGGTCCCTGGCATTCCAGATTCATAACATTGAAGTTTGGATATGGGAAGTCTTCCGGTACTTCCGGATATGGGAACTCAGCAACCAGTGTTGGTTTTGCCGGATCACGTACATCTACCATATGAAGGTTGTTCAATGCCTGTGCTTCTGTGATGGAGCCAGGTGGGAAGAACTGGAATCGTTCGCCTTCATTCGTTACAACCACTAAATCACGTCCTGGCAATGGAAGCGCTGTATGAGTACGGGCGCCAGCCAGATGGCTTGAAAATGCCGGCATGAATTTTAATTGTCCCAGCAATTTTGGACGATGAACATCCTTTGCGTCCAATACATATAGGCCGTCTCCGCAGTATCCGCAGAACATGATACCGTCGTCACGTCTGAATGGCGGTCCGTGCATCCAGCCTTTATCCATAAATGCAGGAACATGTCCGGCATGATGATCTACCGTTCTGCCCGGATATCCGTCTACAAACTGATGAGGCGCCCACCAGTTACCGGCTTCCACCGGATGTGCAGGATCAGAAATATCTACGATACGCATGATCATTCCTTCAAAACGCTCGGATTCACAGGAAAGATATACGTAAGGGCCACCGTTGTACATGAAACGATGAACACCGATAGAGTGTGGTACGCCGCAGTCCCAGTAACCTAAGAATTTAGGATTTTCCGGGTCTTCTTTCAGAGAGTAAATGCGGATACCAACCTCGCATTTCATATTCATAAGCTCGCTCTGCTCAACCAGTGCGCCAGGACCGGAGCCTGCACTCATGGCACAGATCAATAAATCATCTGCAACCTGAAGCTTAGGCGTAGTCGTTGTCGGATAT
>CAZLZX010000300.1:1842-2646 GCA_964564095.1 uncultured Eubacterium sp. | reverse complement strand
CTTTGGTACATATTTACGACGGTGGAAAATCGAAAAAAACGGCTGAAAGCATCCAGAGGATATTCTGAGGAAAAATGTCAGAGCATTATCGACAGTCAGCTGTCCGAGGATATTTATCGAAAGTATTGTCGGGTTGTGATTGATAATAATGGAACGCCGGAGACGGCTTTTTCGCAGATTCAGGAAGCTTTAAGAGAGCGGGGAATCATTCCTGCCAAAAGGGAATTTTGATAAGACAGAGCGGGGCAAGATGCTCCAAAAACAGTCATACGATATTTACGAAAGAAATTTGAGGAATCATATGGAACTATGTAGTATTGCCAGCGGCAGCAGCGGCAACTGTATTTACGCGGGCACAGACAACAGTCATATACTGGTGGATGCCGGTATCAGCGGAAAGAGAATAGAGGCAGGTCTGAATGAGATCGGCTTAAAAACAGATGAGATACAGGGGATCCTGGTAACCCATGAGCATGTGGATCATATTAGAAGCCTGGGGGTAGTTGCCAGAAAATATGGGATTCCCATGTACGCCACAGAGGGAACCTGGGATTGGATCAAGGATCGTCAGGCGATCGGCAAGGTGGATGAGTCTTTGTTTCATATTGTAAAGCCGGAGGAGGAATTTTCCATTGGGGATATGAAGATCACGCCGCTGCATACTTCCCATGATGCGGCAGATCCGGTTGCGTATGTGATGAAGCATGGGGAGAAAACCATGGCGGTCCTGACGGATTTGGGAAAATATGATGATTACCTTGTAGACAAATTACAGGGATTGGATGTATTATTATTAGAAGCCAA
>CAZLZX010000300.1:0-1832 GCA_964564095.1 uncultured Eubacterium sp. | reverse complement strand
GGGGATACCCCTACTATTTGAAAAAAAGGATTCTGGGAGAGCGGGGTCATCTGTCAAATGAACTTTGCGGCCAGCTTTTGGGGAAGCTGCTTCATGATCGTTTTCAGACCGTAGTTCTGGGTCACCTGAGCAAGGAAAACAATTATCCGGAGCTGGCATATGAGACTGTCAGACTGGAAGTGACTCTGGGGGACAATCCGTATCAGGGGAGCGATTTTCCGATCAGAGTTGCAAAGCGGGATCAGATATCGGAGCTGATCTGCGTCTGAGAGCAGACATGGAAGTGTGAATACACTTTTTAAACAGAAATAAAGAAGGAAATGTACAGGGAAAAAGAGAGGAGCAGTGCGGATACGCACGGATAAGAGAGATGGAAAAATCAACAAACAAGACAATTATTACCGTAGTAGGAAAAGACACCGTAGGTATCATTGCAAGAGTTTGTACATATCTTGCAGACAGTCACATTAACGTACTGGATATTTCCCAGACAATCGTACAGGGTTACTTTAACATGATGATGATCGTAGATATGAGTACCTCTGATAAGGAGTTTGCCGTATGTGCGGCAGAACTGGAAACATTGGGCGAAGATATCGGTGTTTCCATCAAATGCCAGAGAGAAGAAATCTTTGACATGATGCATCGTTTGTAAGGGGGAGAATACTCATGATTAATATGTTTGAGGTCAATGAGACAAACAAGATGATCGAGCAGGAAAATCTGGATGTGCGTACGATCACACTGGGTATCAGCCTGCTTGACTGTATGGATTCGGATCTTGATAAAGTAAATGAAAATATATATACCAAAATTACTACGCTTGCAAAAGATCTGGTAAAAGTTGGAAATGAAATCGAACAGGAATATTGTATTCCTATTGTAAATAAAAGAATTTCTGTTACCCCTATTGCATTGGTGGGGGCAGCGGCATGTAAAACCTCTGCGGATTATGTGACCATTGCAAAGACACTGGACCGGGCGGCCCATGAAGTGGGGGTAAATTTTATCGGCGGTTATTCCGCATTAGTTTCCAAAGGAATGACGAAGAGTGATGAACTGCTGATTCGTTCTATCCCGGAAGCTTTAGCAGTGACAGATCGTATCTGCAGCTCTATCAATCTTGGTTCCACCAAGACAGGTATCAATATGGATGCGGTGAAGCTGATGGGACAGATCGTACATGATACTGCGGAGTACACCAGGGATAACGATTCCCTGGGCTGTGCAAAGCTGGTTGTATTTTGCAATGCACCGGATGATAATCCGTTTATGGCAGGCGCGTTCCACGGCGTGACAGAAGCGGATGCTATTATCAATGTAGGCGTCAGCGGACCGGGCGTTGTAAAGAAAGCGCTGGAACAGGTAAGAGGCGAAAACTTTGAGGTATTATGTGAAACAATTAAAAAGACGGCATTTAAGATTACCCGTGTAGGCCAGCTGGTTGCGAAAGAGGCATCTGAAAAGCTTGGTATTCCGTTTGGAATTATCGACCTGTCTCTGGCTCCCACACCGGCAGTTGGCGATTCTGTAGCTGAGATCTTAGAGGAGATCGGTCTGGAATATGCAGGTGCACCGGGAACGACAGCGGCGCTGGCTATGTTAAACGACCAGGTTAAGAAGGGCGGCATTATGGCATCCTCCTATGTGGGCGGATTGTCAGGCGCTTTTATTCCGGTCAGCGAAGATCAGGGTATGATAGATGCAGTGCTTGCCAATGCGTTGACTTTAGAGAAGCTTGAGGCAATGACCTGTGTCTGCTCCGTAGGTCTTGATATGATCGCCGTACCGGGCGATACCACACCGGCCACTTTGTCCGGCATCATTGCAGA
>CAZLZX010000299.1:0-2647 GCA_964564095.1 uncultured Eubacterium sp. | reverse complement strand
TAAAAGGTCTGTTTGAGAGCCCGACGATCTTAAACAACGTTGAGACATGGGCAAACATTCCTCAGATTATTTTAAATGGCGCAGAATGGTTCGCTTCTATGGGAACTGAAAAATCCAAAGGTACAAAAGTGTTTGCATTGGGAGGCAAAATTAACAACACCGGTCTGGTAGAGATCCCAATGGGTACTCCACTGCGTACCGTTATTGAAGAAATCGGCGGAGGCATTCCGAATGGAAAGAAATTCAAAGCCGTACAGACCGGTGGTCCCTCCGGAGGATGTATCCCGGCAGAGCATTTTGATATCCCGATCGATTACGAGAACCTGGCAAGTATCGGCTCTATCGTTGGTTCCGGCGGTATGATCGTTATGGATGAGGATACCTGTATGGTAGATATCGCAAAATTCTTCCTGCAGTTTACGGTAGACGAGTCCTGCGGTAAATGTACGCCGTGCCGTGTAGGTACAAAACGTATGCTGGAGATCCTGGAAAAGATCACAGATGGCAGAGGCGAGATGGAAGATCTTGACCGTTTGGAGAAGCTGGCGGAGCAGATCAAGCAGAATGCTCTTTGCGGTCTGGGACAGACAGCGCCGAATCCGGTACTTTCCACACTTCGGTTTTTCAGGGATGAATATATTGCCCATATTAAGGATAAAAAATGTCCGGCTGGAAGCTGCAAAGCTTTACTTACTTATAAGATTAATCCGGATAAATGTAAAGGATGTACCTTGTGTGCCCGCAACTGTCCGGTAAATGCCATTTCAGGAAAAGTGAAAGAAGCGCATCTTATTGATCATGACAAGTGTATTAAATGCGGCGCTTGTATGGATAATTGTCGTTTTGATGCAATTTATAAAGATTAATCTGATGAATGAAGAAAGGAAAAGCATAAATACATATGCAGTGTGATTGATATGTTAAATATAAAAATAAATGGCATCTCAATGTCTGTAGAAGAGGGAACTACCATTCTTCAGGCTGCTGAAGCTGCCGGCATTGAAATACCAACCCTATGTTATTTGAAAGAACTGGCACCGGAAGGTTCCTGCAGAATGTGTCTGGTAGAGCTGGAGGGAAATCCTAAGCTTGTGACAGCATGCTCCTTCCCGGTTGCAGAAGGAAATGTGATTTATACAGAAAGTGAACGGGTAATAGAGGCAAGAAGATCTATTCTGGATCTGCTTCTCTCCAATCACAAAACAGATTGTTTTAAATGTACAATGAACGGTTCCTGTAAACTCCAGGACCTGTGCAGAAAATATGGTGTAGAGGAGACCAGTTTCCCGGGCGAGAGGATCGAGCGTGAGATTGATGATTCCAATCCATTTTTTACATACAACCCAAATCTTTGTATTCTTTGTCACAGATGTGCAAATACATGTGAGAAGATCGTTGGCCGTGGCGTAATCGGAACAACAGACCGTGGTTTTGATTCTCACATTGCGATTCCTTTTGACGGACTGTGGAATGACAGCAACTGTGAATCCTGCGGAAACTGTGTTCAGGCGTGTCCGACAGGGGCTTTAACCATGAAACGCAGAAAAGAATACCGTTCCTGGGAAGTGAAAAAAGTACGTACCACCTGTCCGCATTGTGCAACAGGATGTCAGTATGATCTGATCGTAAAGGACAACAAGATCGTGGATGTACAGGCAGCAGAAGGTCCGTCAAACCGCGGGCTGCTGTGTGTAAAGGGACGGTCCGGCTCCTTTGATTTCGTGCATTCCAAAGACCGTATCAAATATCCATTGATCAAGAATAAAGAAACCGGAGAATTTGAGCGCGCAACATGGGATGAAGCGCTGGATCTGGTAGCATCCAAATTTATGGAGCTTAAGAAAAAATATGGTTCTGAGTCACTGGCTGGTTTTGCCTGCTCCCGTTCTCCGAACGAAGATATTTACATGGTTCAGAAGATGGTCCGTACCTGCTTCGGCAGCAACAATGTAGATAACTGTGCCCGTGTATGCCATTCCGCATCCGTATCAGGTCTGGCAATGACTTTAGGCTCAGGAGCAATGACAAATCCGATCCGTGATATTACACACGATGTGGATGTGATCATGCTGGTAGGCTCCAACCCGGAGGAAGCACATCCGGTAGTTGGTATGCAGATTCGTCGTGCTGTGGCAAACGGCACAAAGCTGATCGTTGTAGATCCCCGTGATATTGATCTGTCTAAGAAAGCAGACATTCATTTGAAATTAAAACCGGGTACGAACATTGCCTTTGCCAATGGTATGATGCATATCATGATCAAGGAAGGCCTGATCGATAAGAAATTTATTGAGGAACGTACGGAAGGTTTTGAAGAACTGGCAGAGATCGTGAAAGATTATACTCCGGAGTATGTAGGAGAAATTTGTCATATTGACCCGGAGCAGCTTGTGGCAGCAGCAAGAATGTATGCAACTGCACCAAAAGCGCCGATCATTTATTGCCTTGGTGTAACAGAGCATTCTACCGGTACAGAGGGCGTTATGTCTATGTCTAACATGGCTATGCTTTGCGGAAAATTGGGTAGACCGGGCTGCGGTGTAAATCCGCTGCGTGGACAGAACAACGTACAGGGCGCCTGCGATATGGGTGCGCAGCCAACAGATTTCCCAGGATATCAGAAGGTTACAAATCCGGATGTGGTAGC
>CAZLZX010000298.1:1974-2649 GCA_964564095.1 uncultured Eubacterium sp. | reverse complement strand
TATTATAATTACAGCCAAAAAAATTGAGGGATGAAAAGCACCCCTCAAGTCAGTTTTTACAAATTAAGTTGAGAATAGCAATACTGTTCAGCCATTTGAAGAAATTCTTCCGCCACAGAAATTTGATTAGCTGTTTCTTCTTTACTGGCAATATAAAAATCATCATAATCACTTGCATGCCTTATTTCTTCCGCCATGCCAATTTTTCTACCCATCTCTCTGGGAAAAATTTCTGTTTTAACATACTCTTTGTTAAAATTCCCAATAGCATCTTTGTGACGTTTATATGCTTTTCCACTTAACGCTAATACTGCATTTATTGCATGAAAAATAGCATAATATGCACGATTATTTGCGCCTTTATATTCCTCTGCTGTAAACAATATTCTTGCGGATTTTAAATCGGACTTTGCTGTTTGCAAACGATATAGCGCCAAATCCTTTTTTGTTCCGATATCTTTCTCATGCTGCTCCATATAAGATTACCCCTTCTTGATCAATGTTTGCGTAAAACGGATAATTAACAATCCATTTTCTAAAGTGATCCTCGCTTTTGGCTATGGGCTTGATATCTATACCATTATCCAGGTTAAAATCATAAGTCATATATGACAGTTCTTGACTATACACTTTTAGCTCCAAGTCCGACATATCTAACAATATCATAATATCGAT
>CAZLZX010000298.1:0-1964 GCA_964564095.1 uncultured Eubacterium sp. | reverse complement strand
ATATCTGAGTCAGGACCAAAATCTCCTCTGGCATAAGAGCCTAACAAAATAATCTGACGCAAATGCGAACCATAGATTTTCTTTATATTTACCACATATTGTTCGATCAGGTTTTGCACTACATTTGGCATATCTTTATCCCCTCCGAAAGTAAACTTACTGTTTTCAGTTTTTATTATACCCGGATTTTTATATTCTCTCAAGCAAAAAGCTTCTTTATTTGCTGATTTATTGTTCCTCTGTGCCATATTTTTCCTCCTCATAACACTTATTGACATAACTGTCAAACTCCCGTGATTCATAAAAATGAGATTGCTTTTTCTCAGCCCCTTTTTGGAACAAAAATTTCAATAAGAAAGCAGTAAAGTGAAGTATCTATGAAAAAGGCTGGAAATTGTCCGGTAAATCAAGTATACTAATTTAGTTACAAACATTTAATCAGGTATTTGAATGTTGGATATAATGTGAATGATAGATTGTGTTTTGTAAATTCTGTGAATACAGATGTGGGAATATGCAAACTTTTTCTATTATTAACTGATCAGATAAAATATATGGAGGAAGAAAAATGAGCGAAGCCGTAGAAAAAATTACAGTAGTGTTAGGAAACTACAAAGGAATCAAGATTCCTAAAATGGAAGTGTCCGTAACAGAGGAAGAAATTGAGGGAGAACTCAAAAGAGCTCAGAGATTGGCAGCAGTAAAAGAGGAAAAAAATGGACCGGCGGAGACCGGAGATCAGACGATCATCGATTTTATGGGGTATATTGACGGAACCCCATTCCCGGGCGGAGATGGAAAGGATTGCCCTCTGACTCTTGGCTCAGGAACCTTTATTCCTGGGTTTGAAGAGCAGCTGCTGGGAAGTAAGAAAGGCGACCATGTAGAAGTGAAAGTAACTTTTCCAAAGAATTATCAGGTGGAAGATGTTGCCGGAAAAGATGCAGTTTTTCAGGTCGATGTAAAAGAGGTGCTTGTTCTCGTATTGCCTGAAATAGGAGATGAGATGGCAAAAGCGGTATCTCCATGCAGCACATTGGAAGAATTTAAAGAATATGTAAAAGGCGAGATACGAAAATTTAAGACACAGGAACTGTCCGTTCAGAAGGAAAATATAATCATATCACAGATCATGGAGACAAGTACAGTTACTGTTCCGGAACATGAGATCAAGGCGGTTGCAGATAACCTGAAACAGGATTTCATCATGCAGCTTCAGAGTGCAGGTCAGACCATCGAAGGATATTTGCAGCAGGCTCAGATGACGAAAGAAAAATTCGATCAGAGCGCTATGGACCAGGCTGAAATGATGCTGAAGGGTCAGGGCGTATTATCTGAGATAGCAAAACAGGAAGGACTTACTGTTTCTGATGAAGAATTGCAGGCTGAGCTGACAGCCATGGCTCAGAATTATCAGACTGAGGTAGATAAGTTAAAAGAGACCATCGGAGAAAAAGGCGTAGAGATGGTAAAAGAGAACCTTGCCGGAAGAAAGGCTATGGAGCTGCTTCTTTCTATCGCAGAAGAGGCATAAAAAATAACAGATTGCGAACATAAAATTATTCGGCATCGGATGTAAAAGTCCGGTATATCGGACACTGAAAAGCTTATACTGATTACAACATAAAAATTGTAACAGATAAGGAGTGTGCGATATGAAAGGATATGTAACAGAGAGTGGATACATGGGATATGTAAATGGCAGTTATATGTTATTTGCGGATGAAGCAGATTACATAGACTATGTATCGTAAATTAGGAGGTAGCCGCATGGGCGAGAAGATCGTATTGATAGACGGACACAGCATATTGAGCAGAGCTTTTTTTGGAATTCCGGATCTTACCAATTCCGAAGGGCTTCATACCAATGCAGTGTACGGATTTTTGAATATATTGTTTAAGATATTGGAGGAAGAAAAGCCGGATTATCTGACAGTAGCCTTCGATGTCCATGCGCCTACTTT
>CAZLZX010000297.1:0-2666 GCA_964564095.1 uncultured Eubacterium sp. | reverse complement strand
TTGTTACCAAAATGGTAACAAATGATTTTAAGATAATGCTGCAAAGAAAAGCTCATAAAAGTCATCCTCGCCCTCTAACACAGGCGAATTTTCTCCTCCGCCATTGGTACTGCGCTTCATTGTGGCATAAAATTCTTCGCCTGCCAATACCAGATCCATCTCATAGATTTCATATCCAAGTTCCTGACATTTTTTACAAAAAGCTTCCAGCGGTTTTTCCTCTCTGCGGGTAGCCAAAAGCTCCTCCTTTATCTTTTCATCGTGCAGCGCCTTTTTCTGTAACTCATCCAGCATGTCCAGTATGTTCATATTCTTTTCCCTCACAATCTGCTCTTGCAATCAGTCTTTTTTCTGAAATCATCAGAAAGAAAATCGGAAATGGTATCATTCCTACTCAACTTTTCTTACCTTAGGAAAATATTGAAAAATTGCTTTCGCAAGAATTTTTTCCCTTTTCACAAAATGATCATTCCAATATCTTGAATCTTTAGAATTATTTCTATTATCTCCCAGAACAAAGTAGGAATCCTCCGGCACTACATATGGTCCAAAATCTCCCATCGGAAGCTCTTTCACATACTCTTCTTCCAGCGGAACCTCCGCATCATCTATATACACTTTTCCATCTATAATCTGCACTGTCTCTCCCGGAAGTCCAATGATCCTCTTAATAAAAATCTGAGACTCATCATCGGGATATTTAAAAATAATAATATCTCCTCTCTGGGGATCATCTATTTTATAGGACAAACGAAAACCAATGATTCGATCCCCGATCTGAATCGTATCCTCCATGGATTCACTTGGAATCGTAGCATTTACAATCAATGTTGTATTACAGATAATCGCAACAGCGATAGCTATTACGAAAATTTTCACATAAGACAGAATTTCTTTTTTTATATTTTTCTTTTTAAGACTTTTCTCCATAGTCCCCTCCTATCAATCGATAATGCTCTAAAGCCCGTTTAATGCCATCCTGATCAATATCATTCGTAATATAATCAGCGTTTGCTTTTGCAGCTTTACCGGCATTTCCCATTGCTATACCAATTTCAGCATATTTTAACATTTCTATATCGTTTTCCCCATCTCCAAACGCCATTGTTTCTGCCTGGTTTATGTTATATTTTGATAAAAATTCTTTGATTCCCATTACCTTGCTGCTTCCGTAGGGGAAATATCAACGGCATAGTCGTTCCATCTTGTTATTTTATATTCCGGAAATTGTGCCCTTAAAGCTTCTTCCTGTTCACTCGAAATATATGCAACAGCCTGATAAATCTCACTTCCGGTATATTTTCCCTGTCTGGGAACCGGCGTAGAAATCGCAGTTTGTGCTTTTCTTACCGACTCATCCAAATAATTAATGTACATCCTGTCTTTTTCTATAAACATAAGCGGAAGCTTTTTTTGAGAGAACAACTGAATCAGGCGTTCTTTCTCTGTACCCAAAATAGGATTCGCAAATACAACTCTTTTTTCCTGATCCAGGCATAGCTGCCCATTTACCGTGATATATCCATCGAACACAATATCTGTCAATAAAAGTTTTTCCAGTTCAACCATATGTCTCCCGGTTGCAACGATTCTTTTGATGCCTTTTTCCTTCAACTTGTCCAAAGAATATTTGGTGCTATCAGAAATCCCTTTATAAGTATGAGAAAACAGAGTTCCATCCACATCAAAAAAAATTGCTTTTATCATTACCCGTTCCTCCATACTTTTTATTATATGTTTCTCTACCATATTTTTCAAATAAACATTGGAAAAATCATGAGATTATGTTTCGCTTTATATGACGTATATATTTTTCCCTTCTGTGCAAACTATTTGACAAAACAAATTTAACCATACGAAAGTAAAATAATCTTATGAAAGATGTTGAAAAAGATACTTTCGGCGAAGCACTTGCCAAAAATACACTGGATGAAATTCCTCAAGCCAAAAGCAACGCAAAAGAAATCGTTGGTCTGGTAAAAAGCAGCGGACGTGTTACCGGATATCAATTATCAGACGGTTCCACCGTTTCAAAAGAAGAAGGAGTTGCCCTTGCCAAAGAAGGCGAAATAAAGAATGTGGGCATCGCCCACAGAAAAGATACGGAATATTTAAAGTCTCTGCCTGACAGTTCCGAGGACAACAATCTTGGAAACCTGCCCTCTATCTCAGTTAAATAATTTTGTTCAAAAAACGCTATTTATGATACGGCTCATTCCCAAGAATCCGATATGCCCGATAAATTTGTTCCAGCAAAATAACCCGCATCAGCTGATGGGGAAAGGTCATGTCGGAAAAGCTCAGACGCATGTCGGCACGTTTCAGTATTTTGTCCGACAATCCCAGAGAACCGCCAATAACAAAGCCAATTTCACTGGTTCCATGAAGTCCCAGATTTCCTATTTTTTCAGAAAAAGTCACGGAATCCATCTTTTTGCCGTCAATCGCCAGAGCAATCAGATAGGTTCCGTCCCGGATCTGCTTTTCCAGACGCTCTCCCTCTTTCACTTTAATCTGCAGTTCCTCGGCAGCACTGGCTCGATCCGGAGTCTTCTCATCCGCCACTTCCACAATTTTTAATTTGCAATACCTGCCCAGACGCTTTGTATATTCAGCAATAGCCTGACGGTAAAAGTTTTCTTTGATTTTTCCAACAGTATATAATG
>CAZLZX010000296.1:0-2692 GCA_964564095.1 uncultured Eubacterium sp. | reverse complement strand
ATCTGGCTTAAATATTTATCGGAAAATCCGTTTTTCTTTGCAGAAATCAAAGCTTCATCTGTCGGAAGATGACCCTTGGATGCCATCAATGCTTCTTCTTCCTCGACCAATTCTTTCATCTGCTCAATAAAGTAGTGTTTCACTTTTGTAATATCAAAGATCTCATCTACGGCAGCGCCTTTTCTCAATGCCTCATACATGATAAAATGACGATCGCTGGATGGGGTAATAAGCATCTTTAACAGTTCTTCCTTTGATTTTGTATCATAATCCTTCGCATGTCCCAGTCCATAACGGCCGGTTTCCAGGCTTCGGATTGCCTTCTGGAAAGCCTCTTTGTAGGTTTTACCGATACTCATAACTTCGCCTACGGCGCGCATCTGAGTACCGAGCTTATCTTCCACACCTTTGAATTTTTCAAATGCCCAGCGTGCGAACTTGATAACCACATAATCTCCATCCGGAACATATTTATCCAATGTACCATATTTGCCGCACGGAATATCCTTTAAAGTAAGTCCTGTTGCCAGCATAGCGGAAACAAGGGCGATGGGAAAACCGGTTGCCTTGGAAGCCAATGCAGAAGAACGGGAAGTTCTTGGATTGATCTCAATAATAATATCACGGTCTGTTACAGGATCATGAGCCCACTGTACGTTTGTTCCGCCGATAACCTGGATAGACTCAACGATTTTATAGGATTTCTCCTGCAAACGTTTCTGCACTTCCTCTGAAATCGTCAGCATCGGCGCCGAACAGAAGGAATCCCCCGTATGTACACCTAACGGATCGATATTTTCAATAAAACATACGGTAATCATATTGTTATCAGAATCCCGGACAACCTCAAGCTCTAATTCTTCCCAGCCAAGGATAGACTCTTCTACCAGCACCTGGCCTACAAGGCTGGCCTGAAGACCGCGGGCGCATACAGTTTTCAACTCGTCTACATTATATACCAGTCCGCCGCCGGAGCCGCCCATGGTGTAAGCCGGACGAAGAACTACCGGATAGCCTAATTTATCTGCAATGGCAAGCGCCTCATCTACAGAATAAGCGACCTCGCTTCTCGCCATCTCAATACCAAGACTTTCCATGGTATGCTTAAATTCAATTCTGTCCTCGCCACGTTCGATGGCGTCTACCTGTACGCCGATAACCTGCACATTATATTTGTCCAGAATCCCCTTCTGGGAAAGCTCTGAGCATAAATTAAGACCCGACTGTCCGCCAAGATTTGGCAATAAAGCATCTGGTCTTTCTTTTGCGATAATCTGCTCAATTCTCTCTACATTGAGCGGTTCAATATAGGTTACATCTGCGATCTCCGGATCTGTCATGATCGTTGCAGGATTGGAATTTACCAGCACGATCTCATAACCAAGGCTTCTTAATGCCTTGCATGCCTGTGTGCCGGAATAATCAAACTCACATGCCTGTCCGATGATGATAGGACCGGAACCGATAATCAGTACTTTGTGGATATCTTTTCTCTGAGACATTGTATCTCCTCCTGTATATATACTGTTTTTCGAAAGCCATAACATAAACGCTCTCCCGCTCAAACGCTGCCGCTCCCTGCAGCGTCCGCCTGTCCATAAGTATACATGAAAAAAGGCGCTCCCGCAATGCAGAAATACGCCTCTTTTTTAAAAATCACATTATTTTCCTAAAAATTTTTCAGGTAACAAAACAACCTGATTCCGCTCATAAAATATCCCATAAACGATTAATGTAATACCGCAAAGAAAAGCTTATAGAAATCATCTTCATCAGTTGTTATGATTTTTTCGTTTCACGATATACGCCTGATAAATAATCAAAAGATAGATGCATATTTTGAGGAGTAAATTCAGCGCCGTATTCATAGACACAAATTGTCCGGCATATTTTACGACAGAATATGTATTGAGAAGAATCAAAACTGCTCCCCATGCAGAAACAATAACAAGCAGAGGATACCACCTGAAATTACATTTTGCTTTGCAAAAATACTGATAAGAAGCAACTGCTCCCAGAATACTCGGCAAAATCCGGATCAAATCTGTAATCATAACCGTCACATTCCATCCCAAATTACTATTCGCAATATAACGGCTGTTTGTCAAACATACCGAAATGAAATAAACCGCTATCACAGCCCCTGTCTTTTTTGATGTAAGCCTTCCCCTCAGTGCCCATACAAAACCATAGGCAAAAATGGCAACCTGAACCATTAATCCCAAAACATTCACTACAATCAACTGAATATCGTTATAACCAACTTCCTGTGAGGTTAACGGAAACCGCAGGATAATATCTACTACCGTAATGAAGAATGAAAACGAAACAACTGCGTATAATGCTACCAGCATATTTTTTATAATAGGATGTTCTATGACCGGAGTTCTATCCTCAAGTTTTTTCAACTCCTCTGTTGACAATAACTTGTCTAAAGAAACCTCCAAAATAGTAGCCAGTTTTTTTGCTGTTAAAAGGTCCGGATACCGGTTCCCGCATTCCCATCTTGAAACCGTCTGTCTCGTCACATAGAGATGATCTGCCAGTGTCTGCTGGGTCATTCCCTTTGCTTCCCGTGCTTTTTTTACCTGTTCACCAAATTCAACCATAGTCATTTACTCCTTTCGGTTTTCTTTGGCTTAAGTGTCCTATTTCCCTTCTCAAAATTCAAGCAACATCTCTAAAATCGCTT
>CAZLZX010000295.1:0-2714 GCA_964564095.1 uncultured Eubacterium sp. | reverse complement strand
ACTAGTTATATTTACGTTTTCTAGCTGCTTCAGATTTCTTTTTACGTTTTACGCTTGGTTTCTCGTAATGCTCTCTTTTACGAATCTCCTGCTGAATACCAGCTTTTGCACAATTTCTTTTGAATCTGCGTAAAGCGCTATCTAAAGTTTCGTTTTCTTTTACGATTACATTTGACATAGAATCACACCTAACCTCCCTCCAGTTGCGTATTGTGCATATTCAACTGTTTGGGTAATTTTTTTGCACTGCATATTATTATAGCATAGATACACTTTTAGTCAAGACTTTTTCGACTTAACTTTTCATTTTATGTTATTTTTATCCATATGCTATCGAAAAAGTAACCCAAAAGCCCTTTATTTAATCTGACCTTCCAGAGCTTCCTTTGCTGCCTCAATGGCATCCGGAATACCAGCCGGGTTCTTACCTCCGGCCTGGGCCATATTCGGACGTCCGCCGCCGCCGCCGCCAACTTTGGATGCCACCGCTTTGATCAGATTGCCTGCATGAGCGCCCTGTTTCATAGCAGCGTCTGTTGCCATGGCCACCAGGCTTACTTTTCCATCGTTAGCTGATGCCAGTAATACGACGCCCTCGCCCAGCTTGCCTTTCAACTGATCCCCCAGATCACGCAGACCATTCATATCCACATTTTCTACCGAAGCTGCCAGCAATTTAACGCCTTTGATCTCCACTACCTGATCCATAACATCGCCCATCGCATCCTGCGCAGCCTTGCTCTTCAAGGATTCATTCTCACTGGAAAGAGCCTTTAAATCAGCCTGAAGATGCTCGATCTTCTCCAGAATATTTGCAGGACTGGTCTTTAATGCCTTTGCTGCTGCATTTAATGTCTCTTCCAGCTTATCATAATATGCAAATACCCCTTGAGATGTGAGAGCTTCGATACGGCGTACCCCTGCCGCTACACCTGCCTCTGAGATGATCTTGCATGCACTGATAGTTCCTGTATTAGATACATGTGTACCGCCGCAAAGCTCCGTAGAGAAATCTCCCATTTTTACAACACGTACTTCATCGCCGTATTTCTCGCCAAACAATGCCATTGCACCGGTTTTCTTAGCCTCATCCAATGACATAACAGCGGTTTCCACAGGCAGATTTTCTGCAATCTTCTGATTTACGATTGCCTCAACCTGAGCGATCTCATCTGCCGTCATAGCAGAGAAATGACTAAAGTCAAAACGAAGTCGGTCCGCATTGACATCAGAACCTTTCTGTTCTACATGAGTACCTAATACCTCACGAAGCGCTTTCTGCAGCAAATGTGTAGCGCTGTGGTTCTTTGCAATTGCCTGACGCTTGTCCACATCAATCGCAAGCTCTGCGATGTCGCCCACTTTAATCATGCCTTTTGTCACTTTACCGATATGTCCCACTTTACCGCCAAGCATTTTTACCGTATCTTCTACTTTAAATTCGCCGTCTGCGGTGCGGATATATCCGGTATCCGCATTCTGACCACCCATAGTAGCATAGAATGGGGTCTCCTTTACAAAGATCGTACCGGTTTCGCCGTCTGTCAGCGCTTCTACCAGTTCGGTTTCTGTAGTTAATACGGTTACCTCAGAATGATATACATTGTTCGTATATCCGACAAACTCTGTCGTCACAGACGGATCGATGGAATCATAAACGGTCTCATCCGCACCCATATAGTTTGTCACTTTTCTTGCATTTCTCGCTTTGGTGCGCTGTTCTTCCATAGCTGCTTTAAATCCATCATAATCAATGGAAAATCCTTTTTCTTCCAAAATCTCTTCTGTCAAATCGATAGGGAATCCATAGGTATCATACAGCTTGAATGCATCTTCTCCTGACAGTACCTTTTCTCCCTTTTCTTCCATAGCGCTCTGCATATCCGCAAGAATGGAGAGTCCCTGATCGATCGTTTTATTGAACTTCTCTTCTTCCTGTGTAAGAACCTTAAAGATAAAGTCCTTTTTCTCATCCAGTTCAGGATATCCGTCTTTTGACTCTGCAATAACAGTTTCACTCAATTTTGCCAAAAATACACCATCGATACCAAGCATCCTTCCATGTCTTGCTGCCCGGCGAATCAAACGGCGCAGCACATATCCACGACCTTCGTTGGATGGCATAATACCGTCAGATACCATAAATGTGGAGGACCGGATGTGATCTGTGATCAAACGGATCGATACATCATCCAATGCATCTGTCTGATAGGTTTTTCCTGCCATCTCACATACTTTATCACGAATGGCTTTCATCGTATCAATATCAAAGACAGAATCCACATCCTGCATTACTACTGCCAGACGTTCCAGCCCCATACCGGTATCAATATTTTTATTGTCAAGCTCCGTATAATTTCCTTTTCCATCGCCGTCAAACTGTGTAAATACATTGTTCCATACTTCCATGAAACGGTCGCACTCACAGCCGACTTTACAGTTCGGATCGCCGCAGCCGTATTTTTCCCCGCGGTCATAATAAATCTCAGAACATGGACCGCACGGACCGGCGCCGTGCTCCCAGAAATTATCACACTCGCCGTTCTCATCACGATAGAAACGAGTGATCTTCTCAGCCGGAATACCAATCTCTTTATTCCAGATCTCAAAGGCTTCCTCATCCTCTCCGTAAATAGAAGGATACAGACGATCTTCCTCCAATCCCAGCACTTCGGTCAAAAATTCCCAGGACCATGCGATAGCTTCATGCTTAA
>CAZLZX010000294.1:0-2721 GCA_964564095.1 uncultured Eubacterium sp. | reverse complement strand
AGCATATAATTGGGAATCTGAGAAGTGGAAAGCTTTTTTCCAAGAGACAGTACCGGAAAATATGCGGTATTTTTCAGAGTCTGTTTACGGGATGTACTTTATACTTGATACAAAACCCCATTATGTAGTATGATAAGAAAACGTGAAAAAAGGAAATGCCGGAAAGGAAGCTGTGATGAAAAAGAATTTAAAGAAAATGCTGTCCTATTACAGACCGTACAGAGGTATTTTTTGGGCGGATATGTTTTTCGCTTTGATTGCAGCGGCAGTATCATTGACGATTCCTCTTCTTGTACGTTATATTACATCAGAAGTCGTGTATCATGATCCGAAGGATGCACTTTATACGATTATCCGATTGGGAATTTTGATGCTGGCGCTGATTGGAGTACAATGCTATGGAAACTATTTTATTTCCAACTATGGTCATGTGATGGGAGCCAAAATAGAATATGATATGCGGGCAGAAATATTTGCCCATTATCAGAAACTGTCTTTTCGATTTTATGATGACCAGAAGGTAGGACAGTTGATGTCCAGAATCACGACCGATCTGTTTGATATTTCGGAGCTGCTGCACCATGGACCGGAGAATATCGTGATCTCGGTAATAAAACTTGTGGGTGCGTTTGCGATCATGATTACGATCAGTCCGAGGCTTACATTGGCGGCATTTATTCTTGTTCCGTTTATGCTGGTCTATGCATTTTACTTTAACCGCCGCATGAAAAAGGCGTTTCGCCAGAACCGGATTAAGATCGCAGGCATCAATGAGCAGATCGAAGATAATCTGTCCGGTATTCGTGTGGTCAAATCCTTTGCCAATGAAGAAATTGAGCGTAAAAAGTTTAAGGTTGGGAATGAAGGATTTCTGAATGCCAAAAAGAACAGTTACAAATATATGGGTGGATACAATGCCGGATTGACCGCATTTACGGTAGCGATTACGGTAGTGGTCATTATTGCAGGCGGTATTATGATTACAAATAAGACTTGCCAGGTTACGGATTTAGTTGCTTTTCTCCTCTATATCAATGTATTTACCGAACCGATCAAAACCTTGATTGATTTTACGGAACAGTTTCAGAATGGTTATTCCGGATTTGAACGTTTTGTGGAAATACTGGAAATTGAACCGGATATACAGGATAGACCGGATGCAATGGAACTGTCAGAGGTAAAGGGAGATATTTCTTTTGATGACGTATCGTTCCACTATGCGGATTCGGAGCAAATTGTGTTAAATCACGTGTCTATGGATGTAAAGGCGGGAGAATATATTGCACTGGTGGGACCTTCCGGTGCCGGAAAGACCACGCTTTGCAGTCTGATCCCCAGATTTTATGAGCCTACCGGTGGTCAGATCCGGATCGATGGAAAGGATATTCAGAAGCTGACAATCAAAAGTCTCAGGGATCATATCGGTATCGTGCAGCAGGATGTGTATTTATTTGCGGGAACGATTCTCGAAAACATCCGTTACGGAAAGCCGGATGCTTCCCGGGAGGAAGTGATCGAGGCGGCTAAAAACGCAAATGCGCACGAGTTTATCATGAGCTTTCCGGATGGATATGACACGGATATCGGACAGCGAGGAGTGAAGCTGTCCGGCGGACAGAAACAGCGTCTGTCCATAGCCAGAGTATTTTTGAAAAATCCTCCGATCTTGATTTTTGATGAGGCTACTTCTGCATTGGATAATGAAAGTGAGAAGGTAGTACAGGAATCTTTGGAGAAGCTTGCAAAAAATCGTACGACATTTGTGATCGCACATCGGCTTTCTACGATCCGAAATGCAGAGAAGATCCTGGTACTTACGGATCATGGTATCGAAGAATCCGGAAATCATCTTTCTTTGATGGAGAAAAATGGTATTTATCGAAGCCTGTATGATATGCAGTTTGGACCTTTATAACAGCAGATCAAAAAATCATATGTATCCCGTTGGGTACGCGAAGGAAGAACTATTATATTCATGAAAGAAGCATCAGAAAAATGGAATTAAAGAGAGTAGAATTAAAGAAAGTAGAATTAGCAGATAGGGAGATAATACAGAAGTATCTTTCCTTCAAGAAGGATAAATGCTGTGATATGACATTTGCCAATATTTATTTGTGGAGCAGAAAATATAAGGTAAAATATATGTTTATGGAAAATTGTCTCGTTTTCGCAGATGCGGAAAATCCATGGTGTTTTTCTTTCCCCTATGGAAAGAGAGAGGATCAGCGGAAAGCAATTGCCGCACTATGTGAGCAGGCGCAGGCGGAGGGCAGGAAAATCAGATGGTATCTTGTGACGCCTTCGGACTTTGCATGGATGGAACAGTGGTTTCCGGGAGAATATCAGATCGAATATGATCGTGATACCGCGGATTATGTATATGATGTTGCGAAACTGGTTAATCTTTCAGGGAAAAAGTATCATGGCAAGAAAAATCATATCAACAAATTCAAATCTCTGTATCCGGACTGGTCTTATGAAAAAATCACAGATGAAAATGTGGAAGAATGCTTTCAGATGGCTTTGCAATGGAGAGCGGCAAATGGCTGCGAGGAGGATGAAGAGAAGCGGGATGAGATGTGCGTGACCTTAAATGCCCTGCGTCTGATGAAGGAGCTGGGGCTTACCGGCGGACTGATCCGGGCAGAGGGCAAAGTTGTGGCATTTTCCATTGGAGAAGTGTTAAATGATGATATGTATGTGGTGCATATAGAAAAGGCT
>CAZLZX010000293.1:0-2745 GCA_964564095.1 uncultured Eubacterium sp. | reverse complement strand
GCCTGAGACGCGCACAGGGGCCGGACTCCGGTATCTATGGAGCCAGAGCGGCAGTTATCGGCGGATGCTGCGGCACTTCCAATGTACTGGCCGGACAATTATTCAATATTCCTGTCAAAGGTACTCACGCACATAGCTGGATCATGAGTTTTCCGGACGAGTATACGGCATTTAAAACCTATGCAAAGTTATACCCTGACGCATGTATCCTGCTGATCGATACCTACGACACACTAAAATCCGGTATCTTAAATGCTATCCGGGTATTTCGGGAAATGAGAGAGGAAGGTATTGAACTGCATAATTACGGTATCCGCCTCGATAGCGGAGATCTCGCATACCTTTCAAAAAAAGTTAGAAAAATTTTAGATGAAGCGGGATTTGAAGATGCCATTATTTCCGCGTCCAATGATCTGGACGAGCGTCTGATCGAAAATTTGAAGATCCAGGGAGCAACCATTACATCCTGGGGAGTAGGTACAAGTCTCATTACCTCCAGGGACTGCCCTGCCTTCGGCGGTGTCTATAAACTGGCGGCTATCCAGTCAGAAGACGGCACCTTTATTCCGAAAATCAAGCTTTCTGAAAACACAGAAAAAGTCACAAACCCGGGTAACAAAACCGTATACCGGATTTATGAAAAAGAGACAGGCAAGATCAAAGCGGATTTGATTTGCCTTGCAGACGAAACCTTCGATGAATCTAAGGATCTTCTGCTGTTTGATCCGAATGCCACATGGAAGCGAACCCGCTTAAAAGGAGGCAGCTATACGATGCGTGAGCTTCTGATCCCTATTTTCGATAAAGGAAAATGTGTCTACACGTCTCCTACCGTTATGGAAATGCAGGAATACTGCAATCAGGAAAAGCGCACCCTCTGGGATGAAAATATGCGTTTTGTCAATCCGGCGGAAATCTATGTAGATCTGTCGGACAATCTCTATAATCTGAAAAATAAAGTGTTTAATGAGTTGAGCGAAGCCAAATATAATGCATGACTAACATCTACAGGAGCTGCCACTGGCAGCTCCTGTAGGATGCTTGGCAATTAAAAGAACCCCGAGCATGAGCGGCTTCCACTCGACATCTTATTTTCTTTTCTTTTTCAGTTCCTCAATCTGAGCCTTCAATTCTTTCAATTCCGAAGCTAATTGACTGATAGCAGCACTCTGTTTATCAATGGTGGCTTTCTGCTCGTCAATAGTGGCTGCCTGCCCATTAATGGTAACACTCTGTTCGTCAATGGTGGCTGCCTGCCCATCAATTTCTGCCTGCATCTCGTCTATCATATAGAGTACCGTATTCCGATCTAGTTCCTGCAATTCTTTTGAAAACATCTCCATGACCCTTTCCGTATTCTGGCACATCTGGTAGACATCCTCATACATTTCCCTGAACTTCGGATATTTCTCAATCAATTCTATGATATCCTCCGGCTTGTCGCTCCCAAGAAATGTCAGCCATGCCTCCAGACCGTTCCTGATACCTTTATTATGATGGTATTTGAAATAAATATCAAGAGGCAGAAACACAAATCGCTGCAGCAAATCAATCTCAATCCCTGTATCAGACTTTTGGCTGCTGTGATGAATATAGTGGTCCTTGAACTTGTGAAACTTCGAGGGGCTCTCTTCATAAAATACAATCGTATATACCGGCTTGACATCCCGATAGGAAAACTTTTTCTTCCTTTCCCTCTTTATCCTACGATACTGCCGCATCAACAAATCCGCCGAATAGCAGGCTGCACGCTGCCCTGGGAAGGCATAGCCGATTTTCTGACACTCTATATTAACAATGCTCTCATCCTCCAACTGCACGACCATATCCATGATCAACAGGGAAGCCTCGTCCGAAATGCGCACGGACTCATTTGGAAGCGATTTAAGAATTCTTACCCGCTGCCTTAAAACAAAAGACAGCAGCTCCTCCATACGCTCTGGATTTACATCAGGATTCAAAATCGCTTTGAAAAAGCTGTCATAGAGCATCTTAACCCCTTTTGCCCCTGTGCAAAAGTCCAAAAACTCCTGCTTCTGCCATTCATTCCATGAATCAAAGATCCCCCTTAATCTGGAATTATTCCGAATTTCGGATTCAACTTCCTGTCTCGTCCGGATCATTGGGAAATATTCTTGTAATTTAGCTGCCATGTAACGTATCTCCTTTCATTGAACTAACGGAAAAGATTGATAGCTGCAAATTATTTACTGCCATAATATTGTCAGAAAGATTGAATATGGCAATGCATTGCGCCACATGCTTTCATACAGAGAACTATTGCATAACAAGGGGCGATGTACAGCAAAACCTTCTGCGTCTAAAACAATTTTGTATGCCTTATA
Organism: uncultured Eubacterium sp.; assembly: GCA_964564095.1. Lineage (GTDB taxonomy): Bacteria > Bacillota > Clostridia > Lachnospirales > Lachnospiraceae > Brotonthovivens. The sequence continues at coordinate 400 of CAZLZX010000293.1, read as the reverse complement.
AATCCCATCCGTCAATTATTAGTTGAATTTTAAGCAGGAATTTTCTGAAATGCATCTCTGAATTACCTTTCCAAAATACAGAAAGACATCAAAGATGTTTTAGAATTCATAGAATGATCCGAAACGGATCACGGATACAGACCGGTCGCCTGTCAAAATAGAAAATCTGCTTTCTGCTATTTATTATATCAGTATTGGAACAGAATTTCAATATCTAATTCCATAATTATTAGTTATTTATATTATAGATCCGGAACCTCCAATTCATAAAGCCCAGTCATATAAAAAATTTCTGCCGTACCTGCCCGCATGGCTCCCAAAATTAAAATGATAAAAGAACATCCTCTCCCGAGTTTGCCACTTGTATGACTAAGTAAATATCAAATTTTCCCTTATTTTG
>CAZLZX010000292.1:0-2758 GCA_964564095.1 uncultured Eubacterium sp. | reverse complement strand
CATGTAGACGGAAGAAAGATTTTTATGGGACCGGAAGAAAGTATGCAGATCCAGTCCAATCTGGCTTCTACCATTGCCATGGCGTTTGATGAATGTCCTTCCGCAGTGGCAGAAAGAAATTATGTACAGGCATCTGTAGACAGAACCTACCGCTGGCTTGTTCGATGTAAGAAAGAGATGAACAGACTGAACAGCCTGGAGGATACGATCAATAAACAGCAGATGCTTTTCGGCATTGATCAGGGAGCGGTTTATGACGATATCCGTATCGATCATGCGAAGAGGATCAGTGAGCTTGAACTGGATGGATATGCTATCGGCGGTCTGGCGGTAGGCGAGAGCCATGAGCAGATGTATCATGTGCTGGATGTTACGGTTCCGCATCTGCCGAAAGAGAAACCTACTTATCTGATGGGGGTAGGGACCCCGGCGAATATTCTGGAAGCCGTAGACAGGGGCGTGGATTTCTTTGATTGTGTGTATCCAAGCCGCAATGGACGTCATGGTCATGTATATACGAATTTTGGAAAGCTGAACCTGTTCAACCAGAAGTTTGAAAAAGATATGCGGCCCATCGAAGAGGGCTGTCAGTGTCCGGCATGCCGTACATACAGCAGAGCCTATATCCGTCATCTGCTGAAGGCTAAGGAGATGCTTGGGATGCGTCTGTGCGTACTTCATAATCTTTATTTTTACAATACGATGATGGAAGAAATCAGGGAGGCTATCGAGCAGGGCAGATATCAATCATATAAAGAAGAAAAGCTCTATCGTATGGAACAGGGCTGCTAAGCTGAAATAGCGGTTTTTGCATGCGGCTATCTGCTTTTTCGAGTATATGAAAGGCATGAATGGATAAAAAAACATAAAATTATAAGGAAATATAGGAAAAGTCTTGAAGAATGTCCTTTTTTCGTGTAAGATAAAAAAGATTTGAAATTCAAAATAAAGAAGAGTTTTAGGAGGAATTAATATGCATATTTTAGCAGGTGGCTCTGGTGGTTATACATCATTGATCGTATGGGTGGTAATCCTGGTAGCATTTATGTTCTTTTTCATGGTCCGTCCGCAGAAAAAGGAGCAGCAGAGAAAGAAAGACATGTTTGCTACAATGGAGCCGGGAGATACTGTATTGACATCCAGTGGTTTCTATGGAACTATTATTGATATCACAGATGATACTGTAATTGTTGAGTTTGGTAATAACAAGAACTGCCGTATTCCGATGCAGCGTTCTGCAATCGCTCAGGTAGAAAAAGCAGGTGCAGGAGACGAGGAGTAGGCTGCCGGTAATAGCATAAAACTGCTATAGAAATCGGGTTAATTTTGCAGATTGTGTAACTTCTGTCCAACAAAAAGTTGGACAGGAGTTTTTTGCATTATGACATGGAAAAATGTCTCGGATATTTTGGCAGAGAATTCCAGTATCCAAAAAAACACTAGTTGAAATTGTAGAATAAATGTACTATCATATAAACAATCGGCTTATTTTAAGCAGTTGGACGATTGAGAGCTATAATGATAGGAAAAACCTATACTTAGAAAAGCTACGACACAGGAAGGAAGATGAGCATGGCATTTCATGTAGGAGTTATTTCCGGAGACGGTATCGGACCGGAAATCGTAAGAGAAGCCCGCAAGGTATTGGATAAAGTGGGCGAAAAATATGGTCATCAGTTTGAATATGATGAGATTTTGATGGGAGGCTGTTCCATTGATGCAACAGGGGTTCCGCTGACGGATCATGCGATTGAGCAGGCACTGGCATCCGATGCGGTGCTGATGGGGTCCATCGGAGGAAATACTTCCACTTCTCCATGGTATAAGCTGGCACCGGAATTGAGACCGGAAGCAGGTCTGTTAAAGCTTCGCAAGGCTTTAAACCTGTTTGCAAATTTAAGACCGGCGTATCTTTATGAAGAATTGAAAGAGGCGTGTCCTCTGCGTGACGATATTATCGGAGATGGTTTCGATATGATGATCATGCGCGAGCTGACCGGCGGACTTTACTTTGGCTCCCGGAGCACTGAGGAAAAAGATGGTGTTGTGACGGCAACAGATACATTGACATATAATGAAAACGAGATCAGAAGAATTGCGGTCAAAGGATTCGACATTGCCATGAAGCGCCGGAAAAAAGTAACCAGCGTAGATAAGGCGAATGTGCTGGACTCTTCCAGACTTTGGAGAAAGGTTGTGGAAGAAGCGGCAAAAGACTATCCGGAGGTTACATATGAGCACATGTTGGTAGACAACTGTGCCATGCAGCTTGTAAAAGATCCGAAGCAGTTCGATGTGATCTTGACAGAAAACATGTTTGGGGATATTCTTTCCGATGAAGCAAGTATGGTTACCGGTTCTATCGGAATGCTGTCAAGTGCAAGCCTGAATGACACGAAGTTTGGTCTTTATGAGCCAAGCGGCGGATCTGCACCGGATATTGCGGGAATGGGCATTGCAAATCCCATTGCCACCATTCTTTCCGCAGCTATGATGCTTCGTTATTCCTTCGATCTGGATCAGGAAGCAGATGCGGTGGAAGCAGCAGTGAAACAGGTATTGAAGGATGGGTATCGCACGATTGATATCATGCCGCAGGAGGCGGAGAAAAAAGCATCTGTTACACAGGTGGGAACAGAGAAGATGGGAGATCTGATCTGCGAGCGTATTTAATTGGACATTAGAAGTTCAATAAGTATAGATCAATGAGAGAATAAGGAGAAAACTTATGAGAAGTGATAACGTAACAAAGGGGATG
>CAZLZX010000291.1:0-2792 GCA_964564095.1 uncultured Eubacterium sp. | reverse complement strand
CTGCCTAAATAATATACAATCAAATGTATATAGAAGTCAAGCTTTTTTTGAAAAAATCGACAACTTTTTTCGGACTTTTTTCGGACAACGTTTTAGACACTTTTTTGGGTGTTCATGGAAAGCTTTTCCGTGAAATCATAATGGCCTGTTTTATTTTAATTTAAGCAGCCAGAATGTGGTGCGGTTTGTAGAGGAATCTTCAATGTTTTCCGCGATCAGATCAAGCCCCCAGGAATCTCCGGCGATCCTGCTGCAGATTACCGCTGTGGTGTCCGGCAGTTCGCCTTTTGCCAGCCACTCAGCGCCGAGAGCCGTATCGTCGATCTCCTTTTCTGCAAGAGAAGCATAATTTTCTGCACGGGTGTGCTGTGTCTGCGACAATGCCTGCGGATGGGAAGCCACCTCTGTCAGATGCTCCATGGGGATCTTGTCTGAAAGCTTGAACAGACAGTGATGGATCGGCAGTACAAACGTATCCAGGTGGTCATATTCTACGCCGGTAAAAGCATCCACAAATTCGGAGACAGGGCCGGCGCTGGAGTTTTCAACACCTAAAACACCGTAATCAACTGTTCCCTCACGAAGCGCATCTAATATATTTTGGGCGCATACCAGCGGAAGATAGTCTGCATCTGTCCAGCCTGTCTGTTTTACCAGCTCGTGAGCCGCCACTTCAGAGAAGCTGCCGGGTATGCCCATATAACCAATTTTTTTCATAACGATCTCCTTATGTATTTGTTTGTAACGGAATACAATTTTGGGGTTTTGCATGACTGCAAAATATCCATATTTTATTATAATCAAAAACGTTAGAAAATCTAGTCCTATTCTGGAATAAAATTATGGAGTGGTATAATAAAAATATGGAGTAGTGAAATAAAATTATGGATTGTTAGAGTGTTCAAAAGGGGTAAGATGTGGTAATATAAATCTCGTAGGTAAATCGCTTTTGCACATTACATTGTAAAAGGATGACATAAAACACGTGAGTAATCACTTTTGCACAGAACATTACAAAAGGATGACTTGAATCTATAAGGGAATATATTTCCCAGTACATAAAGAGGATGTATAAGAATTACAGAAAGAGGAAAGCATATGTTAAGTTTAAATAAAACAATCGCCGGCTTACAGCCGTCAAAATCAGTTACGTTAATGGAAAAGACAAAGGCAATGCAGAAGGTAGACAGCTCCATCATCAATCTGACCGGAGGGGAACCGGATTTTCCGACGCCGATGGAGATCTGTCTGGAGGCGGCCCGCCAGATGGAGGCGGGATTTACCCATTATACAGACGGTCCGGGAATACCGGAGTTAAGGGAGGGGATAGCGAAAAAGCTTCAGACAGAAAATCATGCTCCTTTTACAGCCAGTCAGATCCTGGTTACACCGGGTGCGAAATTCGGCGTATATCTGGCAGTACAGGCGGTATTGAATCCGGGGGATGAAGCGATCTGGCTGACGCCGGGATGGGTTTCTTATCCTTCTATCATAGAGGCAAGCGGCGGCGTGCCGGTGGCTGTCCATTTAAAATGGGAGGAGGACTATCAGATCACATATGAAGCGCTGGAAGAGGCAGCTTCTGAAAAAACAAAGATGCTGATCATTAATTATCCGAATAATCCTACGGGCAAGGTCTTGTCTGCGTCTGATCGGGAGGCAATTGCAAGATTTATGAGACAGCATCCGGATGTTGTATTGCTGTCGGATGAAATCTATGAAAAGATCATTTATCCGGGATATGAAGCTGTCAGCATGGCGTCCTATCCGGATCTGGCGTCCAGAGTGATCATCATTAATGGATTTTCCAAGAGCAGCGCTATGACGGGATGGCGTCTCGGCTATCTGGCATGTTGTGATGAGATCTATAAGGTAATTATAAAATTGTTCCAGCATACGATGAGCTGTACCAGTGGATTTTTGCAGAAGGCGGCAGTTTTGGCGCTGGATTGTCAGGAAGAGACGGAAATGATGCGCCGGGAATATGAAAAGAGAAGTAAGCTTTTGTATGAAGGTATTAATAAATTGCCTCATGTGGAGATGTTAAAGCCGGAAGGCGCTTTTTACGCATGGGTTAAATTTGATTTGGGGAAAGACAGTGAAGAGGTGTGCAATCTTCTTTTGGATGAGGCGAAGATCGCAGGAGTGCCGGGAATCGCCTATGGCGAAGAGGACAAGGTATGCGTAAGGTTCTCTTATGCGGCAAGTGAGGAGTGTTTGAAGCAGATGCTTTCGAACCTGGAAAAGCTGCTGACCGTTTCATAAGAATATTCCCTGGGGAACTCCACTATGCTATTCGGGTTTCATAAGGTATACCCTCTGGGGGATTTCACTATACAATTCAGTATATAATAGGGTATACCCTTCGGGGAATCCCACTATGCCATTCGGCGTATCACAAGGTATATTCTCTGGAAGCTATTATCCGGAATCTGTCAGAGGTGTTGGGATTCCAAAGAAGAATGGAAAAAAGAGACTTCTGGGAACCAGTGGCAGGCTGGCTATATGCCGATGTAAAAACGACAAGAGCCGTATGATGAGAGACTATCACGTACGGCTCTGTGAGAGACTTGGGGTAATATTCCCCTTGTCTGCTCGACCAAAATGGGAATGTAAGTATTACCGGTTAATAATATATAGTTAAAAATGACAATATAGTCAAAAATGACTGGACTGTTTTTGAAATATGTGCTACACTATCTACGAAGCATTATATTTCTAATATTCTAAGCGGTTAAACCGCATCTGTATATATTCTAAACAGACATCTTAATGAAATCTCAATGCTTTCA
>CAZLZX010000290.1:0-2800 GCA_964564095.1 uncultured Eubacterium sp. | reverse complement strand
ACCGATACGCAATTCTTCTTTAAAACCGATACGCAATTCTTCTTTAAAACCGATATGCAGCTCTTCTTTATAGCGGTTAATTCTGTGTGATTTCAGTTAACGTGTTTTGATTTTGGTTTTATATATGTTATTTGAGTTAGTTGAGAAAAATTATCAAAAGCGATAAAATATCTCAAGAGGGATTGTTTACTGGAAATATTAAAACTTGTGGTGTATACTTTTATTTACCAGCAGGAAATAACAGAATAAGTCTGTTTTATCCTGCTAAACTAATATGGAAACAGGAAAATAAATTTATTTTTCATTTTGAAGTAAGGAGGAAAACATTATGGCACTGAATGGTTTTGGAGGATTTAATAGAGGAAATGCAGGAAAGATCGGTCTTTTTGTTGCGGGACTTCTGGCTGGTACGGCAGGTGTTAAGATTCTGTCCAGTAAGGATGCAAAAAAAGTATATACAAATTGTACCGCAGCAGCGCTGAGAGCAAAAGACAGCATCATGAAGACTGCTTCTACGATTCAGGAAAATGCAGGCGATATTCTTGCTGAAGCAAAACAGATCAATGAAGAACGCGCAGCAAAAGAAGAAGCTGCCAACGTAGCTGATGCAGAAGAGGAAGTAAAAGAAGAAACTGAAGAAGAGTAGGATGAATTGACATGCGTTTTTCTATAAAACATGAGATTCCCGGACGTATCAGGATTCACATGGCGCAGAATCGTATGACCTATGAACAGGCGGATACGCTGCTTTATTATCTGGAAAATTTGGAAGGCGTTTCTGCGGCAAAGGTATATGAGCGTACTGCGGATGCTGTGATCTGCTATACAAATGAACGGGAAGAGTTGATCAGTAAGTTAAGATCCTTTCAATATGATAAGGTCGATGTGCCGGCAGATGTGCTGGCAAATTCAGGCAGAGAACTGAATGCCTATTATCAGGAAAAGCTTATCATGAGAGTGGTGTGGAGGTACACGAAAAAACTGTTTGTACCGTACCCGATCCGGGTTTTCCTGACAACGATCAAGGCAGTCAAATACATCTGGAAGGGTATCCGGACATTGAGCAAGGGTAAACTGGATGTTTCGGTACTGGATGCGACTTCCATCGGAGTGTCCATACTCCGGGGCGACTTTGAAACAGCAGGATCTGTGATGTTCCTGCTTGGCATCGGAGAACTTCTGGAAGAGTGGACGCACAAAAAATCCGTGGATGATCTGGCAAGAACCATGTCTCTGAATGTAGGCAAGGTATGGCTGGCAAACGGAGAGCAGAGTGTGCTCGTACCGGTTTCTGAGATTCAGAGCGGAGATAAAGTAATCGTTAATATGGGTAATATGATTCCGTTTGACGGCTTTGTGACAGATGGCGAGGCAATGGTAAACCAGTCCAGCCTGACCGGCGAATCCGTACCTGTCCGTAAATGCAAGGACAGTACCGTTTATGCGGGAACGGTAGTGGAAGAAGGCGAGATTACCATTCTGGTAAAAGAAGTGACCGGTTCCAGCCGATTTGAAAAGATTGTAAAAATGATCGAAGAATCAGAAAAATTCAAATCAGCGCTGGAAAGCAAGGCAGAACATTTGGCAGATAAGCTTGTGCCATATACTCTGTTAGGAACAGGACTGACCTGGTTGTTTACCCGAAATGTTACAAAAGCGCTTTCCGTATTGATGGTAGATTTCTCCTGTGCAATGAAGCTGGCTATGCCGATTTCCGTATTATCGGCAATCCGTGAGGCAAGCACCTATCAAATTACGGTAAAAGGCGGAAGATTCCTGGAAGCGATTGCAGAAGCTGATACGGTTGTATTTGATAAGACGGGTACATTGACGGAGGCAAAACCGACAGTGGCGGAAGTCATTCCGTTTAATGGAATAAGCGCAGATGAGTTGCTGCGTATTGCTGCCTGCATGGAAGAGCATTTCCCTCATTCCATGGCAAAGGCTGTTGTAAATGCGGCAAAAGAGAAAAATCTGAAACACGAAGAGATGCATACAAAAGTGGATTACATTGTAGCACATGGTATCTCTACTACTGTGGATGGACGGAAAGCCGTGATCGGCAGTTATCATTTTGTGTTTGAGGACGAGAAATGTGTGATTCCGGAGGGCATGGAAGAAAGATTTGAGCATTTGCCGGAAGAGTATTCCCATTTGTATCTGGCTATTGAAAATAAGCTGTCGGCAGTGATCTGTATCGAAGATCCGTTGAGGAAAGAAGCAAAAGATGCCGTACAGGCTTTGAAGGATGCAGGAATCGGCAAGATCGTCATGATGACAGGAGACAGTGAACGTACTGCCAAAGTCATTGCTGCCAAGGTTGGAGTGGACGAATATTATTCGGAAGTTCTGCCGGAGGATAAAGCGGGATTTATTGAGAAGGAAAAAGCGCTTGGAAGAAAGGTCGTTATGATCGGAGATGGTATCAATGATTCTCCTGCGCTGTCAGCGGCGGACGTAGGTATCGCTATCAGCGATGGTGCGGAAATCGCCAGAGAGATCGCAGATATTACCATCAGTGCGGATGATCTGTTTGAGATCGTTACGCTGAAGAAGCTCAGTGACAGGCTGATGAAACGGATTCGTCAGAATTACCGGTTTATTGTTGGATTTAATACGGGACTTATCGTGCTTGGCGTTGCCGGCGTCATTCAGCCGACTACATCCGCACTGTTCCATAACAGTTCAACGCTGATCATTGGATTGAAGAGTATGCAGAATCTTTTGAAATAAGGCAATTCGCTGGCGTTAAATATTTGTAATATCCAATAGCCAATACACTGATTTAAGAAAGTTAAAG
>CAZLZX010000289.1:0-2808 GCA_964564095.1 uncultured Eubacterium sp. | reverse complement strand
AAAGTGCTATAGAGACAAGGAACAAAACCTTCTATGGTTTTGACCCCAATATCATTATATTCATCCTTTCAATTATTGGAATGGGTTTGGTCGTTCTGTCTTATTATCTCTATTTTAACATTCATATTTCAAAATGTCATTCCCTTTTTATTCATCCCTTTTTATTCATTTCTTTCATGGGAATAACACGTGGGAAGGATATATTTTGAAACGCAAATATGCACAACAGGTTTTGCAAACGCTCTGGAATAACGCATGAGAATGATACAGCATGAGAATGATATGTCTTGAAACCTATTGAGAAGATAGGTATAATGTGACATGCGGCATACAGATGTTAGATTAAAAATTGAAGGAAGGAATCGACCTATGGGAATGATGGATGAGGTATTTGATGATATAGAGGTCAATGAAATAACCGTATCGGAATTGGCTTTGTGGGAGAAAAACAGTTATATTTTGATCGATGTGCGGGATGAGGCGTCTTATTCTTACGGGCATTTGCCGGATGCTCTGCATATTCCGTTAGATCAACTGGAGAGCCGATTGCCGGATATCGATAAGAATAAGGTCGTTGTATATTGCAAGAGGGGAGATGCCAGTACAAAAGCGGCGAAATGGTTAAGTACGGAAGGAATCGAAGCTTACAGCTTGCAGGGCGGATATATCGCATGGTTATTGGATGCTATGAACCAGGAAGATCAAGAGGATGATGACTTCTGTCTGGAGGTGGAGCAGAGCATCCGCAAAAGATTCCATAAGAAAATATGGACGAAATTTACAAAGGCCATCAATGAATATGAATTGGTAAAAGAGGGAGACAGGATTGCTGTCTGCATATCCGGGGGAAAGGATTCTATGCTGATGGCAAAACTTTTTCAGGAACTGAAGCGGCACAATAAGTTTGAGTTTGATGTTCAGTTTCTTGTCATGGACCCGGGGTACAGTCCGGAGAACAGGAAGGTCATAGAGAATAATGCAAGGAAGCTGAATATTCCTGTTACAATATTTGAGTCGGATATTTTTGAGGCAGTATTTCATATTGAGAAATCTCCCTGTTACCTGTGCGCCAGAATGCGCAGAGGTCATCTGTACAGTAAGGCAAAGGAGCTCGGATGCAATAAGATCGCATTGGGACACCATTACGATGATGTAATCGAGACCATTTTGATGGGAATGCTTTATGGAGCGCAGATGCAGACTATGATGCCGAAGCTTCACAGCACAAATTTTGAAGGAATGGAGTTGATTCGGCCCCTGTATTTAATAAGAGAGGATGACATTAAGGCGTGGCGGGATGCGAATAATCTGCATTTTATACAGTGCGCATGCAAATTCACGGACACCTGTTCATCCTGTCAGGATGACGGACAGAGCAACTCCAAACGATTGGAAGTGAAAAAGCTGATTCGGGAGCTTAAGAGAACTAATCCATTCGTGGAAGGGAATATTTTCAAGAGTGTGGAGAATGTGAACCTCAGTACGGTAATTGCATATAAAAAAGATGGTGTGAAGCATCATTTTCTGGAGGATTATGATGGGTAGAAGCAGTTCAGGTGCATATTGTACTTTGCCAATGAAGATTGGAATATCATGAACCTGCAAAAACAGCGTTACTACGCTTCAATTACGGCATGGTGCCGTTTATGGCAAGCGCGGCAAAACGTGGTGTTTAATTTACCCTTCACAAACGGCAATAATATGTGATAAAAATTTGAAACTATTGAATTTGTTGCCGATAATATGATATACTATACACTAGATTAGAAGGAGTCATAGATTGAAAATTAACGGAGGAGATCTGATGCAATATCTTTCAGTTGCAGAAATAGCAAAGCGGTGGAATGTGTCGGAGCGCAGTGTTAGAAATTATTGTGCCCAGGGACGAGTGAACGGCGCATTTCTTACCGGCAAAACATGGAATATTCCAGAAAACGCAGAGAAGCCGGAGCGCAGCAATAAAAGAAAAGAACAGCCAGTTACACTTTTGGATATTCTGCGGCAGGAAAAATCTACAAAATATTCTGGCGGCATATATCATAAGACACAGATTGATTTGACATACAACTCAAACCATATGGAGGGCAGCCGTCTGACCCACGATCAGACCAGATATATTTTTGAAACCAATACCATTGGTGTGAAGAATGAAGTCCTCAATGTGGACGATGTCATTGAAACTGCAAATCATTTCCGCTGCATCGACATGGTTATTGATCATGCAAAAACGGGCTTGACTGAAAAGTTTATTAAGGAGTTGCATCTGATCTTGAAAAACGGAACCAGTGACTCCAGAAAAGAATGGTTTGCAGTAGGTAATTATAAGAAGATGCCAAATGAAGTTGGCGGTATGGACACCGTCCTTCCAGAAGAGGTGGCTGATAAAATGAGGACGCTTTTGGCGGAGTACAATTCCAAACAGGAAAAAACACTCGAAGATATTCTGGATTTCCATGTAAAATTTGAACGGATCCATCCGTTTCAGGACGGTAATGGTCGTGTGGGAAGACTGCTTATGTTTAAGGAATGCTTAAAATATAATATCGTTCCATTTATCATCGAAGATAATTTGAAAATGTTTTATTATCGAGGGCTGAAAGAATGGAATAGAGAAAACGGTTATTTGACAGACACGTGTCTGACAGCACAGGATAGATATAAAACTTATCTTGATTATTTCAGGATTAAGTATTGACATTAAAAAACTGAGATAGATAAGTTTGCATGACGAACATGTGGATGGCTGTCAACGGTAATGTGAGGACTTTTGTATTATTCCGATAAGTGAAAAATATTGTTCCGATACCG
>CAZLZX010000288.1:0-2857 GCA_964564095.1 uncultured Eubacterium sp. | reverse complement strand
AACACAAAGGGTATGTAAGAGCGCACCGCTCATTCAACCGGATATGGAAGGAAAGAGACAGTGCAGAGCCAGACCTTTTGGGAAAGATACTGGATACGGAAACAGAGAAAACGACAGAAGTAATATATGCAAACAATGATTATGCCGTTACCCCTGTTGCAGTAGTAAACTTTACCGGAACAGAGCTTCCTTCTACCGGCGGCGTTGGTACTACCATGTTCTATGTGATCGGTATTATCTGCGTGGCAGGTGCAGCAATCCTTCTAGTTTCAAAGAAACGCATGTCTGTTCGTTAACTAGAGCTTTGGGAACAAATTATATTAGAATGCAAATAATTTAAGGTAAAGGCCGACATTCCTCTGATAACTAAGCTTTGTGGCTATATTGTCAGATGGAGTGCCGGCAAATCCGGATTAGATGAATGGGGTATCTGTGAATATCTGATAATCGGCTATACGCCTATGGAATGCCGAATTTTTATCAGCAACAATGACATTCAAACAACAGGTATTTAGAGATAATCTATTACAATCCGGGAGAAATTTGTAAGCATGAAGCGGTTTAAAAAGCATTTTACTACATTGTTGGTTGTCGTTGTTCTGATCGTTGGATTAGGGCTGCTGCTTTATCCAACTGTGTCGGATTACTGGAATTCATTTCATCAGTCCAAAGCAATTTCCCTGTATTCGGAAACCGTGGCAAATATGGATACGGAGGAATACGACAGGATTCTGAACGAGGCACATGAATATAACGAAAAAATCTCAGAATATGGAATTGATTGGAACCTTACGGATGAGGAAAAAAAAGAATATAATCAAATGCTGAAAGTGGATGACACATTTGCAATGGGATACATTGACATTCCAAAGATAAATTGTAAACTGACAATCTATCATGGTACGAGTGAGAATGTCCTTCATACCGGCGTGGGTCACATGGAAGGGACCTCTCTTCCCGTTGGCGGCAGCGGCTCCCATTGTGTATTATCCGGTCATAGAGGCTTGCCGTCAGCGAAGCTTTTTACCAATCTTGATAGAATGACAGAAGGGGATATTTTTACGATTACTGTCTTGAATGAAACATTGACCTATGAGGTTGACCAGATACGTATTGTAGAACCTACTGACCTTTCTGAATTGCAGATTGTAGATGGCGAGGATTACTGTACGCTGGTAACCTGTACGCCTTATGGCGTAAATACGCATCGTCTTCTGGTCAGAGGGCATCGAGTGGAAAACCCCGATGGTTCTGCAAAGGTAATAGCCGATGCACTGCAGATTGAGCCGATTTATATTGTTCCTTTTATGGCGGTACCAATATTGGTTATCGTGTTCATATTGGCGCTGGTATTGACTCGCAGGAAGAGAAAGAAAAGAGGAAAAAGACATGAAAAAGCTTAGAAAAATAATTGTTTTTGGATTCATACTATGCATGTTGTTTGCCATAAATGTTACAGCTTTTGCTTCAGGAACAAAAGCATCGCCGGAAATATTGGATAGCAGTCAGAAGGGTTCTGTCACAGTAGATTTTCGTTCTACGGATACGGGAGAAGCGGTTTTGGGCGGAACATTTACGCTCTATAAAGTGGCTGTGGCAAAACAGGTGGATGGAGATCATGTTTTTCAGCTTACGGACAGCTTTGCGCAGAGCAATGTAAGCCTGGAAGAAATCAACGAAGAAGATGCAGGAGCAAAGGAGCTTGCATCTGTTCTGGAAATCTATGCGGAACGGAATCATCTTACAGGAGCTTGTGCCGCTGCGGACGAAAATGGCCAGGCTGTGTGGAAAGATCTGGAGCTGGGATTGTATCTTGTTGTAAATACTGATCCGGCAGAGGGATATGCTCCGATTAACAGCTTTCTGATTTCGGTGCCAAGATATTTGGATGGGGCCTATGTATATGATGTGCAGGCAAGTCCGAAGGTGGAAGCAGCAGATAGTATTGCTGACCCGGAGAAAACATCTTCGTCAACTGCAATATCAAATTCAGCGTCTGTCGGAAATCGTCTTCCGCAGACGGGTCAGCTCTGGTGGCCGGTTCCGGTTCTGGCATTTGCCGGGGTACTGCTTGTTATACTGGGGTGGCATTGGAGACGAAACGCCGGGGGAAATGAAGGTGCATATGAATAAAAAGAAGACAGATCACATAGGGAAACGATTTATGATTACAGGGCTGTTGCTGATTGCGGCGGCTCTTCTTCTCGTATTATATAATGTGTGGGATGCAAATAGAGCCCAAAAGGCAAGCGCAGCTATTGTGGAAGAACTGGATACCGTTATTTCGGAAAACGGTCAGGGGCTTTTAGAATATATGGATCCGAATCAGGAGATGCCGACCGAGGAGATCGATGGATATCGGTATATTGGGATACTTGACATACCGAGTCTTGGTTTGGAACTGCCCGTTATGGCAGATTGGGATTATGAGCGGTTAAAGATCAGTCCGTGCCGGTACTCTGGTTCCTATTATGCAGATGACATGGTAATCTGCGCTCATAATTATGCAAAGCATTTTAGCCCGATAAAATGGATTGATGTGGGAGCAGATGTGTATTTTACATCTGTAAATGGACAGGTGTATCATTATCAGGTAAGTAATCGGGAGTCGGTGCTGCCTTCCCATGTGGAGGACATGATTGCCCATGTGGAAAACGAATGGGATATGACACTATTTACCTGCAATACCGGAGGACGGACGAGGTGTGCGGTAAGATGTGTGAGAATGCAGTAGAGGACGAGTCATGCGAGTTGAGTTTTCTTGTGAGATTATAGATTGGAAAAGTCTGAGACAAGTACTATAATCTCAAGTTTGGAAGCAAAATCGCCGCAGCCCAGATAAATAAAGGGCTGCGAC
>CAZLZX010000287.1:0-2913 GCA_964564095.1 uncultured Eubacterium sp. | reverse complement strand
TGTCCATGCGCCTACTTTCCGACATAAGATGTATGATGCCTACAAGGGCACCAGAAAGCCGATGGCACAGGAGCTGCATGAGCAGGTGCCTGTGATGAAAGAGGTACTTCATGCCATGGGAGTCGTGACGATGGAAAAAGCCGGTTATGAGGCGGACGATATCCTTGGCACCATCGGAAAAATGTGTGAGGCAAAGGGACTGGAAGTTTCTATTGTTTCCGGCGATAGAGATTTACTCCAGCTTGCCACGGATCATATAAAGATCCGTATACCAAAGACAAAGAGAACGGGTACTGAAATTGAAGATTATTATGCGGCAGATGTGGCAGAACGCTATCAGGTAACGCCTGAGGAATTTATCGACGTGAAAGCTCTGATGGGAGACTCTTCTGATAATATTCCGGGTGTACCCGGCATTGGAGAAAAAACTGCTACCAATCTGATCGTGGCATATAAAAATATAGAAAACGCTTATGCGCATGTGGACGAGATCAAGCCACCCCGTGCCCAGAATGCCCTGCGGGAGCATTATGACATGGCGCAGATGAGCAAGGTTCTGGCTACGATCGATATTCATGCGGACATTGAGTATCATTTGGAAGATGCGAAACTGGGAGAATTATATACTCCGGAGGCGTATGTGTATTTCAAAAGGCTGGAATTTAAAAATATGTTGTCCAGATTTGAAGTGGAGGCTCCGGCCAATCCTGCGGAACAGTATTTTGAGACGGTCAATATGCTGGAAGATGCAGAAAAATTCTTTTCTGATACCATAAAGTATTTGCAGAATTATACAGACGAAAAAGGGCTGCCGCCGGAAGGCAGTATGGATGAAAATAGCGGAAAGCTGGCGGTTGCCGTCGTTTCCGAAGGAGCATCGCTGTATGGATTCTCATTCTGCGTATCAGAGCAAAAGACTGTTTTTGTAAAGTCGGAAGGATTTTTGACAGAAGGGTATCTGGTTGAAAAGACGGAAGAACTGGTAAAAAATGCGAAAGCAGTGATTACACCGGATTTAAAAATGCTGCTGAAATGGATCTCCATCGAAGAGGAACAGAAATGCTTTGATACATCCATCGGAGCATATTTATTAAATCCATTAAAAAATGAATATACCTATGACGATCTGGCAAAAGATTACCTGAATCTGATGATCCCTTCCCGAATGGACCTGCTTGGCAAGCTGTCCTATGAGAAGGCGTCCATGGAAAAAGAGGAAGCTTTTGCCCAATTATCATGTTATTTTAGCTATGTTTCCCTGGCGGCAGAACCGATTCTTACGGATAAGCTTGCCGAATGCGGTATGCTGGAACTGTTTCAGGATATCGAGATGCCATTGGTATTTACACTGGCACAGATGGAGACAGAGGGCATCCGTGTGGATGCGGATACATTGAAAATATACGGGGAAGAGCTTGCGGTAAAGATCGCAGAGCTTGAACAGAAAATATACGAACAGGCAGGCGAAGTGTTTAACATCAATTCCCCGAAGCAGTTGGGCGTGATTCTTTTTGAAAAGCTTCAAATGCCAAATGGTAAAAAGACAAAAACAGGGTATTCTACGGCGGCGGACGTACTGGAAAAGCTGGCTCCGGATTATCCTATCGTATCGGATATACTGGAATACCGCCAGTTGGCAAAACTGAAATCTACCTACGCAGATGGTCTGGCCGTTTATATTTCATCAGATGGAAGGATACACGGTACTTTTAATCAGACTATCACAGCTACGGGAAGAATCAGCAGTACGGAGCCGAATCTGCAGAATATTCCGATTCGTATGGAGCTTGGCAGACTGATCCGAAAGGTATTTTTACCAAAGGAGGGGTACGTATTTCTGGATGCGGACTATTCCCAGATCGAGCTTCGTGTGCTGGCCCACATGTCAGGGGACAAAAATCTGATAGAGGCTTATAAGCATG
This sequence comes from uncultured Eubacterium sp., assembly GCA_964564095.1. Classification (GTDB taxonomy): domain Bacteria; phylum Bacillota; class Clostridia; order Lachnospirales; family Lachnospiraceae; genus Brotonthovivens. Next base: position 991 of record CAZLZX010000287.1, on the reverse strand, counting down.
CCGAGGATATCCATCGAATGACAGCTTCCCAGGTATTTCATACCCCATTGGAAGAAGTTACGGATCTGCAGCGGAGAAATGCAAAGGCAGTAAACTTCGGGATCGTATACGGTATCAGTTCTTTTGGCTTAAGTCAGGATCTGAGTATTACAAGAAAAGAAGCTCAGGAATATATTCAGCGGTATTTTGAAACTTATCCGGGGATCAAAGAGTTTCTGGACCGCCTTGTAAGCGATGCAAAGGAAAAGGGGTATGCAGAGACTCTGTTTGGAAGACGCCGTCCGGTGCCGGAGCTTGCTTCCAGCAACTTTATGCAGCGTTCCTTTGGCGAACGTATCGCCATGAATTCTCCGATTCAGGGAACCGCAGCGGATATTATTAAAATCGCTATGAACCGGGTGCGTATCCGCCTGGCAAAAGAGGGATTGAAATCTAAGCTGATCCTGCAGGTACACGATGAGCTTCTGGTAGAAACTGCGAAGGATGAAGTAGCGCAGGTAAGAGCAATACTGGATGAGGAGATGCAGAATGCGGCTCATCTGGAAGTGAAGCTGGAGACAGATACGAATGAAGGCGGCAACTGGTACGAAGCTCATTGATTTATGCCAAGAGGGAATGTTATGTTGTTTATAGGAATTACCGGCGGTGTTGGCGCCGGAAAATCTGCAATTTTATCTTATCTAAAAGATCATTACCGGACCCGGGTCATGCTGGCGGATGAGATCGCCCATGATCTGATGGAGCCGGGGACAGAATGCTATGCGCAGTTGAGGGAGCTGTTTCGGGAAGATCATATTTTCCTTTTGGATGGAAGGATTGACCGTCCCGGAATGGCAAAGGTAATTTTTTCAGATGATGGAAAACGGGATGCATTAAATGATATCGTTCATCCGGCAGTAAAAAAATATGTGATAGAACAGGCGGCATTGGAACGTCAGCGTAAGGCGCTGGATTTTATTGTATTGGAGGCGGCTTTGCTGATCGAAGAACA
>CAZLZX010000286.1:0-2924 GCA_964564095.1 uncultured Eubacterium sp. | reverse complement strand
ATCAATAAATTGATCCGTGTATCCAGACAGCTTTTGCAGGAACTGGGCAGAGAGCCCAGTCCGGAGGAGATCGCAGAAGAGATGGACATGCCGGTGGAGCGTGTGCGTGAGATCTTAAAGATTTCTCAGGAGCCGGTTTCCCTGGAGACTCCGATCGGAGAAGAGGAGGACAGTCATTTGGGAGACTTTATCCAGGATGATAATGTACCTGTACCGGCAGAGGCAGCGGCATTTACGCTGTTAAAGGAGCAGTTGGTGGAGGTGCTGGGAACCTTAACGGAAAGAGAGCAGAAGGTTCTTCGTCTCAGATTCGGTCTGGATGACGGTCGTGCCAGAACGTTGGAGGAAGTAGGAAAAGAGTTTAGCGTTACCCGTGAACGTATCCGTCAGATAGAGGCAAAAGCTCTGCGCAAACTGCGCCATCCGAGCCGCAGCCGCAAGCTGAAGGATTATCTGGATTAGCCTATGATCAGATTATCAAATCGTCTGCAGGCTATCGCCGATTTTGTGTCGGAGGGAAGCCGGGTAGCAGATATCGGTACGGATCATGGGTATGTTCCGATCTATCTGCTTCAGTCAGGAAAGATACCGTCTGCTGTGGCTATGGACGTGAATCCCGGGCCGTTGGCGCGTGCCAGAGAGCATATCGATGCCTGTGAACTTGGCGCATACATAGAGACGAGATTGTCCGACGGCTTGGCAGCCCTGAAGCGCCGGGAGGCTGATGCGGTTGTGATCGCAGGTATGGGCGGCGGACTTATGATACGGATCTTAAAGGATGGACAGGCTAAGCTTGAGGGCGTCAGAGAATTGATCTTACAGCCCCAGTCGGAGCTGAAGGATGTGCGGATGTTTTTGCGTCAGCAGGGATTTTTCATCTTTGATGAACAGATGCTTGTGGAGGACGGAAAATATTATACTGTCATCCGTGCAGTTCCGGGAACAACGCAGCATGAATATACTGTAAAAAATGAAGTTATGGCAGACACGTTCGGACCTGTTTTACTGCAGAAAAAGCATCCTGTTTTAAAGGAATGGATGCTGCGTGAGATAGGGATAAAAGAAAACATTTTGCAGAAATTGCCGGCATCCGGCAGCGCGCAGAAGAATGATGCGCGCCGACGGGAAGTGGAAGAGATGCTGTGTCTGCTGAGAGATGCATTATGGGATTAGAAATCATGGAAAGTAAAAACAAAGCCTGCAAAATTTTGATACGGGGAGAAACCAGGGAGTACCCAAAAGGTACGCTCTTTCAGGAGGCTGCCAGGGATGTACAGCATATGTATGAAGATGATATCGTGCTGGCAGTATTTGAAAATCATCTGGTAGAGCTGAATAAAAGGATTTGTCGTGACGGGGAGGTTCAGTTTGTGACTACGGCGCAGAAAGCAGGCAGGAATACATACCGCAGAAGCGTTACTTTTCTTATGCTGGCAGCCGTATACAAATTGTTCCCTGATTATTCTGTTGTGGTACAGCATTCCATTGGACAGGGATATTACTGTGAGATCCTGGATGAAAACCGGGAGCCGCTGCTGCCGGATGAATCCTTTCTGGCGCAGATTGCTGTTCAGATGCGGAAAATGCAGCAGGAAGATCTTCCGATCAAAAAAACAAGTATGCCCACAAGGGAAGCTCTGAAAATGTTCGGGAGCTTGCAGATGCATGATAAAGAAAGACTGCTCCGTTATCGCAGAAGCTCCAGGGTAAATATTTACGAGCTGGACGGATATGTGGAATATTTTTATGGCTCTATGGTTCCTTCTACGGGATATCTGGAATATTTTGCCTTGAACTGTTACCAGCATGGCTTTATGCTGCTCTTTCCAAATAAAGATACACGAAAAACAGATGAATTTCAGCCCTCAGATAAACTGTTCAACATTTTGAAAGAGTCTTCAGAATGGGGAAGCAGCCTTGGCGTAGGAACGATCGGAGCTTTGAATGACACGATCTCATCCGGAAAAATTCAGGATCTGATTCTGATTCAGGAGGCCTCCATGGAACAAAAGATCGGTAAGATCGCAGAGCAGATCGCAGCCCGGCCTGAGTGCAAATTTGTTATGATTGCGGGGCCGTCATCTTCCGGAAAGACGACATTTTCCCATCGGCTGTCCATACAGCTTCGGGCACAGGGGCTGACACCTCATCCGATTGCCTTGGATGATTTTTATGTCAACCGGGAACTGACGCCGAAGGATGAATTTGGAGAATATGATTTTGAATGTCTGGAAGCCATTGACGTGGAGCTGTTCAATGAGATCATGACAGATCTTTTAGACGGTAAAGAGCGCGATATGCCTGCCTTCAACTTTAAGACCGGTCATCGGGAGTTTCGCGGAAACCGTTTACAGCTTGGCGCAGAGGATATACTGGTTATTGAGGGAATCCATGGGCTAAATGAAAAACTTTCCTATTTGCTGCCGGATTCCAGTAAGTTTAAAATCTATATCAGTGCGCTGACGCAGTTAAATATTGATGAGCATAACAACCTGCCTACCACAGACGGACGTCTGATCCGCCGTATGGTCAGGGATGCCAGAACGAGAAATACGACAGCCAGGGATACGCTGGCAAGATGGGATTCTGTCCGCAGAGGAGAGGAAAAAAACATATTCCCTTTCCAGGAAGAGGCGGATGTGATGTTTAATTCGGCATTGATTTATGAGTTATCTGTGTTAAAATTGTATGCGGAACCGCTGCTTTTTAATATCAGTCCCGAATGTCCGGAATATCTGGAAGCGAAGCGGCTGCTGAAATTCCTGGACTATGTATTGCCGGTGCCCAGCGAGACGATCAATCACAATTCTATTTTAAGAGAATTTATCGGCGGCAGTTGTTTTAACATCTGATCATCCGGAATGCAGATTTATTCGGGATAGTTGTAAAAATTGGAAAAGTGAATAAGTAGAACAGATGATCGC
>CAZLZX010000285.1:0-2929 GCA_964564095.1 uncultured Eubacterium sp. | reverse complement strand
TTCTTTATTGTCTTTGCCTTTGCAGGCGATTCCACAATTACCAGATACTTTGCCATCTTAAACCCCTTCAAGCCCGGATACTCCGGGCTGTTTTTCATATTTCTCTCGGTCAGCTCTTTACAAAGCCACCTTACTGAAATAATTTTTATAACATTCTTTTACCAGTCCTTTTCGACTTAACCGGTTCAGAATTTCCAAAACCATCAACACGGTAAAACCTGTTTCTTCTATTATAATGTCAAGAAATTTTGGTTCGAAATCTAGACAACTATACAACAACCGTTCCTCTTTTTCAAGTACAAAATTTTTTTCTTTCATATAATTTTCTTTTCCTGCAGCCAATAAATTCTTATCCTCCATAAACTGTCTGATGTTGCAAATTACCCCTGCGCCCTGATAAATCAGGCGGTTCGTACCCTGACTCCATGCATCGCAGATACGTCCCGGCACTGCATAAACCTCCTTTCCCTGTTCCATGGCAAAATCTGCCGTGATCAATGATCCGCTCTTTAATTTCGCCTCTACCACAATCACAATATCACTGAGTCCGCTGATGATCCGGTTTCTGTACGGAAAATTTCTGGCAATCGGCGGTGTTCCCGGCGGATATTCCGACAAAATACCTCCCTTTTGATCCAGTATGTTTTCATACAACGCCCTGGCCGCCGCCGGATAACATACATCCACGCCGCATCCCAGGACTGCAAAAGTCCTTCCGCCGCCCCGCAATGCACCTGCATGTCCTGCGCTGTCAATTCCATATGCCATACCGCTGATAACATTGATCCCATTTTCGCCAAGCGTCTTACCAAGCTCCTTTGCCATGCTCCTGCCATATTCAGAACATTGCCGTGCTCCCACCACTGCCGCTGATACGCCTTTGGTTGGCAGACAACCTTTATAATATAATGCAAAAGGCGGATCATTTATGTATTTTAATTTTCTTGGATAGTCCTCATCTAATATGGTGGTCAGACCGATCTTTTTTTCCGAAAGCTCTTCTGCCATGATTTCTGCCGACGTCCGGTCTGACGGAATAAGAATTTCCGGTTTTATAGCAAAATATTCGCAGACCTGCCGCAATTTTAATTCCGGCATACAAAACAGTTCTTTCGGCGTATATTCCTGTATCAACTGTATTTTTTTCTCTGAAGAGAGCGTCAAAACGGATGCAAGCCAGCTTTTATACAAAAATTCTTCTGTTATCTTTTTATTCTCCGCCATTCATTTTATTCCATCCTTCCCCAATATTTTTTGTCCAGACTCCGGTATGCACAGGCTTCCATCAAATGAGATATGGAGATCTGCTCCTGTTCCTCCATATCTGCAATCGTTCGCGCCACCTTTAAAATTTTAAAATAAGCCCTGGCAGACAATCCCTGTTCTTTGACGATCTGCTCTAAATACTTTTTACCTTCTTCATTTGTCACGCAAAATTCATTTATATCCGGAACTGACATATGGGCGTTAAAATAATACCCTTTATTCTGAAATCGTTTCTTCTGGATCTCATGGGTTCTCTCCACTCTCCTGCGTATCTGATCCGAAGATTCTGATTTTTTCTTTCCCAAAAGCTCATGAAAGGACAACTCCCTTGTCTCCACTGTCATATCGATCCGATCCAGCATCGGCTGTGAAATATGATTGATATAGGACTGTACGGACGAGGGCGTACATCTGCACCTGGAGAGATCCGGATAATACCCGCATTTACAGGGATTCATGGCGGCAACCAGCATAAAGTCACAGGGAAAGCACACACTCCCTCCCACTCTGGATATTCTGATTTTTTTATCCTCCATAGGCTGCCTGAGCATATCAATGAGATTTTTCTGAAACTCCGGAAATTCGTCCAAAAACAACACACCCTTATGCGCCAGACTGATTTCTCCCGGAAGCGGATTTTTCCCGCCGCCGCACATTCCCTGGGGTGTAATCGTATGATGGGGCGCACGAAACGGACGATTGGTAACCAATGTTTCCTTGTCCTCTCCTATATTGGCTGCATGATAGATCTGCGACAGCTCCAGGATCTCGTCCCACTCCATGGCAGGCAGAATAGAGGGAATCCTTTTGGCGATCATGGATTTTCCCGAGCCCGGAGGCCCGATCATCAACAGATTATGCATACCGCTGACCGCGATCTCACAGGCACGTTTGACCAGCTCCTGACCATAAATATCCTGAAAATCTTCCTCATAATGATTGGTCATCAGCTCCTGCTTTTCCAAATATATAAAGTTTTCCATCTTCTCCGAGCTACAGATCTCCATCAAATGTTCCAGATCTGTTACCGGAATCACATCCACACCGGAAAATACTCTTGCCTCCTTTCGATTTTTCCATGGTACAAACATACGGCAAATGTGCTGTTTTCTTGCCAGTATGGCTGCCGACAAAATTCCATGCACAGGCAAAACCTCCCCATTTAATCCTACTTCTCCGATAAACAATGAGGATCTGGCTACCGTTTGCTCCATCCGTCCCAACGCACACAAAATAGATGCCGCCACTGCCAGATCAAAGGCAGATCCCGATTTCCTTATATTGGCCGGCACAAAATTAATGGTAATTCTCTTGGGCGGCAGATAGATTCCGCTATTTTGCAGGCCGATCCTTACCCGCTCTCTGGCCTCCTTTACCTCAGCGCCTAAAAATCCTACCATTTCAAATACAGGCATCCCCTCCGATATATTGGTTTCTACCTGGATCGGAATACTCTCCAGTCCCTGAAGGACTGCTGTTTTAATCACACTATACATTATTCTATACTTCGTATGAAATAAAGAGCGATCGCTCCGGATAAACGCAGCAGCCTGCACGTTTTAAAAGCAAACCTGCCGCCATAAAATAAAAGAAAAAAAGACAAGATTATTATAACACAGATCTTGCCCTTTTTACAGTTATTTTTCTAGTTCCTTATTTTCCT
>CAZLZX010000284.1:0-2930 GCA_964564095.1 uncultured Eubacterium sp. | reverse complement strand
GACACAAAAGAGATCCCTCCGTGTATGATTTTAAAATCGGATGGCGCATCCCTTTATAATACGACAGATCTTGCAACCATCGTATGGAGAATGAAAGATTATCATCCGGATCATCTGATCTATGTGGTGGATAAGAGACAGGAGCTGTATTTTACACAGGTGTTCCGCTGTGCCAGAAAGACAGGTCTGGTAACACCGGATACGAAACTGACATTTATCGGCTTTGGTACGATGAATGGCAAGGATGGAAAGCCATTTAAGACCAGAGAGGGCGGTGTTATGCGCCTGGAAAAACTGGTCAGCGATATCAGAGAGCAGATGTATGGGAAGATTTGTGAGAATAAGACGATGTCCGAGGAGGAAGCAAAGGAAACAGCCCAGGTGGTAGCTCTTTCTGCTATCAAATACGGCGATCTGTCCAACCAGGCATCCAAGGATTATATCTTTGATATTGATCGTTTTACATCCTTTGAGGGAAATACGGGGCCGTACATTTTGTATACGATCGTTCGTATGAAGTCTATTTTGTCAAAGTATAAAGAGAGCGGCAGGGATGCTTCCGATAAGAAGATACTGGCACCGGCAAATGAAAGCGCTAAGGGATTGATGCTGGAGCTGGCAAAGTTCAACGGTGTAATGGAGAATGCCTTTGAAGAGCTGGCGCCTCATAAAGTGTGCTCTTATATTTATGATCTTGCCAATGCCTTTAATCACTTCTATCATGAGACAAAGATTATGGCGGAAGAAAATGAAGAGGTTCAGGCAGGATATATCAGATTATTGGAATTGACCAAGGATATTTTGGAGACTTGTATTGATGTTTTGGGCTTTTCTGCGCCGGAACGGATGTGATTTGATACGGAAAAGAAGATTTTTTGCATCAGGGCTATCGTCAGGTAGTTAGAAAATATAGAATAATCAGGAGAAGTCTATGAAAGAAAGAGAAAAGTTTGGGTCAAGACTGGGGTTCATCCTTGTATCGGCAGGGTGTGCGGTAGGTCTTGGAAATGTATGGAAGTTTCCGTACATATGCGGGCAAAATGGGGGCGCTGCATTTATTCTTATTTATCTTGCTTTTTTAGTTGTATTGGGTTTTCCGGTTCTGATCAGTGAATTTGCAGTTGGTCGGGGAAGTCGGAAGGGGGCTTCCAGAGCCTATGAGGAACTGGAACAGAAAGGCACTCACTGGCATCATTTTAAATGGTTTTCTATTTTTGGAAGTTATTTACTGATGATGTTTTATACGATGGTAGGCGGCTGGATGCTGTTTTATGCATACCGCAGCGCTGCCGGGAAGCTTTCCGGCATGACATCGGAACAGATCGGGGGAGCATTTTCGGACATGCTTGGTTCGCCGGGGACAATGATCGGCTGGATGATTCTGGCAATCTTGATCTCCTTTGGAGTCTGTATTCTGGGCTTGCAGAATGGTATTGAAAAAATTATGAAGGTAATGATGAGCATTCTCATTGTTCTTATTGTAGTTTTGGCGGTACATTCGTTGGCGCTTCCAAATGCAGTGACCGGCGTTAAATTTTATTTAGTACCCAATCTGGATGCCATCAGGGAACGGGGGATCGGACCAGTTGTTTTTGATGCAATGACCCATGCATTTTTTACATTAAGTATTGGTATTGGAGCTATGGAGATCTTTGGCAGTTATCTGAAAAAGGAGCGTACCATTGCAGGAGAGGCAAAAAACATTGTTATTCTGGATACCTTCGTGGCATTGATGGCCGGATTTATTATCATTCCTTCCTGCTTTGCATATAATGTGGAGCCGGATGCAGGTCCATCCCTGCTTTTTATTACTCTGCCCAACGTATTTAATCATATGAGCGGAGGACGGATCTGGGGAACCTGTTTCTTCATCTTTATGTCCTTTGCCGCATTGTCTACGATCATTGCAGTGTTTGAAAATATCATATCCTTTTTTATGGATATGGGTGGATGGGAGCGAAAAAAGGCGGTTGCTTTCAATTTGGTTTTAGTTACCCTGCTGTCCCTTCCGGCAGTTTTAGGATTTAATATTCTGTCCGGCTTCCAGCCTGTAGGCGCAGGCAGCAGTATTATGGATCTGGAAGATTTTCTGGTATCCTACAATCTGCTTCCTCTTGGAAGTATGATCTTTGTTCTTTTCTGCGTGAAGAAAAACGGATGGGGATGGGATAATTTTCTTGCTGAAGTGAACACGGGAAAAGGTATGAAGCTGGCGGCTTCTCTTCGGTTCTATATGACCTATATCCTGCCGGCAATCATCGTGGTCGTATATTTGAAGGGGTATTATGATACGTTTGCGAAGATGGGAACAAAAATATTGACTGGCTGGATGATATTTGCGGTAGTATTATTAGCGGTCATTTTCGGCATTGCATTCCGAAAAAAGAAGAATCATTAAATATAATATGACAAAAACGGGATCTTCCGGACTATGATGGGAGGATCCCGTTTTTTGTCGCACAGAAATTATTATGATATAAAAAATTATATCTAAAGGGGCATGTCTCGATCGGTGATCACATAATTATCACAATTTTTTCCAATTCTATACACACTTTATTAATAAAATATTTCTATCTTTTCAATATAAGCAAGGAGGAAGCGTGTATGATTCATGAAGGCATGCAGGACGAATCTGTAAAGGATGCGGTTCTTCAGGATGAGCCGCAGCAGTCGGAGATTTCCAGGGAAACTTCTTCTGTGGAGATATGCCATCTTACAAAGAAATATGGAGAAAATGTGGCGGTAAAGGATCTGAATCTGGTTTTGGAATCCGGAAATATTTATGGCTTTTTGGGCCCTAACGGAGCCGGAAAATCTACTACCATGAATATTATTACAGGTTATATTGGCGCCACTTCCGGGGAAGTAAAAATTAATGGACATGATATTAATAAGGAACCGGAAAAAGCAAAGAAATGTATTGGTTA
>CAZLZX010000283.1:0-2978 GCA_964564095.1 uncultured Eubacterium sp. | reverse complement strand
TGTTCAAACACATGTTTATCCAACATATGTTCGGTAAACATGTGTTTCTTTTTGCGCTCTCCAAAATCGTAATTTCCTATAAAGAAAAAAAAGACCGGAGCCTAGCCGGTCCCCAGTCTTTCTTTCGTTTTATACCATGATCCGCACCAGACGTTTTCCCATCCGGCTCAGGATCTCATTTGTAATAGTTCCCGTCTGCTGCGCCAGATCTGCTGCCGAAATGGAAAGATCTCCGCTGCATCCAATGACCACTGCGGTATCCCCGGTCTTAATATCCGGCACTTTACTGACATCCACCAGTGTCTGATCCATACAGATCCGTCCGATAATAGGCGCCTGGGCGCCATTGATCAGCACCTTCCCCACGCCGTTGGAAAGGGATCTGGGCAGGCCGTCGGCATATCCGATGGCAAGGGTGGCGATCTTCATATCCTGGTCCGCCGTAAACTGCAGTCCATATCCGGCGGCCTCTCCCGCATACAATTTCTTTACTGTGGCTACTCTGACCTTCAGCGATAAAACCGGACTGAGCGTATCCTTCCATTTCAGGGTATCCTCCTTCGTACTGAGAAGTCCGTAAAGAGCGATCCCCACCCTGGCATAATCCTCTGCAAGCTCCGGATAATTTACCACGCCATAGCTGGACAGCAGATGTATCTTTGGACAGGGATAGCCTCTCTCCTGCAATTCATCGATGACGTCATAAAATGCTCTCGCCTGAAATCTGGTAAATTTCTGATCTCTCAGTTGATCCGTATCCGCCGTACAAAGATGTGTAAACAGTCCGTCTACTACCAGATTTTTCATTTCATAGATCTTACAGAGCAGCTCGATATTCTCACTCCGTTCGCCTAACCGGTGCATCCCCGTGTCGATCCCGATGTGTACGTGTAATTTTTTATGATACTGATTCAGTTTTTCCGCATATGCATAATCAATAACCGTCTGAATCAGATGATACCGATGCAGCAATCCAAACTGCTCTGTGTGAGTGTAACCGAGAACCAGTATCTCGCCCTTTATCCCATTTCTTCTGAGCTCTACTCCTTCCGCTGCACATGCCACGCAAAAAGAGGTTACACCTATCTTATTGAGCTCCTTTGACAACAGCACCGCGCCATGCCCATAGGCGTCCGCTTTTACTGCCGGCATCAGCTTACAATGCTCCGGAAGTCTTTGCTGAAGCACCGTAACATTGTGCCGCAGCGCCTCTCTGCTCAGTTCGATCCATGCCCGGCTGCACCGGATATTTTTTTCATATCTATTGCTGTTTCGTTTCTTCATACTCATCATGCTGCCCACATCCAATCTATCTCTTCCATCTAATCCTTGTCCTGCCCTTTATCTCTTTTACGCCTTCGTTTTTCCGATCAGACCTTATCTTCTCTGCGCACGGTCATCCATTTCACAACAGATAACACCCCTGTGATGATTGCTGCAATCACAAGAGTTACGGCAACCACTGCAATATAATGTATCAGACTATTTTCCACCAAAAGCTCTGTAAGATGCAGATATCCCGCCGCTCCCCGCACGATTACAATGACTGCCGGATGCAGAATATAGATCCATGTCGTCATATTACGCACAAATTTCGCCGGCTTTCTTTTCCATGACAAAACCGCCATATACAGAAATATCATTGTCGGTATCAACGCAAAGTACATGCTGTCATGACGCTGAACTCCAAAATGCCGCAGGGCAAATGCTTCCGCTGTCATAATGCAAAGTGAGATAACCAGTCCCATTTCGCAGTTTGTCGGTCTGACAACTCTCTTCTTTTTCTTCTGTGCGGTTCGATTTAAAGAAGCATGCACCCTGCCGACACATGCCCCCAGCGCCAGAAACAGAGGCGCCAGAAAGATACCATTTCTCGTGTAAGAAAATATATGGAATCCCACTTCATAAGCCGCAGATATTCCCGACACATTTTCGATCACGCCATAATAGCTGTCCCCAAAAAGACCGATCACATATAAAAATGCTGTCACGATCAGCATCCCCGGCACATTCAAAAACCTGCCCAGCCCATAAACCAGCAGCACGCCAATGATACAGGCAGGAAAATACCATAAGTGATAGAAAGTCCCGTCAAATACCAGCATCCGAAGCACTGCTCCCAGACTCAGGTCCTTATAATGACCGGCATAAATCCCGATCGGTATATAGATCAGTATGGCAATGCCGTAGACAATGGCGATTTTCTTTACATACTGCCACATCCTTTCTGCCCCAGTATCTTTATGAAATACAAACCTTGACACCACGAACTGTCCGGTTACCATGAGGAAAAATGGTACTGCTGCCCTGGCGAGAACCCTTGTCAGAAAGAAATCTGCGCCATCGCTGAAGGATGTAAGCGGGGACGTATGGATCGCTATAACCAGAATAGCCGCAGCCATCCGGAAATGATCAAGCCCCCCGTAATTTGCTCTGGAACGCATGCTCTCTCCTCCATTCCGTAATGATAAAACCGTCCACATTGTTGCCGGAGATGGAATATGGCATCGTCGTATCCACCTGCAGCTTCGTACAGCCTTCCTGCTCCGCTTTCAGATATGACACCAGTATCTCCTGCCCGTTATAATAAAAATGATATGGTCTCTGTCCCAAAGGAAACTGTTTGATGAAAACAATATAATCCTCCAGCGTCAGATCTCTTTCCGCCATGATCGCCGCATGGGGAATACCTACATAACGAAAATGCCATGGCTCATGACCGATCCCGGTAATTCCCTCTTTTCCCGCCGGATAGCGTTCTATAAAGCCGTAATCGGCAGCTTTCTTCCGGAAGGTCTGGCAGATGCCGGTATATGGAAAATCAGGCCGGATAAAATCTACTACCTCCTGCTTTAATCCAAGATCAATGGCAAGCCCCGTCTGATGTTCACTATGCCCCGGCACCGCCACATATTTTTCCGTGAAGGCTCTGCCGCTCTCTGCCATGGAGTCATCCCAGATTTCCTGCTGCTCTTCAA
>CAZLZX010000282.1:0-2983 GCA_964564095.1 uncultured Eubacterium sp. | reverse complement strand
ATAGTGACAAATAAGTAAGAAGGAAACAAAAAAGATAGTAACTTACAGAATGGTTAGTATTGCAAAATAAAAAGGATTGTGTTAAAGTTATACTAACGTGGTGCTGGAACAGTAACCCATTTTTTATTTAAAAGACTTTGTTAAAAAAATATCAAAGTGATAGTTTTTGAGGAAATTTTTTTTGATGTGAACCATTTGGCAATTCTTGCATTATCCTGCAACGAGTGCTAAAATTAGTTTATCTAGCGTAGTATTACATAAAACTAGAGGGAATATTTTTAATTAAAAAAGGAGAGAAATGAAATGGCAAGAAAAGTAGTTTTAGCAGGCGCATGCCGTACTGCAATCGGTAAAATGGGCGGACAGTTTGGTAACACTCCGGCAGTTGAGTTGGGAGCTATCGCAATCAAAGAAGCTCTGAACAGAGCTGGTGTGAAACCAGAGCAGGTAGATGAAGTTATGATGGGCTGTGTAATTCAGGCTTCTCAGGGACAGAACCCTGCGCGTCAGGCATCTATCAAAGCCGGTGTTCCGGATACAGTACCTGCCTTCACATTGAATGTTGTTTGCGGTTCCGGTTTGAAGTGTGTAAATGAGGCAGCTAACATGATCATGGCCGGACAGGCTGATATCGTAGTAGCAGGTGGTATGGAAAACATGTCTATGGCTCCGTATGCTCTGAAAAAAGCCCGTTTCGGTTACAGAATGAATAATGCGACAATGATCGATACAATGGTTAACGATGCATTATGGGATGCATTTAATAACTATCATATGATGATTACAGCAGAGAATATTTGCGATCAGTGGGGTCTGACGCGTGAAGAGCTTGATGAGTTTGCAGCAAAATCACAGCAGAAAGCAGTTGCAGCTCAGGAAGCTGGATTATTCGATGATGAGATTGTACCAGTTCCGGTAAAAGTGAAAAAAGATGTTGTTATGATCACAAAAGATGAGGGACCGCGCGCCGGCACAACACCAGAGACTCTCAGCAAATTAAGATGCTGCTCCGGTAAAGAGGGCGGTCTTGTAACTGCCGGCAACGCTTCCGGTATCAATGATGGCGCTGCAGCAATCGTTGTTATGAGCGAAGAGAAAGCAAAAGAGCTTGGCGTTACACCAATGGCAACATTCGTAGCCGGCGCTCTTGGCGGATGCGCTCCGGAGATTATGGGCATCGGACCTGTACCTGCGACACAGAAAGCTATGAAGATCGCTGGAATCGAAGATATCAATGATTTTGATATCATCGAAGCTAACGAAGCTTTCGCAGCTCAGTCTGTGGCAGTACAGAAAGAACTTGGTTTCAAGGATGAAGTATTAAATCCAAGAGGAGGCGCTATTGCCCTTGGACATCCGGTAGGGGCTTCAGGCTGCCGTATCCTCGTTACATTATTATATGATTTACAGCAGAATCCGGACGCTAAGCGCGGTTTGGCTACCTTATGTATTGGCGGCGGCATGGGTTGTGCTACTATTGTTGAAAAATACTAAATTTGTACGAGTTTGTTTTAGCTAAACGATGCAAGGACGCTTTTTGGCGTTCTTGCTATGGGATGTGTATCGATTCTTAAATATCGTCCGGTTACACATCCCATAGCAGGGACGCCAAACTATTAAGAACAGATAAAATGGCTAATCTATGGACCTGATTGTTTGGGTATGACAGTCGGCGTATTTCATATTTAGTGCATATATTTCATTTCAAGGAGGATGTATCATGAAGGTAGGTATTATTGGAGCAGGTACAATGGGTTCAGGTATCGCTCAGGCGTTTGCTCAGACTGAAGGTTATGAGGTTTATTTATGCGATATCAATGATGAATTCGCAGCAAACGGCAAAAACAAAATTGCTAAGGGATTTGCAAAACGTGTTGCAAAAGGCAAAATGGAACAGGCTGCAGCAGATGCGATTTTGGCAAAGATCACAACTGGCACAAAAGATATTTGTACAGATGTAGATCTGGTTGTTGAGGCAGCTTTGGAAGTTATGGATGTTAAGAAACAGACATTCAAGGAACTTCAGGATATCGTTCCGGCAGAATGTATTTTTGCTACAAATACTTCTTCTCTTTCTATTACAGAGATTGGTGCAGGAATTGACAGACCGGTTATCGGTATGCATTTCTTCAATCCGGCGCCTGTTATGAAGCTGATCGAAGTTATTCAGGGAGAAAATACTCCTGATGAATTGAGGGACAAAATAGTTGCTATTGCAAAAGAGATCGGAAAGACACCTGTTGAAGTAAATGAAGCAGCAGGATTTGTTGTAAACAGAATTTTGATTCCTATGATCAATGAAGCGGTTGGAATTTATGCGGATGGCGTTGCATCAGTAGAAGGTATTGATACTGCTATGAAACTGGGCGCAAATCATCCAATGGGTCCTTTGGCTTTAGGCGATCTGGTTGGACTGGATATCTGTCTTGCAATTATGAATGTACTGTATGATGAAACCGGAGATCCGAAATACCGTCCGCATCCATTGCTGAAAAAAATGGTTCGCGCAGGTAAACTCGGCTGCAAGACCGGCAAAGGTTTCTACGATTACAGTAAATAATTAAGTTAATTTATTAGTGATGGATAACGCTGATGAGGGCATGTGCATTTCGCTACACATGCCCAAGGCGTTTCCAAGCTGATTATGAAAATGGAGGAAAATAGAATGGATTTCGCGTTAAGCAAAAAACATGAAATGGCGAGAACTCTTTTCAGAGATTTTGCAGAAGCAGAAGTGAAACCTCTCGCGCAGGAGGTTGACGAGACAGAACAGTTCCCGATGGAAACAGTTAAAAAAATGGCTAAAGCTGGTTTCATGGGTATTCCGGTTCCAAAGGAGTATGGCGGACAGGGTTGTGACGTTCTTACATACGCTATGTGTGTGGAGGAATTATCTAAAAAATGCGCCACAACAGGCGTTATCGTATCCGCACATACTTCATTGTGTATTGATCCGATCTTAACTTATGGTACAGAGGATCAG
>CAZLZX010000281.1:0-2987 GCA_964564095.1 uncultured Eubacterium sp. | reverse complement strand
TTCCTTTTTTGTGATCCGACTGAAAAATTTCCCTCTTTCCTTCGTTGCCCGAAGGTAAGCCAATGCCAGATTTTCCTCAATACTCATATTGGGAGCAGTCCCCTTCATCGGGTCCTGAAACAAATGACCGATATATTTGCTTCTGTGGTGCTCCTTTACATAAGTAATATCCACTCCATCCAGTATCACGCCGCCCTCGTCCACAAAAAAGGTTCCGCAGATTGCATTGAACATCGTAGATTTTCCTGCACCGTTGCTGCCTATGATCGTAGCGAAATCGCCGTCATCCAAAGTCAGATTCAGATGATCCAGCGCCTTTTTCTCATTGACAGTTCCGGGATTAAAGGTTTTGGATATGTCAATCAGCTGCAGCATTAATAACCACCTCCCTGTCTCCGTTTATTGATGGCCGCACGCTTTATTTTTGCAAATGCAACCTTCTGTCTCAGATACGGCAGAGAGATCGCCACCGCAACAATGATGGAAGAGACGAGCTTTAAGCATTCTGCCGGCACATTAAACCGCAGTGCGATCGCTACGATAAAACGGTACAGACAACTTCCCAGGATAACGCCCAATACCCGTTTCATTACGCTTCCTTTTCCTACCAGTGTTTCTCCGATGATCAGACTGGCAAGGGCGATCGTAACCTGACCGGTACCAATATTGATATCACAGGATTTCTGATACTGCGCTAACAGTCCTCCTGAAAGTCCGGTCATGGCATTTGCCACACACAGACCGATCGTAATCGTAAATACCGGACTGATGGAGGATGCCTTTACCATAAATTCATTATCTCCGGTGGCACGTATGGAAAGTCCAAGACGCGTACTCAAAAACCAGGTCAATATCAGGCCAATGATCAATACAATGATCAAAATCGTGATAATTTCATACCAGTTTCCGCCAATCAGCTCTTTTGCCTTTGTAAAGATCGTATCATTGGCAAACAGATTAATCTGTGAAGAAAATCCCATAACAGCAATGTTGATCGTATACAATCCTGTATTTACAATGATTCCTGCCAATATAGATTCTACGCCTAGCCTTGTCTGCAGAAAGGCTGTTACATAACCGGACGCCACACCTGCGCACATGGCTGCCAAAAGCCCCAGAAACGGATGGCCTGCCAGAGTTACCATGGCGCACACCGCACATCCCAGAGTAAAACATCCGTCCGTAGACAGATCGGCAATATTCAATATAGAAAATGACACAAAGAGCGCCAACGCTACCAGTGCATAGATACATCCCAGTTCAATTGCGCTCTGTGCCAGAGATACTGTAAAAATCGACGATAACATAATCATTTCTCCTGAATCATTTTGTGAAACGATAAAAATATTTTCTGCAAACTAAAATATATCATAACCGCCGGACTGCACGCTTTGCGGCAATCCAGCGATCATGAGTCAGTCTGACAGATCTTTATTCAAATTCTTTGGCTGTCACTGTCTCTTTTACCAGTTCGCACATATCTGCAAACATGCTGTAGTCAAGACCGATTGCTTCTGCTGTCTCCGTATTTACAGTAGCAATACCATTATTTAAAGTCTGTACCGGCGTCGTAGCAGGATCAGCTCCATTTACAAGAATGTCCACTACCATATCTGCCGTAGCTACACCAAGCTCCTCATAATTGACACCATATCCACAGAAAGCGCCGTTCAGAGCGAAGGAATCTGCTCCGCAGTAGTGAGGGATCTTGGCATCCTGGAACTTTTCAAAAATAGAAAGTTCTGCTGTCATTACGGTATTATCGGTAGGTGTAAATACAGCTTCACAGTTTGCTGCGATCAGCGCATCTGCTGCCAATGTGATCTCGTCATTGGTCGTACCTGTCTTTTCTACCACTTCAATCCCTTTGCCCTCAAGATATTCTCTTGCTTCCTGAACCGGAACTGCAGAGGAATCCTGGCCTTTATCATACAAAAGACCTACTTTTTTGATGTCCGGGTCTGCTGCCAGCATCAGTTCCATGATCGCCTCCGTATCAAGCATATCGGAAGTACCTGTAATGTTGCTCCCCGGCTCTTCCATGCTTGCCACCAGCTTGCTGTTTACCGGATCGGATACCGCTGAAAACACAACCGGCGTCTGTGTCTCTTCTGTAGCAGCCTGCATAACCATAGCTACCGGTGTGGCGATCGGCACGATGATATCCACATTGTCGTTGATCAAGTCACTGGCAATCTGGTTCATAACAGTGGAATCTCCCTGACCGTTATAGGTGTGATCCTCATAATCAAAGGTCACGCCAAGCTCAGCTCCCTTTGCATCCAGCTCTTCCTTTACTGCTTTTGCTATCTGATTTAAGGATGCGTCATCGACATACTGTACGATACCCACTGTATATGTCGTACCGTCCCCTTTGCTCTCATTCTGTGCCGATACATTCTTGTCTGTGTCAGTATTGTCTCCTGACGAAGCTCCGCATCCTGCAAGTGCTGCCACTGCAAGCGCACCAGTTAATAAACATGCAATCATTTTCTTTTTCATTGTTTCTACCTCTCTTTTCTATAAATCTTCTTACTGCCTTCCGGCATCTGATATAAAACAAGCCCTTGTTTTCTCTTCATGCACCTTTCTTGCAATATAAAAACCGTCCCAGGAAAACCTGAGACGGTAATAAATGACTTATTATCGCGGTACCACTCAAATTGACATAAACGCCCACTTTTCCATGTACTATAATACATGCCGACCGGATAACGGGCTCGGATCCCGGCAGCTCCTACGGTATACACTTTCAGGCTGCCCTCAAAAGTCCATTCAGCTAATTCCTTCATACTGCAATCCCACCATCTGCAGCTCTCTGAAATTTTCAAAAAAGCTTACTATTCTTTCTCAACGGTTTGTTCTATATGTGCTAAAGGATAATACTTTTTATAATATTTGTCAACCATTTTTTGTATCTATAAGCGTTTAATGTTATTTGAAAAGTTAAATTCCACTTTGGGGTGGAATTTACTCTTTCCAAATTT
>CAZLZX010000280.1:0-3001 GCA_964564095.1 uncultured Eubacterium sp. | reverse complement strand
CTGATCGTTTCATTATCAACTAATGTCAGATTCACTTCCGCTTCATAAGGAAAATCCTCCGCATCCATAGCAGTCTCTATGACCTTTTTGGCCAGTTCTTTATAATGAAACGAAAAATCTGTCTTTGTCTCGCAAACGATATTCACTGTCATATTTTTATGTTCCTCTTATTGCTTTTTTCTTTTGGTGCCTTTCGTGTTCTTCAGACTTTTTTCCTCATAATCCTCATATGCCTGAACGATTTTCTGTACCAGCGGATGACGTACCACGTCTTTGCTTGTCAATTGACAGATACCTATCTCATCAATCTTGGACAATACCTTTAAAGCCACATCCAGTCCTGATTTTGTACCGGGCGCCAGATCCTTCTGTGTGGCATCCCCTGTAATGACAGCTTTTGATCCAAATCCGATTCTGGTCAGAAACATCTTCATCTGAGCCGGCGTCGTATTTTGCGCTTCATCCAAGATGATAAATGCATTATCCAATGTACGACCTCTCATATATGCCAACGGAGCCACTTCGATCAATCCCTTTTCCTGGTTTTTCATAAAGCTTTCCGCCCCCATGATCTGATACAAAGCATCATACAAAGGGCGAAGATAAGGATCGATTTTACTCTGCAAATCTCCCGGCAAAAATCCCAGTTTTTCGCCTGCCTCTATAGCAGGTCTGGTCAGAATGATCCTGTTTACCTCTTCATTTTTAAAGGCAGTGATCGCCATTGCCATCGCTAAATAGGTCTTGCCTGTGCCTGCCGGTCCCATGCCGAATACAATCATTTTCTTGCGGATCTGATCTACATAATCCTTTTGTCCCAATGTCTTTGGCTTTACAGGCTTTCCCTGAATCGTATGACAGATGATCTCACTGTCAAGCTCAACAATAGACGATTCCAGCGAACGGCTGCACAGATCCAGCACATAATTTACATTCTGTTCCGTGATCTGATTTCCCCGTTTGGACAACTCGGTCAGCTGTGAAAAGACACTCTGTGCACTTTGCACCGCCTCTTCTTCTCCTACCAGTTTCACGCCCTGCTCTCTGACTACGATCGTAACCTTCAGTGCTTTTTCAATTTTTTTAAGATAGGAATCGAACTGACCGAACACATTTGCCATATGCTCAAGTGGAATCTCCATTTGTCCCTGTGTTAATCCCATTAATTTCCTGTCCTTCCTTTGGTTCCAAGGTACGTTTTTCGGTGGGCTGATAATCCTGTGCCTGAACCAGCACATCTATTGTGCCATCTACCTGTACCTGTTTTTCATTAAATTTTATCTTAACATTTTTTCCCTGTATTTGGAATCCATTTTTCGTTAATTTTTTGCAATATAGTGCAAGTGTATTCTCTGCCTGAGATTTTATCTCCTCTTTTGTTCGATCCCGGACCTCTTTTTTCAATTCCTGAACTGTCGCGATCTGCATATCTACCGGCAAATAAAAATTTTTTCCCAGCATCAACGGAAACTGCCTTGTACTGATCTCATATTCCTCAAACCGATTTCTTCCCGGCCCCAGTTCCAGATACCTGTCATTCAGCCAAAATATCACACGCTTCTTTTGCCGATCAGTCTTTTGATATACAGTGACCTGTCTGTCAAATTGATCTTCATAGTCAAGAGTTCCCGCAATCCAGATTTCGGCATCCGCTTTCACATACTTATAGTTTGCCACTTCTCCACTGTCATCCAGGATTTCTACACATCCGCTGACCAGTATATCTCCCTCCTTTACTTCGGTTCCCTGCTCTACCACAGGCGTTCCCGAACGGGTCACTATAGATGTGACCGTTCCGTCAAAGGGCGCCAGCAGATCCTGCCCTGATTCTTCCTGCACTTCTGTCTCCTCTCCTGCGGACACTTCCTGCAGATCTATGATCAGTCTGGTCCCCTGTACCCTTACCGAAACCCATATAATATCCGGATAATCCTTGCGTATCTGTTCCTCTATCGATGCACAGTCGAGCTTTCCTTTCAAGGTGCCATAACCAATCCCCAGCGTATCCAAATAAGTTGTCAGTACCTGATCCGAAAAATAAGAATTTCCATTGATCTCCACATCCCATACAAATCTTGACATGGAAAACAATATACAAAAACAAATGGCAATTCCCACAAAGAAAAACTTATGTCTGCGATACTGAAATGCTAAAAAAGGCAATCCTGTCTTTTTCTTGATATGTATCTTTGTACCTGTCTTTTTCAGCAATGGTTTTAGCTGCCGGAATGCCCGGATACTAATATAAAATTCATATCCATTATCCACCGGCTTTAAATCCCAAATCAAAATATCCTTATTGATGCATAAATTCAGGAAACGTTCCGGCGAATATCCTGTTAATCTGACGTATAAAAATCCATGAAAAAATTTAATAAATCGAATCATGTAACTATCCTTTACATCAGATAAGATATTTGCAAAATCAGCCCGGTAATCTTCATATCACTGTTGGTATAATATTCTATCTTCAATGCTTTACCGGTAATATCCAACTGACCTCCTTTGATCGACAGCCGGATATGCTCTTCCGTATAAATCAAAATTCCTCTGTAATTTTCAATTTCCAATTCCGTCTGTCCGGTTACATGCAGAAGAACTGCTCCCATCATCAGATCTTTAGGGAGGTTTAAATTTTCAACCATTTGTGATTTCCATTCTCTGGATTTACGATTCTTCATAAAAATAATATATGAAAAAGATTGGGAACTATGCTTATTCTGTCCGGATTCGTCAAAATAAGCATTCGTCCGATGTTCCTATTCCTGATCTTTTCATTGCGCTTCACAATAATATATTTCTCTTGCTTTTTATCCCATTTTGTTTTATATTTAAGTCAAGTTTTTTTGTTTTGTATCTTTGTGTTTTGTTATGCATTATTGGGATTATTAATGCGTTTTCTTGAATAAAACAACATATTTTTTCATGCTATAATGCATATATCAAAAGAAAAGCCTGCTAATAAAAAGTCAAGTACTTTTTGAAAAAAAATTTGAAGCTG
>CAZLZX010000279.1:0-3013 GCA_964564095.1 uncultured Eubacterium sp. | reverse complement strand
TTCTGAAGCTTCTTTGTATCCGGCTCACTGTAATATCCGGTATTCCAATAGTTCCTGCTCATATATATCCTCACTCCAATTTCAGGATAGCCAGCAATTCATCATTGCTCATTTCCGTAATCCAGTTCTCCCCTCCGGATCCAATCACATTTTCTGCCAACTCTTTTTTCGATTCGAGAAGATTATTTATTTTCTCTTCAATCGTCCCTTTGCATACCAGCTTATGTACCATGACATTATTCTTTTGGCCGATCCGATATGCGCGGTCTGTTGCCTGATTCTCCACTGCCGGATTCCACCAGCGGTCAAAATGAATGACGTGGCTGGCATTGGTCAGATTTAGTCCAGTACCTCCTGCTTTTACGGATAAAATCATGTATGGTATATACTTCTCTCCCTGAAAAGCTTCGACCATCTTATTGCATACGGCAATCGGAGTGCTGCCATGCAGAACAAAGCCTTTCTGATGAAAAATACCGGCCAGATATTCGTCCAGATACCCCGTTATTTCTTTAAACTGGGTAAAAATCAATACCCGCTCTCTTTTCTCATAAATCGTTTGACACAATTCCCGCAGCAGGGCGAACTTTCCGCTCTCCCTTTCCTCATAAGCCGACTGTCCCAGATACTGGTCGGGATGGTTACAGATCTGTTTTAGCTTCGTAAGAGAGGCAAGCACCATCCCCCGTCTCTGCATGCCATCCAGACTCTCGATCTTTTCAGACAACTGTGCAACATATTTCCGATAAAGAACCGCCTGTTTCTTTGAAAGCATGACATAATCAACCTGCTCCAGCTTGTCCGGAAGATCAGAAATGATCGTTTTATCCGTCTTTACGCGCCGCAGCATGAACGGAGCAATCATTCCCTTTAACCGCACATACCCTTCCGGATGATCTTCCAAAGTTTTGCAATACTCACGAAACTCTTCTGAGCTACCCAGCAATCCCTTGTTTAAAAAATCGAACAATGACCATAAATTGCCCAGATCATTCTCAATCGGGGTAATAAGGACGGAGCGTTGCGTCGAATGATTTCGGCAAAACTGCCGAGCGCAAATTTGCGGGTTTTCTTAAATGCATGAGAAATCCAGACAGCCAGGTTCCATTCGAGATCACAGATCCGACATCTGCCTCAATCTTAATCTGTCCTCTCAACAACTCCAGATCCGGATGATGTGACAACGCCTGAAGAAACGCATCCGCAATCTGATACAAAAAAGCGCCGGACGCATCCAGCCACTTCGGTCTTTCCTTGAATCCCAGATTATACAGTGTTTCAAAGCGCGACTGTTCAAACCGATGTTTCCACTCCGAAATCTCTTTTTCACATTCTCCGTCCTGGGTATCCGGTCAAAAACCATTGTTAGTCAAAAGGAAATGAAGTTTCTTTATCTGTGAAGTATTTCTTTGCTCCATTCGATCGTTCTCCTGTAAAATTGTCAGTAACTAATTAAAGGGCAGACAGAAATCATCTTCTTCATCAATGTCTTCTCCCTCCAGCCATGCTTCAAACTCTGCATCAAATTGCTCATCGCATTCCTCGATCAGTTTTTGTATCTTTTCTTTCTTTTCCCCGTCTCCTGTTGCATCGCACAGCCGATCCACTGCCATATAGAATACAAACGCATCTTCATCACAGATGTCCCATTTGGGCATTACATCATCCACAAAATCCCACGCTTCCTGGTAGTTTCCCATATGGATACACGCATATACATATGCTGCTTTGGCCTGCTCATTCTCCGGTTCGCTATTAATCCAGCGTTTGCAAAACTCATACGCCTTTTCAGCCTTTCCCAACTCCCACAGACACTGCGCCTTATGAAAACGCAAATCCAGTTCGTCTCCTTCGCTCCAGTCAAATATTTTTAATAAATATTCCGCCGCATCCAAAAGCTGCCGATACTGTTCATGCATATCAAGTTCAGACAAAAAATCGTCTAGCCATCCACTAAAATCGTGCTTCCATTCTGTAGCATCCTCCAATGCTTCCAATGTACGAGGGAATTCCGTCTCCGCCTGTTTGAGTTCCTCTAAAATACTCCGCAAAATATGAAACGTCTTTACCCAGGTTGAAATCCCGGGTTTCCCGGTAATCATACCTGTATAACATTCATCAGCGCCCTGATCAAACTTTTTCCATTTGTTTGCCATATCGATCTTCTCCTTATAATGCGCAGCATTTTATTCCTAAAACCCAGACAAAAATCTTATCTCAAAGAATTCAGGCTTGCGCTCGCAAGCCCATCGCCATAGGGATTGGATGTTTTACTCATTCTCTCATATGCATCCTTATCTGTCAATAAATCAGAAAATTTCACAGTATTATATCCACCGAAGCAGTCAGGAAACCGATACGGAAATCGGGATAGACTTATTGCAGGAATTTATATTCCTGCCCCTTGATATTTATTTCAAATATCGCCTCCTGGTTTGCTCATGCACATAGCTTAATAATTTTCACTCAACAAAAAATCCGCTAAATGTACGATCTTTACACCATTGATATTGCCTGTGGCAAGCTCATCGAATGTGACTACATACTTGGGGTAGTGGTCTTTGATTTCAAGCAGATTGGCAACCTCTCGGTCAGATTCCTCCGGCAGATTGCGGCATACCTGCACATAAATACGCTCATCGCGCCGTACAGCCACAAAGTCGATTTCTTTTGTCTCGTTTTTTCCGATGTAAACTTTATAGCCTTTTCTGCATAACTCAAAATACACGATGTTTTCCAGCATTGCGGCAACGGATTTCGGATTGAATCCCATTATGCAGTATTTCAGAGAAGCATCCGCAAGATAGAACTTCTCCTGCGTTTTCAGCACGGATTTTCCTTGCAGGTCGTATCTCTGACATCGGTAGATCACAAAAGCCTTTTCCAGCCATTCCAGATAGTTATAGACAGATTCCACCGAGAGAGAACGCCCCTCGCTTTTCAAAAACTTTACGATAGCGTTCGCAGAAAATGTCTTGCCAACATTTTCAACGATATACTTCACAACACGGTT
>CAZLZX010000278.1:0-3062 GCA_964564095.1 uncultured Eubacterium sp. | reverse complement strand
CAAAGGTTTGTGATACAAATGCTCAAGAAGAATATTCTTTGTCTCACAAACATTTTTCAGTTTTTCTTTTAAGTTCTCCTCATCAAATAATTCATTTACCTGAATGCCGATCTTAGCATATTTATCCGAATAAAACGGAGCGATTCCTGACTTGGTAGAACCAAAGGACTTTCCGCCCAGCCTTTCCTCCTCATACTGATCAAACAAAATATGATATGGCATAACTACCTGTGCTCTGTCTGACACAAGAATCTTCGGTTTCGGTACTCCCTTGCTGACAATATCCTGTATTTCCTGAAACAGAATCGGAATATTGAGAGCCACACCGTTTCCGATAATACTGGTGGTATGATTATAAAAGCAACCGGATGGAAGTGTATGCAAAGCAAATTTTCCATAATCATTTACGATCGTATGTCCTGCATTTGCACCACCCTGAAAACGGACGATAATGTCCGCTTCTTTGGCAAGCATATCCGTAATCTTTCCTTTGCCTTCATCGCCCCAGTTGGCGCCAACTACTGCTTTTACCATGATAAGCTCCTCCTATGTCTCATCTAAATATAAAGTGAAAAGTCACACACTATATGCAACTCAAATGATACCTCGCAAAATGCCGGATGCACAATGGAATATCCCTGAGAGTACTCTACTCTTCTTCCTCAATAATATGCGGAAATGGCATTTTCTCCCAGAAATATTGATATGTCATCATCGCACAGGCAATATCCGTACCTTTTTCATTTCGTATCATGACCTGCATCACAGCCAGATTGTGTCCCACCTTGATCGGCGTCGCCTCGCCGATCAGCTTTTCACAATCCATCGCCGGATTCAGATAATTAATATTCCCATTGACGGTTGTGCAATAGGAACCGATGGAAGTCGCAGCGATACCGCCAACGGTATCCGCCATAGCAAATATGACGCCTCCATGCACAGAGCCAATAGGATTTCCATGCATAGAATTCAGGACAATTTCGCCTTTCGTATACAATTTTCTTACTTCCGTTACGACAAATCCGATCTGATTAATAAAACCATTCTGCAAATTCCGCTCCTGACGGAGTTTTTCGTAATCAACCATTTTTATTTCCCATCAAAAACTGCTGCAAAATGCAGCAGTTTTGTTATATTTCAATTACTTTTGTAGCTGTAACAGCTAATGCTCCCGGTCCGATATGGCAGGCTATGCTTAAAGAAAGAGGATTTAATACAATCTCATTATTCGGGAATGCTTCCTGAACCTCTTTTTTAAACTCCTCTGCAGGACCCAGGTCTTTGGTATATGCCATAGCAATGTGAACCTTGCTGGCATCCGCACTGCCATAACGATTTGCACAATCGTCCTTGATCTGTTTGATCATAATGCTTTTTGCCTGTTTCACAGTTCTTGCCTTGGCAAATGCATCCAGCTTCTCTCCCTGAATCTGAAGCACCGGCTTTAATTTCAGCAACGTACCAAGAGCCGCTGCCGCCGGTGTGATGCGGCCGCCTTTTTTCAGATAATACAATGTATCAAGCATAATATAAATACTGGATTCCATCTTATTTTCCATCAGGGCATCGTAAATCTCCTGCGCTGATTTCCCTGCGTCAGCCAGCATCTTTGCATCCAGTGCAGAGCTTCTCTGGGTAACGGAAATACGCTGATTGTCAACGACAAACACCTTTCCGTCATAGTCTGCGGCAAGCATAGTCGCTGTCTGACATGTACTGGACAAACCGCTGGACATCGGAATATGAATGATCTCATCATATTCCTTCAATAACTCATCCCATAAATCGGTAAATACGGTAAGAGTCGGAGTCGATGTGTGAATCTCTGCCCCATCTACCAGTCTCTCATAAAACTGCTCCTGGGTCAGATCAATGTCCTCCAAAAACATTTCATCATTGATATAAAAGGGCATCGGGATGACATAAATTCCCAGCTCCTTCGACTCTGTCTGCGTGATTCCGCTGTTACTGTCTGTAACGATTGCAACTTTACTCATATCATCACTCCTGTGTTTTAATCGGGCTGTCATGCCCTCAGTATGCAAGGGACATCACGCTTTATACAGCCACGCATGCCCGTACATGGATGATTCTATCATACTTTTTTCTGTCAGACAAGCACTTCCGATCAGGAAAGTTCAAAGGCGCCTGTATAAAGCTGATAATATTTGCCCTTCTGTTCGATCAGCTCCTCATGACTGCCGCGCTCTGTGATCACACCCTGCTCCAGTACCATGATCGCTTTTGAATTCTGGACAGTGGACAGTCGATGAGCAATTACAAATACTGTTCTGCCCTCCATCAGCTGATCCATACCAGCCTGAATAATGGCCTCCGTACGGGTATCGATACTGGATGTGGCTTCATCAAGTATCAGCACCGGAGGATTTGCGATGGCAGCTCTTGCTATGGCAAGAAGCTGTCTCTGTCCCTGTGACAAATTCGCACCGTCTCCTGAAATCATCGTATCATAGCCTTCCGGCAGATGACTGATGAAAAAGTCTGCGTTGGCGAGCTTTGCAGCCGCTACTACTTCTTCATGGGTTGCATCCAACCGGCCATATCTTATATTATCCTCAATGGTTCCGGTAAACAGGTGGGTATCCTGTAATACGATACCAAGGGAACGGCGAAGATCATACTTTTTGATCCGTTTAATATCGATTCCGTCATAAAGGATTTCTCCTTCCTGAATATCGTAAAAACGGTTGATCAGGTTTGTTATCGTAGTCTTCCCTGCTCCAGTAGGACCTACAAAGGCAATCTTCTGTCCCGGCTTCGCAAACAGCGACATATCCTTTAAAATAATCTTATCTTCATTATATCCGAAGTTTACATGATGAAACCGCACATCCCCGCGAAGCTGTGTATAAACGTTCTTTCCATCTATAATCTCTTTCCATGCCCAGTATCCGGTCCGTTTTTCAGACTCAGTAATCACACCATCTTCATCCACATTGGCGCGCACCAGCGTCACGGTTCCTTCGTCTTCTTCCGGATTCTGATCCATCAAATCGAAAATTCGCTGTGCTCCCGCCAATGCCATAACAATATAGCTTACC
>CAZLZX010000277.1:0-3089 GCA_964564095.1 uncultured Eubacterium sp. | reverse complement strand
TATGCTGCCCTGCATTTTTTCTCTGATCGCTTTTAATTCTTCCAGTGATTTCATATTTACAACTCCTCCAAACTTTATTTGTATTTATCCAGAATAGCTTCCAGATCCTCCGGCAGTATACGCCCGTATACATCATCATTTATCATCATCACGGGAGCAAGGCCGCATGCTCCTACGCATCGGCACGCATCCAGTGAAAAAACGCCGTCTTTAGTGCATTCTCCGCCTTTTATACCAAGAATAGCAGTCAGTTTCCTGTAAATGTCCTCTGAACCTTTCACATAGCATGCGGTTCCCAGACATACGGAAATGCGATATTTCCCCTTGGGATATAAATTAAACTGTGAATAAAATGTCGCTACGCCATATATTTTTTCCATTGGAACATCCATTTCATCCGAAATTATTTTCTGGACCTCATAAGGAAGATATCCATAAATATCCTGTGCATTCTGCAGGATCGGCATTAGACATCCTTTTTTCCCGCGCAATTTTCTGATTATCTCCAACAGCTCATGTTCCTGTTCTTTTGTACCATTAAATAAAACTGTATTTTCCACTTTAGACACCTCTCAAACATGTACGTCTGTCATTTCTTATTTTATATATATTTTTTATGTTGAATATGTATAAAAATGGCTGCATCCAAGGAATGCGATGCAGCCTCTCATTAAGTTGTTAAAAACAAATTTCAAAATATGCAATCAGATTACGATACCGCCATCTACATTGTAAGTCAGACCACTGATATTGTCCGCATAATCTGAACATATGATCAATGCCGCATTTGCAATATCGATTGGCATAGCAATTTTCCGAAGCGATGTCTGCTTTAAGACCGGTCCGCCCGGCTTGAAAGCGTCAACAATATTTCCGTCATTGTCCTGGGTCATGCCTGTAATAGTCGGTCCCGGGCAAATACAGTTGATACGGATATTATCAGGACCGAATTCCATATTCAGACTCTTGGACATCATTTTTACTCCTGCCTTGGACATGCAGTAAAACGGGTCGTAATCGCCCGGTCTGTCTGATGACTTTGAACCGAATTCAAGCACTACGCCGCCCCCCTGTTTCTGCATCATTGGTAATGCGTTTTGAAGGGTATATACATGAGCGAGTCCATGAATACCAAGCAGCTGACGGAACTGACTTTCCGTACATTCCATAAAATGAGCCGGAATATTATATCCTGCGCTGTTGATCAATATATCGATCCTTCCATATTTCTCTTTGATAAAATCGAATAATTGATCGATCTCATCGCGGTTAAATGCGTTAGCGTTTACATAAGTGATCTCGCATCCGCATTCTCTTAAAAACTGCGCATTATATGTTCCGATTTCTTCTTCAATCCCGGTAATGACTACTTTTGCGCGATGTCTTGCAAACAGAGTTGCCATAGCCAGACCAATACCCAATGTCGCTCCTGTAATCAGAACCACTTTATTTTCAACCAGACCGGCGCCTTCGGGAACCAGTTCCACTTTTTCTGTTAATAATTTACCTTTTGCATCATAGTCCATTTTGATAGCCATAATGATTCCTCCCTTTTCAGATTATCATTCCATATACTTAACAATCAGTAGCGGTTACATGTTCGCCGCCTACCCAGCCTCCGTCAACTTCCATCATCAAGCCGGATACATAGGACGATTCATCTGAAGCAAGGAAAACCGCCGCATTTGCAATTTCTTCCGGTGCTGCAAAACGTCCCATAGGAATTGCGGAAGGATCTGCGAAATTCTTCCAGCTTTCAATTTTCTTAACTGCTTCTGTATCAGTCATTCCCGGAGCAAGAACATTGATTCTGATATTTTCTTTTGCCATATCCATTTGTGCGCATCTGCTGACCATGGTCAGGGCCGCGCTCGCAAATGTATAAAAAGCCTCCTGATTATTCGGTCTGTTTGTTCCCAGCTTACTTGAAACATTGATAATGCTTCCTTTACCGATCTTACGCATATATGGAATCACTTCCCACATTGCATAAACATGTGTCAGGATATTGGTATCCATAAGATTCCACCAGTCTTCATCTGTACAATCAAGAAACGGTTTGCTCAGCATAATACCAACGCTGTTTGTCAGAATATCAATCTTTCCATATTCTTTTTCTGCCGCTGCGGCCAATGCGCCGACCTGACTGCGATCTTTCATATCCGTGGCGATAAATACTGCTTTTCCGCCATTTTCAATAATATCCTGAACAACAGCTTCTCCGCCTGCTTCATTGATATCTGCCACAACAACAGATGCACCCTCTGCCGCATATGCTTTTGCGATTGCGGCGCCGATACCTGAAGCCCCGCCGGTAACAATTGCGGATTTTCCATCTAATCTCATATAAAAACCTCCTATTTTCATTCCCTGTACTAACAGGACGACGTCTGTAAAAACTTATATGTTATATTATTTCATTTCATATTTCTTATTTCATGATCATTCAGCGCTTTCTCCGCTGTCAATCAGCCCTCTTGCTTTCTGTTCAGCCAGGATCTCATCATGTTTCTTGTAATCAATCTTATAGAAGATAAATACAATACCAACAACAACGCTTAAAATAATCGGCAAAATAAAGTATATCATTTTAATACCGTTCAATACTGCCGCAGGCTGCTGCGCAACATTTGCAGTATAATGAGTCGCCGCAAGCATCCAGCCTACTTCTGCGCTTCCGATAGCGATTCCGGCTTTATGCATAAAGGACCAGTATGCGCCGTAAAGCCCTTCCTGTCTGATCTCCGTAGATAGAAGCGCATAATCGGCGGTATCTCCTGTAGCGGAGATGGAGCCTGCAAGGGCCAGCCAGAAACAGATATAGGAGAAAAATCCGGTAATCCAGAAACCTGCGTTTAAGCTTGATGAACAGAGATACTGGATCAGCAGCAAAACAGCTCCAATAAATGAGGCATAGCAAATTACCTTGCCCTTCGATTTCAGTAAATTCGCGAAAAACGGCAGCGAAAACGCTCCAATCATACCGCCGACTCCAGTGACAATAGCATACACGGACATCAGATTCATATCCCCGATTACATACATGAAAAGATACGTCTGCGAAGTCGCTCTTCCAAGGTTCAGCATTC
>CAZLZX010000276.1:0-3114 GCA_964564095.1 uncultured Eubacterium sp. | reverse complement strand
GTCTTTTCTCATTGCTTTTACCGTTTCTCTGGCAATGATCTTACCGCCCACCGCTGCCTGGATCGGTATCTCAAACAGATGTCTCGGAATCTCTTCTTTTAATTTTTCGCACATCCTTCTTCCACGCTCATATGCATTGCCGGCAAATACGATAAAGGACAATGCATCCACTTCTTCTTTATTAATAAGAATATCCAGCTTCACAAGCTCAGATTTTGCATAACCTTTCATCTCATAGTCAAAAGAGGCGTAACCTCTGGACCGAGATTTCAAGGCATCGAAGAAGTCGTAGATAATCTCATTTAACGGAAGATCATATTTCAGTAATGCGCGGGTCTCTTCCATATATTCCATACTGATATAGATGCCCCGACGCTCCTGGCACAGATCCATGATAGCGCCGATATATTCACTAGTAACCATGATCTCTGCGGTAACCATAGGCTCTTCCATATAATCAATTTCTGACGGATCAGGAAGATTGGACGGATTGGTCAGCTCTATTACACTGCCATCGGTCTTATGAACTTTGTAGACAACCCCGGGGGCAGTCGTTACCAGATCAAGATTGTACTCTCTCTCTAAACGCTCCTGAATGATTTCCAGATGAAGCAGTCCCAAAAATCCACAGCGGAACCCAAATCCCAGTGCAATAGATGTCTCCGGTTCAAACTGCAAAGATGCATCGTTTAACTGCAGCTTTTCCAGCGCATCCCGTAGATCGGGATATTTCGCTCCGTCCGCCGGATACATACCGCAGTAAACCATCGGATTTACTTTTTTATATCCCGGAAGAGGCTGCGCACACGGATTCTGGCGATTGGTAATCGTATCGCCCACCCGGGTATCCTTCACATTTTTAAGGCTGGCTGTAATATATCCAACCATTCCCGCAGACAATTCATCGCACGGAATAAACTGACCTGCGCCAAAATAGCCTACTTCCACTACGTCAGCCACAGCTCCGGTGGCCATCATCCTGATCGGAGTACCTACTTTTACCGTGCCCTCTTTGATCCTGCAAAATACGATAACCCCTTTATAGGAATCGTACAGGGAATCAAAGATCAAAGCCTGCAGCGGTGCATCAGGATCGCCTGCGGGAGCCGGTATTTTCTCAACGATCTGTTCTAACACTTCTTCTATATTGATTCCTGTCTTTGCAGAGATCAGAGGTGCATCCTGAGCCTCAATCCCTATCACATCTTCGATTTCATCAATGACACGCTGCGGCTCTGCACTTGGAAGATCGATCTTATTGATCACAGGCATTACATCCAGATTATGATCCAGCGCCAGATATACGTTGGCAAGTGTCTGTGCTTCTACTCCCTGGGCCGCATCCACTACCAGGATCGCGCCGTCACAGGCTGCCAGACTTCGTGACACCTCATAGTTAAAGTCTACATGACCCGGCGTGTCTATCAGGTTGAAGATATATTCCTCTCCGTCCCTGGCTTTATAAATAATACGTACTGCCTGTGCTTTGATAGTAATTCCACGCTCACGCTCCAGATCCATATTGTCAAGCACCTGCGCCTGCATCTCACGGCTTGTAAGAAGCCCTGTCATCTCGATAATACGATCAGCCAATGTGGATTTTCCATGATCTATATGGGCAATAATACAAAAATTCCTTATTTTACTCTGATCTGCCACAGTCTTATTCCCCCTGCTCTAATCTATCCTATATCATGAGCGCCGGCGCCGCTATATGTCCACCGACGTTGCAATCAGAGTTAGTATAGCATGGGTCTCTTTTATTTGTCCAGTAGTGGTTTC
Source organism: uncultured Eubacterium sp. (assembly GCA_964564095.1). Classification (GTDB taxonomy): domain Bacteria; phylum Bacillota; class Clostridia; order Lachnospirales; family Lachnospiraceae; genus Brotonthovivens. The sequence goes on along the minus strand of CAZLZX010000276.1, from coordinate 1,332 downwards.
CTCTCCTTCATTTAATCCGGATATTCCGGCAATTTTCACTGGAAAGCTTCTATTTTCCGGACAGTACACTGTCCAGCACATCTGCCAGAGGTCCCATGGCATTTTTGGCTTCCTGCACCGTATTCGTCTGGGCGCCCACCTCCACCAGCAGAGATTTCGGGCAATAATGAAGATTGTACCGATATCCTTTTAAATAAATCTTTCGGGTATATCCCGGATATTTCTCCAATGCCTTCAGTTTAAGCTGAAGAGAAAATGCCAGATTGTCTTCTATGTATGGATTGTAAAGATAATCAATGTCTCCCACTGCTGTTGTCCGGCTGAGACCATTAAAAAACATAACCTGCGCCATGGAAACCCCATCCACCTCAGTAACCAGTCTCGTTCCTTCTGCCACGCCGTCACGATGCAGATCAATGACCACCTCAATCGTTGGATTTTCCGCCAGAATCTGCTCCACGGCCGGACCGGCTTTTGAATATGCATGATCCCGATCTCCCACATCGTAGGTTCCCTTATGATGAATCACATTATATCCGTATTTTTCTGTTAACAGTTTCGTCAATTCATCTCCCACGCCAACCACCGTCGTATTTTCATCTCCCTCAACGCTGTCCGAATATCCCTCCTGAGAATGGGTGTGATAAATCAGGATCTGCGGACTTGAATTGTCTGATTTTACAGTACAGTCCTTTGCTAACAGTTTGTCTGCATTTAGCTGAGAGGCCGTGATCGTCGTAGTCTTATCCACGGTATAGCACTGCTGTATCAAATAGTCAAAGTCCCGCAGCTTATCTATGGAAATACTCGTTTTTGCCTGATTTGCCGCTGCCTCCTTTTCCTCCGCCAGCGCTTCCTGTGCCGTCGCATTCTGATTTTCATCTGCCGCCTCCTGTGCCAGTATCGCTTCATAGGAAATATCGCTTTCCGTCTGTGTCTCGTAAATGGCATCAGGATCCGAATACAATACATTCTCCTTAGCCAGTACCGGGGAAATATTCTGAAACAGCGAATAACATGTTTGATATCTGATGTTTTGAAATATTGCTTTTGTCTGAAAATGGGTCATAGCAAAAAACATACAAACAAAAACTGCCATACTAAATGCCAGTTTTTGAATCGCTTTCTTTTTCCTTTGACGCTCTCTTCTCTGTTTTAATATATTTTGCTTACTTCTCACGCTTATACTGCTCCTGCCACCATTATAAGAACCGCTTTGCGAACCATACAATCCAAAACACTATTATAAGAACCGCCCTGCGAACCTTATAATCCAAAACACTATTATAAATATATGCGGCAAGAATACGTATTATGACAGTTTCCCCGTAT
>CAZLZX010000275.1:0-3121 GCA_964564095.1 uncultured Eubacterium sp. | reverse complement strand
CATGTAAAGAAGCTGCGCAGCAAGATGGGAGAAAAAGGAGAATATATTAAGACCATCTGGGGGATGGGCTACAAATTCGAGGTGTAACGTATGAGACGATCTTTGACCAGACAGATCATGTCTGTGATTATCTTTCTGTTATTGGGAACCATTGTCGCATGTTTTGTTGTAAATGCTTCGTTTCTCAGCAAATATTATACGATTCAGAAGAAAAATCTTCTGATGGAAAGTTTTGAGACCTTGCAGAAAGCCAGTAATGAAGACATACTGTATTCCAGTGATTTTAATGCTGAGTTTGAAAATATGTGTTCCGCTCAAAATCTTTCCATTGTTATTATAAGTTCAGATGCTACGGTTATGCGTACCTCTGTGAGTGATCCCCAGATTATACGTAAGCAGCTGCTGGATGTGACCCTGGGTAGTAATGGCGATGGAACAGGAAGAGATGTTTTATATAATGGCGAGCGATATGTGATAGAGCGAATCCAGTCATCTGATATGAACAATGAGGAATATCTGGTCTTGTGGGGGACGTTAAATGATGGTAATCTGATATTGATGCGTACAGCCATGGAGAGTATTCGTGAAAGCTCTCAGATCGCAAATCATTTTCTGCTCTACATTGCAGTAGTAGCTATTGTGGGAAGCGCCTGTATCAGTATTCTTATCAGCCGTCAGATTACCAGACCGATCCTGCGGTTGACCGATCTTTCTAAAAAAATGGTAGAGCTCGATTTTGATGCAAAATATGTGAGCAGTTCATCCAGACGGAGGAGCAGGAGACAGGTGTCTCATGTGTGGAGACCTGTCAGGATTGGTCAGGGCAGTGAGATCGATCAGTTGGGCGAGCATATGAATCAGCTTTCGGAGACTCTGGAGCGGACGATATCAGAATTAAAATCAGCAAATAACGAGTTAATGAAAGATATTGAGAAAAAAGAGCAGATCGATGAGATGCGTAAGGATTTCCTGTCCAATGTTTCCCATGAACTAAAGACACCGCTTGCTTTGATTCAGGGATATGCGGAAGGTCTGTCCGAATGTATCAATGATGATGCGGAGAGCAGGGAGTTTTACTGTGATGTTATCATGGATGAAGCGGACAAGATGAACAAAATGGTCAAAAAGCTTTTGACATTAAATCAGCTGGAATTTGGAAATGATCATGTGAGCATGGAAAGGTTCGACATTACGGAGCTTATTGAGGGCATTGTAAATGCGTCTTCTATTTTGCTGGAGCAAAAAGAGATCCGTGTGGAGATGGATCTTCCGAAAGAATATGTCTGGGCAGATGAATTTAAGGTCGAAGAGGTTATTACCAATTATCTGAGCAATGCCATGAACCATGCAGATGGCGAACGCAAGATCAGAATCTTTTATGAGAAGAAGGAAACAAGCCTTCGTATCAGTGTGTTTAATACCGGCAAACCGATCCCGGAGGAGGATCTGGAAAATGTCTGGATTAAATTTTATAAAGTGGATAAAGCAAGGACCAGAGAGTATGGCGGCAGCGGCATAGGATTGTCCATTGTGAAAGCCATCATGGATTCACTTCATCAGCAGTGCGGTGTGATCAATCATGCAGATGGCGTAGAATTCTGGCTGGAACTTGATCAGGGAGGAAATATGACGTTATGATAGCGATTATTGATTATGATGCCGGTAATTTGAAAAGTGTGGAAAAGGCGCTTGCATATATTGGCGAGGAAAGTGTGATCACAGGAGACAGGGAGGAAATTTTAAAAGCGGATAAAGTAATCTTGCCGGGAGTAGGTTCCTTTGGAGATGCTATGAACAACCTGAGAAATCTCGGGCTCGATACCGTGATTCATCAGGTAGCTGAAAATGGAACTCCATTTCTTGGTATTTGTCTTGGACTTCAGCTTTTGTTTGAAAGCAGTGAGGAAAGCCCGGGAGTAGAAGGACTTGGTCTGTTAAAAGGAAAAATTGTCAGAATTCCGGATAAAGAGGGACTTAAGATTCCTCATATCGGTTGGAATTCTCTGACACTGAAAAACAGCGGGCGTTTGTTTGAAGGAATTTCCCAGGAGGCCTATGTCTATTTTGTTCATTCTTATTATTTGAAGGCTGAAGATCCTGAAATCGTAAAAGCAACGACAGATTACAGTACCCTAATCCATGCTTCTGTGGAGCAGGGAAATGTGTTTGCCTGCCAGTTCCATCCCGAGAAGAGCAGTACGGTGGGATTAAAGATCCTGAAAAATTTTGCTGAGATTCAAAGGGGGGACAAGTAATGTTTACAAAGAGAATCATTCCATGTCTGGATGTGAAAAACGGACGTGTGGTAAAAGGCGTGAATTTTGTCAATCTGCGGGATGCGGGAGACCCGGTAGAAATTGCGGCGGCTTATGATAAAGCGGGAGCGGACGAGGTAGTATTTTTGGATATTACAGCGTCGTCCGACGCCAGAGCTACGGTAGTGGATATGGTCCGCAAAGTGGCGGAGAAGGTATTCATTCCATTTACGGTTGGAGGCGGTATCCGTACCGTAGATGATTTCAAAGCAATCTTAAGAGAAGGCGCAGATAAGATCTCCGTAAATTCTGCAGCAATCATGAATCCTGCGTTGATCAGTGAGGCGGCAGACAAATTTGGCAGCCAATGTGTGGTTGTAGCCATTGATGCCAGAAGAAGAGACGATGGATCAGGCTGGAATATTTATAAAAATGGCGGCCGTATCGATATGGGAATCGACGCAGTAGAATGGGCTATGAAAGTGGATCAGCTTGGAGCGGGAGAGATTCTTCTTACCAGCATGGATTGTGACGGAACAAAGGCCGGATATGATCTGGAGCTTACGAGACTTATTGCCGAGAATGTGTCTATTCCTGTTATTGCTTCCGGCGGTGCGGGAACAAAGGAACATTTTTATGATGCCTTGACAGAAGGAAAAGCAGATGCAGCTCTGGCAGCGTCATTATTTCACTATAAAGAGCTTGAGATCCTGGAACTTAAAAACTATCTGGCAGGAAAAGGCGTGTCCGTAAGACGATAAAAGTTTCATAAAAGAATTTTTTGTGATAAGATAAGAGCAGCAATACAATAGCTGTAAAAGACAGAGGGGAGGGCTTGACGTGCCGCCGATTACAAATGACTGGCA
>CAZLZX010000274.1:1148-3186 GCA_964564095.1 uncultured Eubacterium sp. | reverse complement strand
CGGCAATCATTGAGCTTTATGATACTTATCTGGGCGAGCCGGGAAGCCATAAAGCACATGAACTGCTGCATACAACATATGTAAAACGAACCATCAATAAATAGTGATTGATTCCATGGGGACCGAAATATTTTCGGTCCCCAATATATGATTGGGGGATAAAAAATGAATGTAATTAACTTTCAGGATGCTTCCTGTGCGCATTGCTATAAATGCTTACGGCACTGTCCGGTAAAAGCGATCAGGGTCAAAGGCGGAAGAGCGCAGATCATACAGGATATTTGTGTATATTGCGGTCATTGTATGGAAATTTGCCCGCAGAATGCCAAAACCTTTGACACAGATCTTGCCTATGTGAAGAACATGCTGGCAAAAAAAGAAAATATTGTTGTTTCCCTTGACCCGTCTTTTAAAGGGCTGCTGCATTATGATCATGAGGGACAGGTTGTAGATGCATTGTTAAAGTTAGGATTTTCACAGGTCCGTGAAACTGCTGAGGGCGCTGCATTAGTGACTCAGGAATATCGAAAGCTCATTGAAGAGGGAAGGATGGAGAATATTATTACAACCACATGTCCCGGTGTCTATTCCCTGGTAGAGAAACATTATCCGGAGCTGGTTCCGTATCTTGCTCCGGTGGTATCTCCGATGATCGCACATGGCAAACTGATCAAGGAAATTATGGGGGATGATGTAAAAGTAGTATTTATCGGTCCCTGCGTTGCCAAAAAAATGGAAGCTGAGCTGGACCCGAGAACCCGCGGAGTCATCGATGCGGTAATAGAATTTAATGAGTTGGAGAAGTGGCTTGAAGAAGAGGGCATTGATTTCATGGAATGCGGGCAGAAAGAATTTGCGAATCCGGATCCGCTGATCAATCAGTTATATTCTGTAAATCGTGGTGTATTAAGAAGTGTGGAAGCTGCAGGCGGTTTGGGAAAATATCTGGATATTTCCGTGAATGGGCTTTTGAATTGCAGAGAGATGCTCCACAGTATGAAACGGGGATATATTAAAAACAGTTTTATTGAATTACATTGTTGTGATGGGGTCTGTGTCAATGGCCCCGGTGTGAACAAGAGACGCGGATATCGTTTTAAAGCACGTATGGATATTGAAACCTCGGCTTTGCATTTAATGCCGGAACATTTGTATCCGCTTGAAGAGGGTAAAATGAGACGTTCATTTATGCCCCGTCCGGTTGTGGAAAAGATGCCTGGGGAACGGGAGATTCAGGATATATTAAAAACGATCGGAACGAGTGGAAGTACGAAGGAGTTTAACTGCGGCGCCTGCGGTTATCAGACTTGCCGGGATAAAGCAATCGCTATTTACCAGGGAAAAGCAGAGCCTTCCATGTGTCTGCTTCGTACCTTCGAGGTTACCCGCTCCAAGTCCAATATGGTCATGGAAGCCACGCCGAATATCATTCTTATTTATGACCGGGAACTTCGTATTACCGAATATAACAGAAGGGCTGTAGAAGTATTTAAGACAGAACGCAGCAAGGCATTGCAAATGTATCTGTTTGATTTTATCGACCCCAATGTATTTGAAAATGTACTGAAAACAAAAGAAAATATAACCCGTGAAAAGCTTTACTGGCCAATGTATAATATGGTCGTTCTCGCAACCGTTGTTTATATTCCAAGCTCAGACAGTTGTCTGGCCATTATTGAAGATGTTACCGCGGAGGAGAAGCGCGCGGACAAGATTTTAAGCCGTAAACTGAGAACGGTAGAAGTGGCGCAGTCAGTCATTGATAAGCAGATGAAGACAGCCCAGGAAATCGCCGGTTTACTGGGAGAGACTACGGCAGAGACAAAAGCCATTCTGACTCAGCTACGTGATTCCATATTGGAAGATGAGGTGTAAACTATGAATGTATCTGTAGACATGGCATATAAGAGCCTGAACAAAAGCGGCGAAGAGTTATGCGGAGATAAAGTAGAAATCGTCAATACAGATAATTCTAAGATCTTAATACTGGCTGACGGGATGGGAAGCGGTATCCGCGCAAACATTCTGGCTACGCTGA
>CAZLZX010000274.1:0-1138 GCA_964564095.1 uncultured Eubacterium sp. | reverse complement strand
CTTCAAAGATTTTAGGTACGCTTTTTTATAACAATCTGAATATTGATGAAGCGGTCAGTACCATCGCAAAAACACTTCCGATTTCCAGTGTCAATGGGGTGGCATATTCTACCTTTAGTATTTTACAGATTTTCAATACCGGCGATGCCTATTTGGTAGAGTTCGACAATCCGAGCTGCATATTTATCCGTAATCATGTGATTCAGGAAATTCCTTTTACGGAACGTATGGTAGAGGGAAAAATGATTCGTGAATTTCGATTTAAGGTACAGGTAGGCGATGCATTCGTATTAATGAGTGACGGGTGTATCGGCTGCGGCACTGGCGATATTTTGAATTATGGATGGGATTGGAAATCCATTTCTGCCTATGCGTTGAAAGTGTATGGCCAGACGAGTTCCGCATCTCATATGGCAAATTTGATCAACAAGGCCTGTGAGGATCTGTATATGCAGGAGCCAAGTGACGATACTACCATTGCCGTATCAAGGATCATTGAGGAAAAAATCATTAATATTCTGACGGGACCGCCGGAAAATGAAGCCGATGACAGTAAGATCGTGCGTGATTTCATGAGTGAAAAAGGTGTGAAGATCGTCTGCGGCGGTGTAACAAGTCAAATTGTTGCCAGAGAGCTTCAGGAGGAGCTTATTACATCAGTGGGAGAACTGGATCCGGTCATTCCTCCTACCTCTATCATCAAAGGGATTGATCTGGTTACAGAAGGTGTCATTACCTTGAATAAAGTAATTCAGCTTTTGAATCAGTATATGAGTGATGAGGTAACCTTTGAATTGTTTGAAGAGCTGGCAAAAAATAATGGGGCGGCGAAAATCGCAAATTATCTTATTGATGAATGTACGAAAGTGAATCTGTTTGTGGGAAAAGCCGTAAATCCGAATTATTCCCATAAGACGCTTCCTTTTGATATTACTGCCAGAAAAAATATTATTCATGCCCTGGAGGATGCTTTGACGGCAATGAATAAAACCGTTATGCTGCATTTTTATTAAAACTACTTTTTAGATGAAAGAGGTGTCATAATGACATCTCTTTTGTTTTGAAAAAATACAGGTTCCATGTTATACCCCGAGTTTGCCACTTGAGAAGCGAAAATGGAGCCTGTAAAGGCTCCATT
>CAZLZX010000273.1:0-3194 GCA_964564095.1 uncultured Eubacterium sp. | reverse complement strand
GAGATGCCGGGTTTACCATGAAGATGAATATGATCAGTACCTGGCTTATTGTTATGCCATTGTCCTTCATGGCAGCTTTCTGGTGGAAATGGCCTGTGGAGGCAGTAGTAATCGTAATCCAGTCAGATCAGATCTTTAAGGGACTGCCGACCTTTATCCGTCTGCGGAGCTATAAGTGGATCAAAAAGCTGACACGGCAGGAGTCAGATTGATCATAGATAGAGATGGTATGACATAAAAATGAATTATTTTTGTGTTGAATTTTCACATGATTTGTGTAAGATTATAGATAATGATATATTTACAGGAGGATACGAAAGATGTTAAGTGCAAAAGTAGCAGAGTTATTAAATCAGCAGGTAAATAAAGAATTTTATTCCGCATATCTGTATCTTGATTTTGCAAACTATTACGAGGAGAAGGGGTTGGATGGTTTTTCCAATTGGTATACAATTCAGGCACAGGAAGAGCGTGATCATGCGATGCTGTTTTACCAGTATATGCACAATAATGATTTGAAGGTTACATTAGGTGCAATCGATGCTCCGGGAAATGATTTTAAGGATAATATGGAACCATTACAAGCCGGTTACGAGCATGAGCAGTATGTAACTTCACTGATCAATGATATTTATGCCGCTGCATTTGAAGCAAAAGATTTCAGAACCATGCAGTTCTTAGACTGGTTTATCAAAGAGCAGGGAGAAGAGGAGACAAATGCAAGAGGATTGATCGACAAAATGACAATGTTTGGCAACGATCCTAAGAGTCTCTATATGTTAAACAGTGAGTTGGCTGCCCGCGTTTATTCCGCGCCTTCACTGACATTGTAGAATACATAAGCTGCTATGGGAGATTTGTGGTTCAAATCTCCCATATTTGTCACATCGCATCTGGAAGACGATATATTTATTTCGGAAACTGCGAATGTATCATACGACAGAAAGTATCATATTGAAAATAACAGGAGATTTGAAATGACAAAACAGGAATTTCAGACATTGGTAAACAGTAGAGTATTAATTCTGGACGGAGCTACCGGTTCTAACCTGCAGAAACGCGGAATGCCGACAGGCATTTGTCCGGAGCTTTGGATCACGGAACACCCGGAGGTGCTGCAGCAGCTTCAAAATGAATATATAGAAGCCGGCAGTGATATTGTATATGCTCCTACTTTTTCAGGAAACAGAATTAAAATGGAGGAATATGGTCTGGGGGACAGGCTGGACGAGATCAATACAAAGCTGGTTCGGATTTGCAAAGAAAATGCTGCCGGCAGAGCGTTGGTAGCCGGAGACATCACGATGACAGGCGCACAGCTTGAGCCGATCGGAGATTTAAAATTTGAAACTCTGGTGGATGTTTACAAGGAGCAGATCGGTATTCTTGCAAGAGAAGGAGTAGATTTAATCGTAATAGAGACTATGATGAGTCTCCAGGAAACAAGAGCGGCGGTTATTGCTGCCAAGGAAGCGGCACCTGAGCTTCCTCTGATGGCTACTTTAAGCTTTACGGAATCCGGAAAGACTTTGTATGGAGCTGCTGCGGCATCGGCAGTGGTCGTTCTTCAGGAAATGGGTGTGGATGCAGTGGGAATGAACTGTTCCGCAGGCCCGAACCGGCTGCCCGGCGTATTGGATCAGATGCTTGCAGTAGCTAAAGTACCGGTTATTGCAAAACCAAATGCAGGTCTGCCCAAGCTGGATGAAAATGGACAGACGATATATGACATGGGACCGGAAGAATTTCAGAAGCATATGCGGGTATTGGTAGAAAAAGGAGCCGCTGTCGTGGGCGGATGCTGTGGTACTTCTCCGGATTATATTCGTTTGCTGAAGGATATTGTTGCGGAAAAAGAGGGACCGGCAGTAACGAAAAATGAAAATCAGGCGATTTATCTGGCATCTGAAAGAGAAGTCTTTGCTTTTGAGGAAAATCAGACATTGGATCTGGGCGCAGGCATTGATTTCTCAAAGGACGAAGATCTTGTGGATGAATATAAAAACGGCGAATTTGATACGGCTGTGGATACTGCCTTTGATCTTATGGATGATGAAGTGGATGCGCTGTTATTCTTTGCCGATATAGAGGAACTGGATGAGGTGGAGATACTTTTGGAAGTGATTCCTGAGGTTACGCAGATGGTATCTTTGCCGGTAGTGGTTGCTACCGCCAGTCTCAGGACTGTGGAAACGGTCTTGGAGCATTATTCCGGCATTCTGGCAATTCAGTGTCTGGCAGAGGATGAGGATACAAAAAAGGCTATTTATCAGGCAGTGAAGTCATGTGGTGCTAAATTAGTAACTATTGACAAAAAAATTATATGTTGCTAGAATTAGCAGGATGACGATAAGCTTGTAAGAAGAGGAAGAATATTTGCAAAAGTAAATAGTGATTCCCTTCTAAATAGTAAGTGAGAGGGAAGGTTTCTTATGAAGAGGCAGACATATTCCATATTGGCTGAGAATACTTCCAGTGTTTTGAGTCATATATCAGGATTATTCAGCAGACGCGGATATAATATTGACAGTATTTCGGCGGGAGTTACGGCAGATCCAAGATTTTCCAGAATTACTGTAGTGTCCAGCGGAGATCAATTGATCCTGGAGCAGATTGAAAAACAGCTTGCCAAGCTTGAGGATGTCATTGAGATCAAGCATCTGAGAGAGGGAGAGTCTGTTTGCAGAGAATTGGCTCTGATCAAGATTCGGGCAAAGGACACTGACCGTCAGGCAATTCTTTCAACTGTAAATATTTTCCGTGCCAAAATAGTGGATGTAACTCATGATTCCATGGTCATTGAATTGACAGGCGACCAGAGTAAGCTGGATGCGTTTTTGGGACTGGTTGAAGGTTATGAGATTCTGGAACTGGCGAGGACGGGGCTGACCGGTCTTTCCAGAGGTGCAGAAGATGTAACGATCATTGAATAAACTTTTTTAATTATCAGGAGGATAAAGAAATGGCAAAAATTTACTATCAGGAAGATTGTAATCTTTCACTTTTAGACGGAAAGACAATCGCAGTGATCGGCTATGGCAGCCAGGGACATGCCCATGCATTGAATGCAAAGGAGTCCGGATGCAACGTAATCATCGGTCTTTATGAAGGCAGCAAATCCTGGGCAAAAGCAGAGGCACAGGGATTTGAAGTTTATACAACAGCAGAAGCGGCTAAAAAAGCAGATATCATCA
>CAZLZX010000272.1:0-3200 GCA_964564095.1 uncultured Eubacterium sp. | reverse complement strand
TATCAAGGTGCGCCCGGAAGCATCACATGGTATCTTACCAAAGCGCAAACGAAGCTGGGTATCCCTCATTTCAGTACGCACAAACTGAGACACTATTTTGCTTCGGTCTGCCACTCTATCGGAATTCCCGATTCCTATATCATGCAGATGGCAGGCTGGAAAACTGATATTGTACTCCGCAGCGTATACAGACATGCCTTGTCGGATAAAAAAGAAGAGATGCAGAAATTCGCATCCGACTATATAAAAGAAATTATCTTATAGCAATTTGGATGACAAATTCCGTGACAAATTCCGTGACAAAATTTGTGACAAAAAAGTGTAAAAAAGCTACTTGTAATTAAGAAATTATGTAGTAAAATAATACAAGTAGATGGTTGATTTTTCCTTGATTTTACGGCGTTTGTGGCTAAAATGCCTAAAAATGCCGGATTTTTAAAATCGGATTTAATTAAGTTCAAATCTTGTCACTCCGATTTTTTCATTACATAAGATCAGTTCTGAGGTGATTTCCATGAAAACATTTTTTAAAAAGTACAAGCATGGTCTTTTCTTTTTATACATGTTTATTTACTTTCCCTGGTTTACGTATCTGGAAAAAAAGGTAACAACAAATTTTAATGAAATCCATATGCTCATTGATGACTACATTCCATTTTGTGAGTTTTTCATTATTCCCTATTTGTTGTGGTTCGCATATGTAATCGTAGTTGTCGTCTGCCTCTTTTTCAAGGACTCCGGCGAATTTACCAGGCTTTGCATTTTTCTTGGAGTAGGCATGACCGTATTTCTTATAATCTCTACGGTTTATCCAAACGGACATTATCTCCGCCCGGATACATTTCCACGGCATAACATATTTACAGTATTGACACAGATGATTTATGGCACCGATACTCCCACCAATCTGTTTCCGAGTATCCACGTCTACAATTCATTGGCAGTTTTTCTGGCAATCAGGCACAGTAAACATGTGAAGAGAATGGGAACAAAGATTTTTTCCCTTATTCTCATGGTAACCATTGTACTGTCCACGGTATTTTTAAAACAGCACTCCATGTTTGATGTTCTGACAGCATTTGCACTTGCTGCAGCCATGTGGATTCCATTGTACAGCCCCTTCGCCGTACATCCATTTGCCAAAAAAGAGAACTCTGATTCCCAAAACAGGATGGCGCAAATCTAAAAGCAGAACAGCGCAAATCTAAAAACAGAGCAGCACAAACACAATAACAGAAACAAAAAAGCAGAAAAGCACAAAAAAACAGGATGTTGATGATTTATAACAATTTATCTCAGCATCCTGCTTCTTATTTATACCAACAAATTTGATAGAAAAATTCTGCTGTTTTGACAGCGGTACACTCGCAATGCATAATCTTATTTTCAATCTTTTATCCAGCCGGATTTACATGCACCATGCAATGCTTAACTTCCTGAAAACACTGTTCTATACTCAAATGCACATTTTCCGCAATCTCATGTGCTTCCCACAGCGGAATCTGTCCGTCCGCACTGATCTCAATATCCACATAGATTCTGGAACCGAACTTTCTTGTACGAATCAGATCCAGTCCTTTTACGCCCTGCCGCGTCAAAATGACCTGCCTCATTCTTTCAACCGTATCCGCATCGCAGGATTCGTCCGTCATCTTTCCTACGGCATCTCTGAAAATCTCAATAGCTGCCTTTATGATAAATACGCAAATAGCGATGCTTGCCAGGGAATCAAAGATCGGTAATCCCAGCTTTGCACCCAGAATACCCACAAAGCTTCCGATAGATGACAGCGCATCCGAACGATGATGCCACGCATCTGCCAGCAATGCACCGGAACGGATTTTGTCCGCCGCAAGCTTTGTATACCAAAACATACCTTCTTTTACCACAACAGAAATAACTGCCGCAATCAACGCCAAGGTTCCAGGGACAGCAAAACTGCCGTATTCTCCCTGCATGATATTTCGCAATCCGGTAATGCCGATACCAATACCTGTGGAACATAAAATAACTGCCAATATGATAGATGCTACGCACTCAAATCTTTCATGTCCATACTGGTGCTCTTTATCAGCCGCTTTTCCGGAAATTTTCACGCCAATAATAACAATAATTGTGCTGATCACATCGGATGCCGAGTGAACCGCATCGGAGATCATAGCCGCCGAATGCCCGAAGATACCGGCAAGAAACTTAAACCCGGACAGCAGCAAATTCATTATGATACTAACAGCAGATACCTGTAATGCAATCTGCTCATTTGTCTTCTTCATAGTTTCACTTCCTTTCACATGGAAACTGTTATAAAATCTTTATTACAAGTAAATTACCACCGGCCTATACTGTTAGTCAATCATAAATTTAGTTGATGAAATCTTACAATAATTATCTGTTTTTTACCAAAAAATCTTAATTTGCGTTTTTGATAGCATGCTATTGACATTGTTATTTTATCATGTTAAAATACGTTTCAGATGAAAGGAAGTAAAAGCGATGACATCGTACGGAAAGATCGGTCCTCTAGTCAAACAACTTTTCGACACGTTACAAAAAGAAGCCAATCATGTTCTAAGCTCTGACGGTCTGACAATGGTTCAGGTACATTTGCTGGTAAAATTAAAATCCAGTCCGGAAAAGTGCTGCTCTCTTAAGGAGCTGGAAAAAGAACTTCATATTGCCCAATCTACCGTTGTAGGTATTGTCAAACGTTTAGAACAAAAAAAACTTGTGGAAAGCCATGGAGACGTAGCTGACAAACGGATAAAAAAAGTAAGAATTACAGCAAAAGGTGCAGAAATCAGCAAAAAAGCAATACAGCACCTTGACGAAGTAGAGAAAAAGTTTTTTTCCGGTATAACTGCTGCCGAAAAAGAAGAATTAATAGAGCTGCTTGAAAAAGTTGTTCAAACATTTAATTAGAAGGGATCTATCGCCCAGTTAAAAATTTTTACTGGTGTGATAGTCCTATTTTATGCCCATATCAATAGCATACTATTAATATCTTGCTATTATTTATTAGAAAGGAAATATATATATGAAACAAAAAAACAATTTAGAAGACATCATTGTAAAACCAGTAAGTCATATTGTAATCAAAAATGCTATTCCCGCCATTTTAGCAATGCTCATGGTACTAATTTACAACCTTGCAGATACTTTTTTTATTGGTCAGACACATGATGCTCTCCAGGTAGCTGCCG
>CAZLZX010000271.1:0-3206 GCA_964564095.1 uncultured Eubacterium sp. | reverse complement strand
AAATTTTTCAAAGTTCAATATCTTCTGCTTGACTTTTTATTTGCAGACTTTTTATTTCAAGATCATCGCCGACTATTTTTCTCTCAGGTTTCAAAGTATATCCCTGACCACTTTAGTTCAGCCCTTTCAGAATATATCCCTGATCCCTTTATTTCATCCCTTCAGAATACGTCCCCTTACTTTCCTGTTTTAACTTATATTCCCGCGGCGTACACTTCATATATCGTTTGAAAATCTGTCCAAAATACGGTGTGCTGGTAAAACCGACCATCCCTGCGGTCTTGGTTACGCTCTCCCCTTCTCTCAGCAAAGGAAGACTGTTTTGAATCCTGAGAAACATCAGATATTCTATGATTGTCATATGCATATGCTTTTTAAAAAAACGGCAGCATTCGCTTTTACATATATTGACATGAGCGGCAATATCATCCAACGAGATCTCCTGATCATAGTTTTTCTGCATATACCCGATCATGTCCCGAAGTCTCTGCATATATTTCTCCGATCCGGTCTCCTGTTTCGGCTGCGCCTCAAAATACAGATACAATTTCTGCCATATTTTCAACAATAAAATATGCACCTGCAGCTCATAATCTTTTGGCGGATTTTGAGATAACTCATAAATCTCCCTCATAGCATTCCGAATTTCCAGTGTCCCTTCCAAATCTTCCGTCAGTTTCAGAGAATGCCACGCCTCATTTTCCGTCACAAAACCGGTATATTTGTTTTGCATCCTGCTTCCCTCATATCCATATAAAAACCGGGGATGAAATGTGACAGACAAATAGGTACACTCTTTTTCATCTATACGAAATCCCGCATGCAGAGTATTGCAGTTGCCAAACAGGCAATCTCCCTCTTTCAATATATACACAGCGTCATTTACACGGTATTCGATCTCCCCCGACATGATCCAGGTCAGCTCGATCTCCGGATGCCAATGCCACAGGAACAGCCCCTGCTCATAGGACTGTATTTTCTCCACACTGACATTGACCGGAAACTCATAATCGCCATGTGACTTAATTTCCTTTTGATTTTTCCCAACACTGATCTGCATATGCACACCTCACTTATTTCTTATGCAGCCCCCAGCAATACCGCCATGACCGGTATCGTGACAAGAGAAAATATTGTCGATACCGCCACGCCAATAGACGCACACTTATTCTGCCGTTCATATGGGGCAGATCCCATTGCCACCAGTGATGCCACAGGCATACCGGCCCCTACGGTACAAATACCGATCAATATCGGATCATTTGTGATCAAATGCATGTATCCCCAAACAATCAGAGGCATGACTCCCAGACGAATAGGCAGCATAGGCCAGATGCCCTTCTCTCCCTTAATTTCTTTGAAGGATACCGCAGCCAAAGAGCTTCCAATGATGATCATAGAAAGCGGTGTTGTAATTCCGCCTATAAACCCTACGCAAGTATAAAATAAATCCGGAAGCTGGATATTGGCAAAGTAAATGACCAAAGCCGCCACGGAGGCTACAATGCCCATATTGATAAGACTCTTCGGATCGATCTTTTCCTTTTCATAATGCCCGGACTCGATCTCGGCATCCTTTTTAAACAGATTCAACGCCAAGGAAAAGAACAGAATATTAAACGGCATGTTAAATATCGTGATATAAAAGATCGCACTGTCCCCAAACAATGCCTGCACCACCGGGTATCCCATAAACGAGTTATTGGAAAAAATAAACATACACATATATGTCCCCCGCAAATGCGGCGGTACACGAAGCAGTTTTGTAATAAGCTTTGCAAGTAAGGGGAAGATCAAATATATTACCACTCCCGCCAAAAACAATTTCAAAACCATTTGCGGATTGTCATGTGACACCGTTGAAATACTGTTCAATATGATACAGGGACAAGTAACCTGTACGATCATACTGGACATTTTTTTATTGGCATCCGTTGTCAAGATACCCTTTTTAAATAGCACAAATCCTATGATCATTGCAAACAACAGCTTACACATCGTCGAAACAATTGTCATCTTCTCTTCCTCCTTTTCAGATTTGCCAATCTTACATATCACACCCATCATCCTTTTACCAGATGATTCACAAGTATGTCACTCACAGTTTTTTTATCATAGCACACTTGGGAATAAATGTCACTGACTCTATCATATATAATGCAAGATTCTGAAATCCTTTTTAAATATATCCATTTATTTTCGCAATCCTATAGTGTTCAAAATCCCCATCCTATGTTAAAATAGTAACGGCTTCTGAAACAGATATGTTTCTGTAAAAGCTTTTCTCACAACAGAATAAAAAATACAAAGGAGACAAGTTATGAAGAAATTTATTGAAGAATTCAAGGAATTTGCCATGCGCGGCAACATGATCGATCTGGCAATAGGTATCATCATCGGCGGTGCTTTTACGACAATCGTAAATTCTCTGGTAAATGACATCATCAACCCTCTGCTTGGTATCATTACCGGCAACATTGATTTTTCCAACCTGTTCATCGCATTGGACGGAAACCATTATGCAACGCTTGCAGAGGCAGAGGCAGTAGGAGCCAGCGTATTTAAATACGGTTCCTTTATCTCTAATGTGATTAATTTCATCATTATGGCACTGGTAGTATTCCTGTTGGTAAAAGTCATCAACAAGCTTCGCACACCGAAAAAGAAAGTGGAAGAACCGGCGCCAACTACCAAAAACTGTCCATTCTGCCAGTCAGAGATCAATATTGCCGCTACCAGATGTCCTCATTGTACTTCTTTGATAGAAACGGAAATGGAGACAGAGTAATATGTGGGCTTATGAAAGTGTATTTTACCAGATTTACCCATTAGGATTCTGCGGCGCTCCCTTTGAAAATGACGGTCAGCCCCAAAGCAGGATTTTAAAGATCAATGACTGGATTCCCCATATTAAAAATATGGGATTTTCAGCAATTTATTTTTCGCCGTTGTTTGAATCGGACACACACGGATACAATACCCGTGATTATCAGAAAGTAGACACAAGACTTGGCACAAACGAGGACTTCCGCCAGGTGTGTGAAAACCTCCATGCTGCGGAAATCCGCATTGTACTGGACGGCGTATTCAATCATGTGGGCCGTGGGTTCTGGGCGTTTCAGGATGTGCTGGAAAAAAGATGGGATTCCCCGTACAAGGACTGGTTTCATATTGATTTCAATGGCAACTCCCATTACAACGACGGT
>CAZLZX010000270.1:0-3207 GCA_964564095.1 uncultured Eubacterium sp. | reverse complement strand
TGAAAAGACTTAATTTGTGTAAACAGGAGTCAGAATGAAAGAGAAAAGTATATTAAAAAACAAATATTATTTATATTTGACAGAATTTTTTGCGGGCATGGCTGTTATGGCGGTAGAGTTGGGCGCAAGCAGATTGCTGGCGCCGTATTTCAGCTCTTCCCAGATCGTGTGGACCATTATTATCGGAACGATCATGATCGCCATGGCATTGGGAAATATCTGGGGCGGCCGTACTGCGGATAAAAATCCGAATCCGGACAAGCTGTATGTACGTATGCTGGTAGCGTCCGTATGGATAGCGGCGATACCGGCGCTGGGGAAATATGTGATTCTCGGTATTTCCGGCGTGCTGGTCGTGACCATTAATACAAATTTTCTGATCTGGGCAGCATTTCTTGCCTGTATGATCATATTTGTATTTCCTCTGTTTCTGCTGGGAACGGTAACACCGTCACTGGTTAAATATACGGTGGATAATCTGGAGAACAATGGTAAGACGGTGGGCACACTGGGGGCTTTTAATACGATTGGCAGTATTATCGGTACGTTTTTGCCCACTTTTGTAACGATACCGGCAGTGGGAACCTCCGTAACCTTTTTCATTTTCTCCGGCATTCTGTTGGTTCTGGCGCTGATTTATTTTATCAGTACCCGGGCAAAAGTGGTTGGGTGTATTGTCAGCGTAGCGCTGTTTTTGGCATGCAGCATCATTGGAACATTTTTTAACAGTTTTGCATTTTGGGAGAAAAGTCTGGTATATGAAGGAGAATCCGTATACAATTATCTGCAGGTTAAGGATACGGATGACAGTGTGATCTTATCTACCAATGTGTTGTTTGGCGTACAGTCCATTTTAAAAAAGGATGACTCATTGACGGGAATGTATTATGATTATGCATTGGCATCTCTGGTTATGGCTGATTTGCAGGAAAAGGAAAATCCCAATGTGCTGATTCTGGGAATGGGGACAGGAACTTTTGCCAGCCAGTGTCAGAAGTATTTTCCGAATGCTTCTATAGAAGGCGTGGAGATTGATGATAAGATTACGGATCTGGCACATGAATATTTTGAACTGCCGGAAAATATCCCGGTTACTACCTATGATGGACGGGCATATCTGAATGCGGTTGATAAAAAATACGATGTGATCATGGTGGATGCATATCAGGATATTACGATACCTTTCCAGATGTCGTCGTCGGAGTTTTTTTCTATGGTGAGAGATCATTTGACGGATGACGGCATTATGGTGGTCAATATGAATATGTATACCGAAGAAAAGGGAAATATTAACGAATATTTGGCGGATACCATATCCAGTGTGTTTGAGGATGTGTATACCGTAGATGTTATGGGAAGTACCAATAGAGAATTGTTTGCGGCAAATAATATATCTTTGAAAGAACAGATGGATAAAAATATGTCCGGTATCGCTGACAATGATCTGAACGATATGATGCGGTTTGTCAATGATACAATGGAACCTTATGAAAGCGGAGACTATCTGCTGACGGATGACCAGGCGCCGGTAGAGCTTTTGGGAATGAAGGTCATTGATGGGCTGATTACGGATGAGATATCCTATTATAAACAGATATTTAAGGAAGAGGGCTTAAAGGGAATCTTGAATAGTTTTTAAAATGATTCAAAAACAGATTTTTAAATATCATACGGAAAGGACAGGATATATGATATGAAATGGAATAAATACACGATAGAGACAACCACAGCGGCAGAAGATTTTGTCAGCAGTATGCTTTCTGATCTTGGTATCGAAGGGGTTGAGATCGAGGACAACATTCAGCTTTCTCAGGCTGACACGGCGAAGATGTTCATTGACTTCCTGCCGGAGCTGCCGCCGGATGAAGGGATTGGAAAAGTAAGCTTTTATCTGGATACGGAGATCGATAATGAACCGATTCTTGCCCGGGTAAAAGAAGGATTAGAAGAGTTGAGGCTGTTTGTAGAGGTCGGCAAAGGAACGATCATAGAAAGTCAGACGGAGGATGTGGATTGGATCAATAATTGGAAGGAGTTTTTCCACGCTTTTACGATTGATGATATTTTGATCAAACCTACCTGGGAAGAGGTAACAGCAGCGGATGAAGATAAGGTTTTGATTGAAATCGATCCGGGTATTTCTTTTGGCACCGGTAAGCATGAAACGACACAGCTCTGCATCCGTCAGCTTCGCAAATACATGAAAGACGGAGATGAAGTGTTGGATGTAGGATGCGGCAGCGGTATTTTATCCATCGTCAGCTTAAAGCTTGGAGCCGGTCATCTGACAGGTACGGATATTGATGATGATTGTATTACATCCACTTATGAAAATTTTGAAATCAATCATCTTGGAAAAGAGCAGGGAGATTTTTATGTGGGAAATCTGATCGATGATCTGATGCTTCAGGAAAAGGTTGGAACTGAAAAATATGATATTGTAGTAGCAAATATTCTTGCAGATGTTATTATCCCTATGGCTCCGGTCATTCCGGCCCGGCTGAAAAAACAGGGGGTATTTATTACCTCCGGAATCATAGATTTCAAAGAGAATGAGGTAAAGGAAGCGATCGAGGCAGCAGGAATGGAGGCGCTGGAAATCACGCATCAGGGAGAGTGGGTAAGTATTACAGCACGGAAAAACGGATAGGGCATTTTGTGAAGATAACTTATGAAATGCTATATTAAATTAGATTTTTTATGAGAAAATACTTGAAAAATGAGAAACATTTTCGTATATTAAGTGTTTATATGAATGGAAATATGCAGCCAGATATAGATGAAACTGTATAGATAGAGTGATAATTATAGAAGGGAACAGTATGCATCAGTTTTTTGTGGACGACAGCCAGATTGGAAAAGAATATGTGACGATCACTGGTTCCGATGTGAATCATATTAAAAATGTACTTCGGATGAAAGCGGGCGAAAAGATACGGATCAGCAGCGGAGGCAAAGACTATTTCTGTGCTATTGCGGAAATAGGAGATGATTTTGTACAGGCTGATCTTTTGGACGAAGAAGCAGTTCGGACAGAGCTGCCCTCTAAGATCTATTTGTTTCAGGCGCTGCCAAAGGGCGACCGTATGGAAACCGTGATTGAAAAGGCTGTAGAGCTTGGCGTATATGAAATCATTCCGGTGGCAATGAAATATTGTGTGGTTAAATTGGATGAAAAAAAGGCTGCCAATAAGATCCGTCGTTGGC
>CAZLZX010000269.1:0-3258 GCA_964564095.1 uncultured Eubacterium sp. | reverse complement strand
GCTGCGGATGCTCCACGCGAAATCCTACCGCAAAAGCCTTTGCCTCCATAGGGACCTGTTTTTCAAAAAGTGTTTGAAACGTATCTCTTGCACTGTGTCCGCAGGCAAGAACTACTGTTTCACAGTCTATTTCTTCATTGTTATTTATCGTGATTCCCAATAATTTTCCATCAATGATCTTAAAATCCGTCACGCAGGATTCAAACAAAAATTCCCCGCCAAGAGCGATGATTTCCTCTCGCATATTTCGGATCACATCACATAAAATATCCGTACCAATATGAGGTTTATTGATATATAAAATATCTTTCGGAGCACCAAACTTTACAAAAGTCTCCAGCACCAGTCTGTTTCTTCCATATTTGTCCTTAACTGCCGTATTCAGTTTTCCGTCTGAAAAGGTTCCGGCGCCGCCTTCTCCGAACTGTACATTCGATTCTGTGTTAAGCTTTCCGGTTTCCCAGAAAATCTCCACATCCCGGATACGTTCTTCTACCCGTCTGCCTCGCTCCAATACAACCGGGCAATATCCTTTCAATGCCAGAAGATAGGCGCAAAAAAGTCCCGCCGGTCCTGTTCCAATGATAACAGGCCGATGGATAAGCGGTCTCTCTCCCTGTGTGGGGAACTGGTATGTCTTCTTTTGCACCGCCATACAGTCTTTATCCTTTAAAAAAACTTTTATATGGGCGGGCACCAACAAATCTATCGTATATATGTACTGTATCTGCTCCTTTTTTCTGGCATCTACAGATTTTTTTATAATTTCATACTCTGTCACATCCTTCGGTTTGATCCTGAGCTTTTTGCAGGCTTTTTTTACCACATCGCATTCAGAATGACAAAGTGTTATCTTTAACTGTGAAATACGTATTCTCTGATCCATATATTTTACCAACTATAATAACTGCGCTGCATGTAATCCGGCACAATACCCGGAAGACCATGCCCACTGCAAATTGTAACCGCCGCAGATGCCATCCACATCCAAGATCTCTCCGGCGAAAAATAATCCTTTTTCCAAACAGGATTCCATCGTATCCGCATTGACCTCATCCACACAGATTCCACCGGCTGTAACCTGCGCCTGATGAAAGCTTCCTGTTCCGGTAATGCCAAGCTCCGTTCCTTTCAATCGTTCTGCCACACGGCGAATCGTCTGCTCTGTCTCACTGTGCGTGATCCGCTTCCATCCATGATCCGGCATATTGCTTTCTCTGGCAATGATCGCAGCCAGCTTTTGATTTATCAGACCACTCAATAATTCTGTTCCAGAAACGTAAGGCTTCTTTAAAACCTCTGCCAAAAGCCATTGATACAATTCCTCCGCAGAAATCTCCGGAAGAAAATCAAGCCGGACAGAAACCTTCTGTCCCTTCCGCAACGCTTTCCCGGCAAAGCGGCTGACCTGAAAGGTAGGGATCCCCGATATTCCATAATCTGTCAACTGCAATTCCCCACAGTCTGAGGCAGCCTCCCTGCCATCAATATCAAGTGTGATCCTTCCCTCTGTTCGGACACCTTTTACCTCCTTGAGCCATTTGGCATCGGATATTAACGGCACCAGCGCCGGTACTATATCCACAAGATGATGCCCCATCTGCTTTGCATACAGATATCCGCTTCCATCGCTTCCCGATTTAGGCAAAGCATTTCCTCCGGTAGCCAAAATACACGTTTTTGCCAAATAATCTCCGCTTTTGCTTTCTATCCGAAATATATCTTTTTCCTTGCTTACCTTGCGGATGCCAATATCATTACAAATAGTTACTCCCAGCCGCTGCAATTCTCTCAGCAGGGCATCCCTTATGGCAGACGCCTGCATCGTCCGCGGATAGCAATATCCATCCTTTATTTTTGTCCACACTCCCAGTTCCTTAAAAAAGTCAATGGAAGCCTTGGCATCAAAAAGCTTCAGGCTAGGCAATACAAAGGCAGGGGTATCGCCTCTATAGCACTCCAACCCCTGCACTGTATTTGTAAAATTACATCTTCCGTTACCCGTTGCCAGTATCTTTTTCCCCGGTAGCTCTTTATGTTCTAAAATCGTAACGCGGCAGCCATTTCTCGCAGCCGTAATCGCCGCCATCATTCCGGCAGCACCGCCGCCAATCACAATAACGTCTGTCAGCTTTGATTTCATATTTTGTATCCTTTACTGCTCCTGATCATCTGACTCCGAAAAAACAGCTTTCAGTAAGTCCTCCTCTTCCGGGAAATCATTGTCCATATCCTCGATCACGACCTCCGGTATCTCATCTTCCTTTGACTTTCTGCCCAATCTTTTGCGGCCTTTCTCTTCAATAGGAAGCGGTTCCTGATTACCCACCGGCTCCTCTATTCCGGATGACTCCGGTTCTGACGTTTCCTCTGAAACTTTTTCCTGATTCGGACTCTTTCTCTCAGGTTTTCCCTGGGCTACCCATTTCTGATACATCCGAATCGCAAATGTCATATAAATGGTACTGAACAATCCCACAGCGCCATCCGCCACTAAAATATAATAAATATAGTCAAAACTATTTTTATTCCAGTTAAAGGGATCTATAATGATCCAGACTGCAGCGACTATAAATGCCAGCGCTATAATAAGAAATATCAGCCAGGATCTGTTTTCCATAGAATTTAAATCCACTGCATTTTGCAGCTTCAACACTGCGGTAAGCAAAATACAAATTCCAAGGAAAAGCCCAAAAGCCTGGGCAACTGATGCTGAACGGATCATAACGCAGAAACCCGCCACAATTGCAAGCACCCCGCCCGAAAATCCAAATTCTCTGATATCCTTAAAAGAACCGTTCATAAAATAACGGACGATCATTAAAATTCCCACGACGATAAGGGCTGCACATATCACATAAACAATATAAACTTCCTTGATTTTTGGAACGAAAAGCATAGCCAGTCCAAGTAAAATATATATGATAGATATGGCAATAACACTTCCCGCACCGATTCCTGTTTTTTTCTCTTTTGAACTCTTCATTTTTCCATCTCCAGCAACCTTTTTTATACGGATTTTATTGTACCATTAGCTGGAATAATTTTCAAGGAAATGATACAAATCCTCAAGATCATAAAAAGGGATTCCGGAAACAGTATCTTCCTGTAATTCCAAAGGAAGATCCGATGTCTTTAAGTCCGTTTCAAAATAGACCTCATCGGTAGCCGCCACATACACTGTCAAATAGTCTCCGTCATCTTTCAAATAAAATTTCGGCGTCTGATAGACGCTTCCGCTTAAAGAGGTATCAGAAT
>CAZLZX010000268.1:0-3292 GCA_964564095.1 uncultured Eubacterium sp. | reverse complement strand
ATTGTAAAGGCTTTTGCGGGAAGGATACCGATCCTTGGCGTGTGCCTGGGTCATCAGACCATCTGCACGGTATACGGCGGAACCGTTTCCTATGCAAAAACATTGATGCATGGGAAAACTTCTCTGGTGGAGACAGCGCCTGACAGCCGGATTTTTCAGGGAATTGAGAATCCGATTCAGGTGGCGCGTTATCATTCTCTGGCTGCGATCAGGGATACATTGCCGGATGAATTGAAGGTAACGGCATGGACAGAGGATGGAGAAGTGATGGCAGTAGAGGATACCGAAAAAAAGGTTTACGGTATTCAGTTCCATCCGGAATCTGTTATGACACCGGAGGGAAGACAGATGATCGAGAATTTCCTGAAGCAATGTTAATGCCGGAAAGCGATCGTTAGCAATAGTGGGCAGTTTTTGTTTCCATATATTATATGAGGAATATGGAGATAAGCAGAAAGAATGGAGTTTATCATGATTAAAGAAGCGATTATAAAATTAACAAATAAACAGGATTTGACCTATGAAGAAGCGGAGCAGGTTTTGAATGAGATCATGGAGGGGAAGGCATCTCCGGTACAGATGTCGGCTTACCTGACAGCTCTTGCCATGAAAGGGGAGACCATTGATGAGATTACCGCGTCTGCGGTCGGCATGCGTACTCATGGCACCAGACTGGAGCATAGCATGGAGGTGCTGGAGATCGTGGGAACCGGCGGGGATGGAGCTAATACGTTCAATATTTCCACCACGTCCTCATTGGTTATTGCGGCAGGTGGTGTTCCGGTGGCAAAACACGGCAACCGGGCTGCTTCCTCCAAATCCGGTGCGGCAGATGTGTTGGAGGCGCTGGGAGCCAATATTACACTTGAGTCTGAAGAGAGTACAAAACTATTGGAGACGGTGGGCTTTTGTTTCCTGTTTGCGCAGAAATATTATGCGGCGATGAAATATGTGGGACCGGTCCGCAAAGAACTGGGGATCCGCACCGTATTTAATATTTTGGGGCCGCTGGCAAATCCGGCAGGCGCATCTCTGGAAGTGATGGGCGTGTATGAGGAAGCTCTTGTGGAGCCGCTGGCAAAGGTATTGTCCAATCTCGGCGTTAAGCGCGGTATGGTCGTGTATGGGCAGGACAAATTAGATGAAATTTCCATGAGCGCTCCCACAGCAGTTTGTGAGATCAGAGACGGAAGCTTTGAGTCCTATGAGATCACACCGGAACAGTTTGGTTATACAAGATGTAAAAAGGAAGACCTGGTGGGCGGTACGCCTCAGGAAAATGCCCGGATCACAAGGGATATTTTAAGCGGAAATGAGCAGGGACCGAAGCGTCAGGCAGTGTGTCTGAATGCAGGGGCCGCACTTTATATCGCAGAGAAAGCAGATACATTAGAGGCTGGTGTGCGTTTGGCAGAGCAGTTGATCGACAGCGGCAGGGCGGTAGCAAAATTGGAAGAATATATATCAGAGAGTAATCGCTTTTAAAAGAATGCTGAGAAAGGCATGTAGATAATGCTGAGAAAGGCATGTAGATGATGCTGAGAGGCATGTAGATGATGCTGAGAAAGCATGGAATGATGCTTTGGAATGCATCAGACAGCAGATAACGTATAGAACATAAAGGAGTCAAATATGAATATATTAGAAACCATAGCCTCCCGGACAGTGGAACGAATCGCAGAGGAAAAGAAACAGATTTCTGTGGAAGCTGTTCGGAGAGATGCGGAGTATGAGGCAAAGGGAAGAGAAGCATTTCGGTTTGAAAGGGCATTAAAGCAGCCGGAAATTTCTTTTATCTGTGAGGTAAAGAAGGCATCTCCCTCGAAAGGGATCATTGCGGAACAGTTTCCGTATCTGGACATTGCAAAAGAATATGATGCGGCCGGAGCATCTTGCATTTCCTGTCTGACAGAGCCCTTCTGGTTTTTGGGAAAGGACGAATACTTAAGAGAGATCGTGCAGAATGTGTCGATTCCGGTATTGCGTAAGGATTTTACGATTGATGAATATATGGTTTACCAGGCCGGCGCCATGAATGCATCTGCGGTTCTTTTGATCTGTTCTATCCTTGATGATGTACAGTTAAAGGCATACGGAGAGCTGGCAGATGAATTAAAGTTATCAGCATTGGTGGAAGCTCATACGGAGGAAGAGATTGAGCGGGCTTTAAAATCCGGGGCCAGGATCGTAGGCGTCAATAATCGCAATCTGAAAAACTTTGATGTGAAATTTGATAATTGTCTGAATCTGAGAAAGATGGTGCCGGATGATATCGTATTTGTGGCGGAGAGCGGTATCCGTACACCGGAGGACGTGAAGCTTTTAAGAGAAAATGGAACGGATGCGGTGTTGATCGGAGAGACATTTATGCGGGCAGAGAATAAACGGGAGATGTTGGAACGGCTGAAAGGGAATATAGACTGAAGGTAATGATGCATGTCAGGGAAAAAAGAACATACGAGAATTAAAATCTGCGGTCTTTCAAGAACCTGTGATATTGAATATGTCAATGAAGCAAAACCGGATTTTTGCGGTTTTATCATCCATGTACCAAAAAGCATTCGGAACGTATCTTTGGAACAGGTAAAGGAATTGGAAAAAAATCTGGATTCCGGTATTATTCCGGTAGGGGTGTTTGTCAATGAACCCATAGAGAATATTATATATGGGATCAGGGAAGGACTGTTTACCCATGTGCAGCTTCACGGAAAGGAAGATGATTTGTATATCCGGGAGTTAAAAGCAGGCGCCGACAGGGATATTACGGTAATAAAGGCATTTTCTGTTATGGATGAGGCGTCTGTGAAAAGGGCGCAGGAAAGCAGCGCGGATCATATTTTGCTGGACAATGGCTCTGGCGGCACCGGTCAGAGCTTTGACTGGGCGCTGCTCAGGGATGTTGAACGTCCGTATTTTCTGGCAGGAGGTTTGAATCCTGACAATCTGCCGGAGGCTGTGGAACGGCTGCGGCCATGGGCAGTGGATGTGAGCAGCGGTGTGGAAACAGACGGCAGAAAGGACAGGGAAAAAGTATTGGCAGCAGTGCGGACCGTACGGTAAAGGAAATGTGCCGGGGAACGGTATCAATGATCATAAACGGACTTGATCGAGGATGCCATACGGCGCTGAACAGATAAAAAACAGGGGAGTAATATATCGTTTTTGCAAAAATCGCTCCCCTGAAAAAATTTTATGTAAAATTTATAAATATTGTATCTATAAAAAAACAATATTTTTTTTGTGCAGTTATGACAAAAAAATAACAAAAAGCATGGAAAGAATCAGTTAAAAT
>CAZLZX010000267.1:0-3292 GCA_964564095.1 uncultured Eubacterium sp. | reverse complement strand
TTTGTTATGCCCTTTGTTTCTTGGCTGCCCTCTACTCATTTGTTTCAAACTTTCCACCTCAAACCCCTTCCAGTGTACCGATCTGCCCACTAATGTTACACTCACAAGACAACCCGATTATAAAATTTGCCTTATTCTATTTATGAACTGATTGTATCAGCTTCTCAACCGCGCTTATTATATCAGTGACGTTTTTACGTTTATTATCCGTATATACGTATTTTAATGTTAAAAAAATCTATTGTCAAGATATAACCAAAAATCATTCTGGTTTTCGTTCAGACATCGCTTTTAAATAACCCAAAAATCTTCCTTTATCCATAGCGGATAAAGAATGAAATTGTTCCAGCACCAGATAATCATTGGACTCTTTATCCACAATCATATAGTCAACCTGACGCTTGCCGCCTCCCTTGGTGCCTGTCAGCAACTCGTGGGGCGTAATCCCTAATACATCACAGATGATCATGATCTTATCGGCGGCCGGATTTGTCTTTTTCCGCTTCCAATCACTGATGGTGCTCTGTGCAATTCCGGTTCTCTCAGAAAATTCTTTTTGGGATATTTCTTTTTCTTCTAACATTTTAAAAATACGTTCACTGATAATCATATTTTTTCTCCATGAAAAAGTTTCTTTTAATTTTCTATTTTTTTATCTTCATAATCCAAACCCACCTCACTTTCCTGTATATTCCCAAAGGACACCGTACTCAAAATCTGTTCTACCTGGTCCTCGTACATATCCCACCAGCTAGAGCCCGCACTATTTAAAATTACGTATCCTTCCTGACTATCGGTAAAAACCATAAAATCCCAGTAAGAGTGGTTATCATAGATCCCCACTCTGGCAGACATACCATTTTGGGAATATTCCCTTTCCTCTAATCCGGTTCCGCACACGCCAAAATGTTCCATGCAGGCAAATGTAAGCGTTCCCTCTGTTTCCGATTCGGGATGAATTTCAATAGAAAATTGCTTATTTACTTCACTATACTCATGAATCTGATATTCCCAATCTTTTGGAATCTCAAGACTAATGCTGCCCATTTCACAGCTATAAGAAAGTGGAATAAAGCCTTGCGTATCCTGGTCTTCTTCTACGGTTTCTTCCTCCACGACGGATTCATCAACGCCATTTTCCACCGCTGTATTTCCATCGTTCGAGTCAGATTTACTGCAAGCCGCCATTGCCATTGCCGCTGCCAATACTGTGATCATAACTATCGCTCTTTTCATTTTACCAAACCTCCTGCCAGCCTTATATGTTTCCCAAAAATCATGACCTTTTTGCCCCATGATCCCGGATTTGTTTCCAAGTCGTCTTGACTCTTACTATATAAGTGTGCATTTTTATCATTTGGTTTCACTACAGCGGCAAATTCTTTTTACCAAATATCTATATATTTTTATCTGATTTCTTCCAGTAAACAAGTACTGCCAGCACAAAACCGGCAATCAGTCCTCCCACATGTGCCGCATTATCTGTGCCCACATTCACAAAGCCCTGACCAAGCGTAACCACGATCATTAACAACAAGCGCCGAATAGTGATCGTTCCCAACTGACCTTTATTCCGAAGTACAATATAAAGGATTGCGCCTACCACAGCAAAAATGGCTCCTGATGCACCTGCCGATACATGAAATACACCGGTTCGAAACTCCATCGCCATCGAAAAAAGATTCCCTGCCAGACCTCCCAAAATATAAATAATAAGATAACGCACCGGCCCTACTTCTGTTTCCAGCACATCTCCAAGAAATATCAGGCAGAGCATATTGTATGCAATATGATAAAACCCAAAATGCAGAAACATACTGGTAAATAACCGGTAGTATTCGCCGCCTAATATGTATGGTGTATAGGCAGCCCCATGTTGCAGCATGAACAGACCGTCATTGGTATTTCCTATTATCGTCAACACCAGAAAAACAATAATGTTGATTGCGATGATAACCAAGTTTACTTTTTTTCTTGTTCTAAAAAATCCCTTAATATCTTCCATAATCAAAAATTACTCCATAGGATTAGAACAATGCGGACAATACGAAAAATTTTCTTCTGTTGTAAATCCACATCTGCTGCATCGACGGATTCTGCGCCCTCGTCCGGAAACCATTTGTAAATCAGACTCCTGAATCTCTATTTTTTCTCCCCGGGCAATTCTCTTTCCAATCTCCGGGTTTAACTCATACACCGTATTGCAGCAGGTCGTTCTCACATAAAAATGCTTGTTCCAGCGAAACACCGGAATAAAAAACAGACTCAAATACATATAGGACATAATGACCTCATAACGACCATAGGCCCCACATATGCTGCAGATAATTGTCTGGGTAAAATCAAGTTTCTTTTCGCCATTTGAAATCCCCATCATGAAAAACATGTTGATAATCCTCCTGTTTCATTCCCAATTTATAACCGACATATTTATGTTTACTCAGCAGCAGGCTGTTGACGGCGTGTTCACTCTTTTTCAGTATCAATCTGTATCTGACATGCCCGCATAGCCTCCAGTGCGGTCTGATGGCTCTCCGGTGTTACTCCCGCACAGCAGGAAGCATCTACCACCAGTTTGACTTCCGGGAAAAATGCCTTTAACAATATCGCATTGGATATTACGCAAATATCAGTACAAAGTCCGATCAATGTAATACATTCGATTTTCTCTTCCCGATCTGCTTTCTGCAGGAGTTTTACAAGTCCGGATGCGCCAAATGTTATCTTATCTACCGGCTCTTCCTTACAATATTTTTGTAATTTCATATGAATCTGCCAGCCATCTGTGCCTTTGATACAATGAGGCACCGGAAGATTTTTTCCCTCCTGCGTATCCATATAATTCTGATCATGAGTGTCTCTGGTAAAGATTATCCGTCCGTTGAAATCCCGGATTCTTTTTTCTACCCTGGGCAGGATTTCCAACGCTTCCGGCGTTCCCAATACACCGGAGATAAAATCATTTTGCATATCTATTACAAGTAAAATATTCTGCATAATCTTCCTTTAGCTCCCTGCTAATTTTACAAACAACTGATTTAGCGGCTCCCAGTCTGCGTTTCTGTCATCTGTGTCTTTGTAAATTACATGCTTTCCCAAACGCTCATTTGTTTTTATAAATACCATAAAGCAAGAGCCGAGAACCCGATGTAAACGTTTTCCCGGCTTTATTCTGCTGATCACAGATACGCTTTATTTGCACCTTAAAAATAGAGAAACCCTTATTCTTTTCCGTTCCAACAATAGGTACAGAGCTTGTCCTTATCAATACCCACGGATTCCAGCATATCAT
>CAZLZX010000266.1:0-3330 GCA_964564095.1 uncultured Eubacterium sp. | reverse complement strand
ATCCGTATTTTTCCACAGATACGGCTGCCGTTCTTCGGGCCATAGAGATCGAGGCAGAATGTATCCTTCTTGCAAAAGCGATTGACGGTGTTTATGACAGCGATCCGAAGACAAATCCGAATGCTGTAAAATACGACGAAGTATCCATTCAGGAAGTCATCGATGAACAGCTTGCAGTCGTAGATATGACGGCATCTATTCTTTGTAAAGAGAATCAAATGCCGATGCTGGTGTTCGGATTGAATGAAGAAAATAGCATTGTAAAAGCAATGAGAGGCGAGATCAACGGTACAAAAGTAACCGTTTAGTAAATGAAAAGGTCCATAAGAATACACATTGAGGCGCGACTTTTTCCAAAATAAAAATATATTCGGAGGGTTTCAACATGAGTGAAAGAATTCAGCCATATGAAGACAAAATGCAAAAATCCTATAATAATCTGTTAGACGAGTTCGGTCCCATTCGTGCAGGCCGTGCAAATCCGCATGTGCTTGACCAGATCAGAGTTGATTATTACGGCACGCCGACACCGATCCAGTCCGTTGCAAATGTTTCTGTACCGGAAGCGAGAATGATTCAGATCCAGCCATGGGAGGCATCTATGGTAAAAGTAATCGAGAAAGCGATCCTGGTATCTGATCTTGGCATCAATCCTACCAACGATGGAAAATGTATCCGTCTGGTATTTCCGGAACTGACAGAGGAGAGACGTAAAGAACTTTCCAGGGATGTGAAGAAAAAAGGCGAAAATGCAAAAGTAGCTGTCCGCAATATTCGCCGCGATGCGAATGACAGTCTGAAAAAGCTTGGTAAGGGCGGAGATATATCAGAAGATGAGATCAAAGACTTGGAGAACAAGGTACAGAAAGTAACAGACAAGTATATCGCAGAGATTGACAAAGCAGTAGCTGAAAAGACAAAGGAAATCATGACAGTATAATTGAAGATTTCAGGGGGACATGTGCCAGGGCGCTATATGTCCTCTTTTCACTTGATATGTGGCAGGAAAGCTTTTAGGCATTACATATCAGGTATGAGAGAAGAACAGGCATTTTAGCCAGATAAATTGAAGGAGATATTCTATGGCACAGATAGAAGGCTTAAAGATCCCTACGCATGTTTCTATTATTCTGGATGGAAATGGCAGATGGGCAAAAAGCAAAGGCATGCCAAGGACCTATGGGCATACCATGGGTGCGAAAAATATAGAGCAGATCTGTATGGATGCAGATGATATCGGTATCAAATATTTGACGGTCTACGCATTTTCAACAGAGAACTGGAATCGCCCTTCCAGTGAAGTGGCGGCATTGATGAAGCTGTTGTTCCATTATTTGCGGACGATTGGAAAAAAAGCGATGAAGAATAATATGCGTATGCGTATTATCGGCGATCAGGAGGGACTGCCCGATGACATTCGGGAGGCGATTGTGGCGCTGGAGGATCTGACGAAAGAAAATACCGGATTGCAGTTTCAGATCGCTATCAATTACGGAAGCAGAGATGAGATGCTTCGGGGCATGAAAAAAATGCTGGCGGATTATAAAGAGGAAAAGTTTTCGATCGAAGAGCTGGATGAAGCATTGTATGCATCCTATCTTGACACGGCAGATATTCCGGACCCGGATCTGATGATCCGCACAAGCGGAGAGGAACGCCTCAGCAATTATCTGCTGTGGCAGCATGCGTACAGTGAGTTTTATTTTACAAAGGTCCCATGGCCTGATTTTAAACGCGAGGATCTGCTGGAGGCTATTCGCGCATATACCAGCCGTGACCGTAGATATGGCGCGATCAAAGAGGACTGATTTAGGAGGAACTATGTTTAAACAGAGACTGATAAGCGGTGTTATTTTAGTGATACTGGCGCTTATTTTTATTATTCATGGCGGCTATCTGCTGCTTACCGTATCAGGAATCATTTCACTGATCGGTTTATATGAATTATATAAGGTATTTAAGATTGAAAAATCCCTGCCGGGAGCCTTTGGCTATATTGCGGCAGTCGTATTTTATCTGAATCTGGCATTTGATTTTATTCCGGATATGTTATTTGTAATGGCGCTTTTGATCTTGTGTATGTGTTCATTTGTATTCTGTTATCCGAAATATCATGCAAATCAGATCATTGCGGCGTTTTTCGGCGTATTTTATGTAGCCGTTATGCTGTCCTGTATTTATCAGACGCGTATTCTGCCGGGAGGAAGATATCTGGTATGGCTGATTTTCCTTTGTTCCTGGGGATGCGATACTTGTGCATACTGTGTAGGTATGCTGATTGGAAAGCATAAGATGACGCCGAAGTTAAGCCCGAAAAAATCTGTAGAAGGAGCAGTGGGCGGTGTGATCGGCGCAGCATTGCTGGCTATTATTTACGGATTTATATTTAAAGGATATATGGGGGTGGACAATCGGTATATTGCCATGATGGCAGTGATCTGCGCCGCTGGCGCATTGCTTTCTATGGTGGGAGATCTGGCGGCGTCTGCCATTAAGAGAAATTATGATATCAAAGATTATGGAAAGCTGATTCCGGGACACGGCGGTATCCTTGATCGCTTTGACAGTGTGATCTTTACCGCTCCGGTAATCTTTTATCTTTCTGTATATTTGATCGGGTAGTTGAGGAAGGTATCTATGAAAAAAATAGCAATATTAGGTTCTACCGGTTCTATCGGAACACAGACTTTGGATGTGGTGCGGGAACAGGGGGATCTTAAAGTTACAGCTATCGCTGCCGGCAATAATATTGATCTGCTGGAACAGCAGATCCGGGAGTTTAAGCCTTCCCTGGCGGCGGTCTGGAGCGAAGAACGTGCAAAGGAACTGAAAAGCAGAGTGAAGGATTGTCAGGTGCGGATCGCGTCAGGTATGGAAGGACTTTTGGAGACTGCTGTTTGGCATGAGTCTGAGATGCTTGTTACAGCCATTGTGGGAATGCTTGGTATTCGTCCTACGATAGCTGCTATGGAGGCAGGAAAACATATCGCATTGGCAAATAAGGAGACACTGGTTACGGCCGGTCATCTGATCATGCCTCTGGCAAAAGAAAGAAACGTTTCCATCCTTCCGGTTGACAGTGAGCACAGTGCGATATTTCAGTCATTAAATGGAGAAAATGGAAATAAAATAGACAAAATCCTTCTGACAGCATCAGGAGGTCCTTTCCGGGGAAGAAAGCGGGAGGAGTTACAGGATATACAGGTGGAGGATGCCCTGAAGCATCCAAACTGGTCCATGGGAAGAAAGATTACCATTGATTCGGCAACCCTGGTCAATAAAGGGCTTGAGGTGATGGAGGCAAAGTGGCTGTTTGGCACGGAACTGGAC
>CAZLZX010000265.1:0-3359 GCA_964564095.1 uncultured Eubacterium sp. | reverse complement strand
GGCATGCAAAGGAATGATATCGGCAGAGCCGATGCATGCCTCGCGGCAAGAATGCCGGAGCATTCTTGAAAGGAAGTATGGAAATAAAAATGGCAGAGGAAAATATGAGCAGATGAAAAAAAGACTATTTGAAAAGCCAAACAACAGAATAGTTCTGATCTTAGCGGCATGTCTGCTTATACTTCCGTTGGCTGGTGGATGCAGTAAGAAAGAAGCCTCCGTTACGGATCTGTCGCTTCAGGACCAGTCCCAGTCACAGGCTGTTGATAATACGCTGGAGTGGAAGGGAAAGAAATATACATATAATGAGAACTTGACGAACATCCTGTTTTTGGGTGTGGACAAAACGGAACCTATCGATCTTGAATCCGTCCCGGGAGAGGCCGGACAATCGGACTGTATCATGCTGTTATCTCTGGATGAGGAAACGAAGCAGGCGCAGATTCTCCAGATCAACCGGAATGCGATGACGGAGCTGGATATTTATGACCTGTCCGGCAATTATTTAAAGTCGGCGGAGGGGCAGCTTGCTTTGCAGTATGCCTATGATATCGGCGGGTCAAGCAGCTGCTGGGCGGTAAAGAAGACGGTAAGTGAGATGCTTTACGGCCTGTCCATAGACGGATACTTTGCTATGGATATGTCAGGAATTCCGGAAATCAATGACGCTCTGGGTGGCGTGGATGTGACTATGAAGGAGGATTATTCACGGATCGATGATTCTTTTTCCGAGGGCAGCACCGTGCATCTTATGGGAGAGACGGCACAAAAGTTTGTGCGCTATCGTGACATGGATGAATTTAACAGTGTGGAAGACCGCATGCACAGACAGGTTGATTATATTACCGCAATGATCTCATCGATGAAGAGCTCGGGCGGCAGGGAGCTTTATGATGTCCTGTCCCCTTATCTGGATACATACATTATCACTGATCTGGATGCGGATCAGCTCAACGCGCTGACCGGCTATGATTATCTGACGGATGAGGTGCAGTATCTTCCGGGAGAGCCCGTAAAAGGGGAAATTTATGAGGAATTTTATATAGATGAAGAGGAGCTTCAGGATCTGCTGATACAGATGTTTTATGAGGAAGTGCCTGAGTCATGATGCCTGTTTCTTTTATAAGCAGGTGTCTGAGTCATGATGTCTGGTTCTTTTATAAGCAAATGTCTGAGCAATAATGCTTTGAAAGTTTTATAAGCAAGTTTTTAAGTAAATATATGTGCTCTGGATGTCCATTGAAAAGGCGGCCAGGGCTTATACAGGAAAATCGTGCTGCGAATATGGGCAGCACAGTGAGTAAGAAAAAATTTATTTCATATAAATTTTTTAATATTTGGGAAAGGAGGAAAATGACATGAAAAAAGTAATAGCGATCCTGCTTGCCTGCGTATTGGTTCTTGGCGCGTCCATGACTGTTTTCGCGGAGCCAAGTCCGAGCGGATCCTCAGATGATACGGGTATAGAAGCAGAAATGCCGGACTATCCGGATGGAGAAGTCATCGTATCACAGGATTATCCTACACAGGCAGAAGCAGATGCTGCAGCAGCGCTTCAGGCCGCTCCGGCGGAAACACTGACAGAAGTAGTCGGCGCTGATGAAGCGAAAAACATGAGCCTAGTAACTGTGATGGATGTAAAAGTAGTGGGCGAAGGCGTAACCTTCCCTGTTACCATCAGATTCTACGTGCCGGGTGTGACCACATCCAGCAGAGTGATCGTGCTCCATTATATCAATGGCAGTTGGCAGAAGGAATCGCCTGCACTGGGAAAAGGTACTGTTACAGTAACGTTCAGCAGCCTGTCCCCTGTGGCGATCTATGTGGATAACGACACAGCCGCAAACGGGACTTCCGGCACTGGCACAGGTACAACAGACGGCTCTGCCGGACGTTCTCCAAAAACCGGGGAAGCGCCGGTAATGGCTGTAGTAGTCGTAGTTGCAGCACTTGCAGCAGCGGGCATGACAGTTTCCACCAGAAGAAAACAGGCATAAACAACATTTAGGGGAGTGTTTCCGTTTGCGGACAGGAAACACAAAAGAATTTTTAAGTGATTGTTTTATGTGGATGGAAGTGCTCGCTGAGAGGCGGGCATTCTGTCCGCAAAGATAAAAGATGGGATGTCATATGCGCATACAGTATAAAGGAATGATAATGACCATCAAGACGACAGGATTCCGAAACTTTTGAAATCGTCGCACCGCCGCGTTTCAAGGGTACGGATGAGATAAAGGGCTGAAAAAGCAGGAATATCAATCTGCCTGAGTGAAGACAGAGTGGCGAAGCCATGCCTTTTACCAGATGTTGGAAAACGGGGCGCGGAATGAGGAATGTTTGAAGTGTAGGCGGGAGGTTACATGTGGTACGTAGTGCAGGTCTGCACCGGAAGCGAACACAGTATTTGCCGGCAGTGCGGTATGAATGTGTCTCCTGCGGTGCTGGAACGATGTTTCGTTCCTTATTATGAAGAAAAGAAATGCATACGGGGGAAATGGACCGTACGGCAAAAGCTGCTGTTTCCCGGATATGTATTTATGATTACAGAGAATATAGAAGAACTGTATATGCAGTTAAAGCAGGTCATCGGACTGACGAAGCTGCTTGGGACCGGAGACGAGGTCATTCCGCTGCGTGAAGAAGAAACAGAGTTCCTTCTGAGCTTTGGCGGGAAAGATCAGGTGGTGGAGATGTCCGAGGGAATCATCGAAGGATCACAGGTCAAGGTGCTGTCCGGTCCGCTGATGGGAAAAGAGGGTCTGATCCGAAAGATAGACAGGCATAAGCGGAAAGCTTATCTGGAGATTGAGATGTTCGGGAGAGTGCAGAAGGTGCAGGTGGGGTTGGAGATCACGATGAAGACAGTGTGAGAGATAAGTATAACAAGGAAAAACAGAACTGCTTGAAAATTCAGAGCAGCAGAAGGAAAATTTGTGGTTAAGTTGATAATTGCACCTTTCGATAGTATAATAAGTAACATGAGGAATCAGTAAATGATTCCGGCTTAGAAGAGAGGTGTAGTCATGGGAACGTATTTAAATCCGGGGAATGGAGCTTTTAATGAAGCTTTGCGTTCAAAAATTTATGTGGACAAAACAGGTTTAATTGCTTATGCAAATGAAGTTTTGCGGACGGAACAAAAGTATATCTGCGTCAGCAGACCTCGCAGGTTTGGGAAATCCATGGCTGCAAATATGGTGGCTGCTTATTATAGCCTTGGATGCAAGTCGGAAGAATTGTTTCAGGGATATAAGATAGAAAAAGAAAAATCATTTAAAGAACATCTCAACCAATATAATGTGATATTTATAAACATGCAGAGTTTTTTCAGTATGGAACATGATGTGAGTTCCATGAAA
>CAZLZX010000264.1:0-3385 GCA_964564095.1 uncultured Eubacterium sp. | reverse complement strand
AAGTATAGCACAAGCCACTACTTTTTGGCTACCTTAACCCACCGTCTAAAGCCAGCGGGATTGCGGTAGCCCTATTTCAAAGTATCGAATATAATAATGTATCTGCTCTCTCAGATCCGGCTGTACTTCCTCGAACAAAGACTGCAGTTTTTCCATGATCAGTTTGTTTTCCGATATCTCCTTCGGATGAACCTTTAATTTTTCAAGCTGATCCATTCGCTTCTTCAATTCCTTATCATCCATCTGCTGTGACAGCATTTGGGAAACCGTCTGTCCGGTGGACACCACCGTCACATCTGCGATTAAAATTCCATTTAAGTCATAGGTAAACCGGATATCAATGGCTTCCTCGCCCTTTTTATTCTTCGGAACACTGATCTGCAATTTCCCAAGCAGCATATTATCGGATGCATATTGATGCTCTCCCTGCAGAATCTCCACATCTACCCTTGTCTGATTATCGCTTGCCGTATAGAAACGATGAACTCTGGAACAGGGTAATACGGTATTGCGCCCTATGATCGGGGTCATATAGGAATTTCCGGGATCTGCAGCATTATATGTCGCCGTTCCCAAAGTAAACGGACAAATATCTGTCAAAATGTAATCCTTGACCTCCTCCTGCCGCGCCTTAACCGCACACACCAGTCCCAAGCCTCTTGCAATGAGCTCATCACAATCCCCTGTTACCATAGGAATCTGACCAAAAAGATGTTCCATGTAAGACTGAATCAAAGGCATTTTACTGGAACCGCCTGCCAACACGATCTGATCAATATTCTGAATGTTCAATCCTCCATCCCTCATGGCTCTGGACAGCACACTTTTGATTCTGCTTAAAATCGAAGCGCTGTCTTCCATCAGCCGTTCATTCGTATAAATACTTTGATACGTCTGCCCGCCAATTATTGCTGTCATCTTCGCAGAACTTTCCTCTGTCAGCTTTCTCTTGCAGGTTTCTGCCTGACGCAGAAGAATCGCATATTCTTTTGCGCTGATCCGGTTTTTCATCAGACGATGCTCCGCCAGAAAACTGTCAGCCATGACTTCATGAAAATTATCTCCGCCTAAACGATTATCTCCCGCTACCGATACGATCTCAACCATCGTATCAAAACAATCCACGATAGAAACATCCAGCGTACCGCCGCCAAAGTCAAATACCAAAAACAGCTGTTCCACACTGGTATCAAAATAAGACGCCATAGCCGCAGCGCTGGGTTCATTGATAATGCGGTTTACCGTAACTCCTGCCAGAGCGCCCGCCCGTTTCGTGGCGACTCTCTGTTTATCATGAAAATATGCCGGTACGGATATCACAGCCTCTTCTATCTCTTCGCCCAGATATGCTTTGGCATCCTCGATAATAGAACTGATTACCAGACTGCTAAGCTCTTCCGGAAGAAATGTCTTTCCGCCAAGCTTATATTTTTGCTCCGTACCCATATTCTTTTTAAATGAAGATGCTGTCGCTTCCGGATGGGTAACCAGACGTTCTTTTGCAATATCTCCTACCAGTACGCTTCCATCCTCTGTCACACTTACCACACTGGGTGTCAGATAGGAACCAAACCGGTTCGGTATCAGTTCCACCCGTCCATTCCGATAAACCGCTCCCAAAGAATTTGTAGTACCCAGATCTATTCCAATGACAGCCATATCATCTACCTCCAATCTTATGCTCTGTCACTGCTGGCATCCATCCGTCTGCCATACAGATTTTCCTTCGTCATGTGTGCCAGATAAGCATAGGCGATCAGCAGATCCATCATAACCATTTCAATAAAAATAATATATACCGGGAACTGACTGTTAAATAACAGCAGTACGATATGTAACAGCGCAAATGCCACACCCATGGTCGCACATTTCAATCCATAATTTCTCATTTCCAGTCTGCTTGCCTTCTGATCTGAGCCATTCAGCAAAAATGCACTGTTCAGTCCCATGACCGTCAGACCGATTCCATAAAAGATCATTCCGTGCGGATAACAGAATACCGCAAACGCCGACGCTATCATGATTAACGTAAAAACAGCTTTACAGAGCAGTTCTTTCTTTCCTCTGTAATACTGCAATACTTTATGATACATGTTAAACAGATACAGCATACTGAGTTCCGTGGTCAGCAAGGGGACAAAGGTAAAAATATCTCCGTAGGCGTTCATCTCGACCCACACCTCCGTCCATGGATTAAACCCGAAATGAATGACACCATCGATGACTACTGCAAGCACGGCAAAGACAGCATACACAATGGGATAAAATCTGCATTTCTGCGCCTTAATGCTGTGTGATTGTTTTTCATCGATATATTCCGCTTTGTTCGCATCCAAAAATTCTGCGACATAAATATCCAGCGCGCTCTTTACGTTTCGATCCATATTGGAATGGCTGTATGTCAGGAAAGACTGGGCAATAAAATCATGGGCAATCTCATATTCCTGATCGGAACGCTGAATATTTCTCCGAATCAACTGCAATTCTTCCAGTTTATCCATCGTCCGGTTGACATCTTTATAACCATCCTTTGAAAATTGATTTGCAAACAATCCATATTCCAGATCCTGACGTTTCATAACTACATGGTTGAGGCGCACAGAGCTCAATAAATATAAGATCCTGGACGCATTATAATAATCCCCTGTAGCTGTCAGTTGAATGTCAAAATACCGGTTTAAAATATCATAATCTTCCAGCTCAAACAGTTCTCTGAGTTCTTCCCCGGACAGCTCCTTGACCTTCTTCTCATACTCCGCCATATGGTATGAGATCTGCTGCTGAATCAAAGGCTCCTGACGGTGCTTTTCATAAAATGCCTTTCCGTCCTTGCCAAATAAAAGCTCACATTTGCTCTGAAGTACCGTTGCCTCTTCTTCTGTACCATTGCACCGTATCTTTACATCGTTCTGATTTTCGCAATAAAATATCGTATTTCCTACCGGATCTAATGCTGCGCTTTCCGCATATCCGCCTACATGCTCCAAATGGACATGATGATTTTGCTTGATCAGTTCATTTTTCCAGGACATCAACTGACCGTTTCTCCTTCCATGCTGCACATGGTAATTCTTTTTATCATCACGAATGATACTGGTTAAATTGTTCAGGATACCTGTTCCGTCCCCAAGCTGTGTATCTCCGCCATCCTCCTTCATATTGTTGACATCAAATTCTTTCATGAAATCTGCCAGATATTCCTCCCGCATAGACAGGATCATAGCCGTATTTTTTCGATTTAATATCAGCATCAGTTTTCTTACCTGCTCTCTTTTCTCTTCATCCAGAAAAAAGTAACGTTCAAACTGATCCATAATAAATACAATTCTCTGCCTGTGGCTTCTTGATAAAAGCTCCTGATCCAGATTCGATCCGAACTCTTCTG
>CAZLZX010000263.1:0-3388 GCA_964564095.1 uncultured Eubacterium sp. | reverse complement strand
GAGGAACGAAGAGAACTTTTTGATGAGGCTGCCGGTATCGTAAAGTACAAAAGGAGAAAGCAGACTGCCCAGAAAAAGCTGGAAAATGAACAGCAGAATCTGGTGCGTGTCAATGATATTCTGGCGGAGCTGGAAAAACAGCTTGCTCCATTGGAACGTCAGTCCGAGACGGCAAGGACGTATCTGAAAAAGAGAGATGAGCTAAAGGAATATGATGTGAATCTGTTCTTAATGGAAGCGGAGAGGATCGGCGCCCGTTTAAAAGAGATTGAAAGGGACCATGAAATTGCAGATGGTCAGTATCGGGATGCCCAGGAAGAATTAGAAGAGATTCGATCCAATTATAGCCAGATGGAGCAGGAGATCGCAGAGAAGGAGCAGCAGATCGAGCAGACCAGGGAAGCAATCGGCAATGCCGGCATGATGAAAGAAAAGCTGGAAGGTCAGTTAAATGTGCTGAGAGAGCAGATACGTACTGCCGAAGCCTCCAGTGAACATCAGGCGCATCGACTGTCTATCATTGAAGGAGATCTTGAACGCTATCGTACTTCCAGAGTGGAGTATGAACAGCAGCAGGAGGGATTTTCAGCAGAAATTCAGGATGTGGAAGCGCGCAAGGCGGCTCAGTATGAAGACATGGCATTGATCCGCAATGAGATCGCAGAGTGCGAGTCCAGGATTGAGGATGATAAAAATGAGATGATCGAGCTTCTGAATCAAAAGGCTGTCATGCGTGGAGAACAAAAACGCCTGGATACCATGATGGAACAGGCAGCGATCCGAAAAGCACAGTTGAATAAAAAGCTTTTGGAACAGCAGAGCACAGAGGCGGATCTTCAGGCAGCGTTAAAGAACTATCAGGATGATTACGATCACACTTGTCAGGTGCTGCAGTCTCTGGCTGAGAAAGAGCAGGAGATTGAGAAAAAGCTGGATGGCTGGAAAGAAAAATCTACAGAGACAACCAGAACATTGGAGGCGGCGAAGGAGCAGTATCATAAGGATGCCTCCAGATTGGAATCCTTAAGAAATATTGCGGAGCGTTATGATGGCTATGGGAACAGTATCCGCCGCATTATGGAGCAAAAGGCAAAAATGCCGGGGATCCATGGAGTGGTGGCAGATATTATTAAAGTAGAGAAAAAATATGAGACTGCCATTGAGACAGCCCTTGGCGGAAGCATTCAGAATATTGTGACAGAGGATGAGGCTACGGCAAAACGTCTGATTTCCTATTTAAAAGAGAATCGTTACGGACGGGCGACCTTTCTTCCTCTTACCAGCGTAAAAAGGAGAGATAACGCCCCCAGAGAGGATGTGCTTTCAGAGGAAGGCGTCATTGGATATGCGGATACGCTGGTACAGACAGCGGACCGTTACCGGGGGATTGCCGGTAACCTGTTGGGCAGAACATTGGTGGCGGACCATATCGATCATGCTATTGCGCTGGCAAAAAAGTATCGTTATTCACTCAGGATCGTCACTCTGGAAGGAGAGTCCTTACAGCCCGGCGGTTCTATGACCGGCGGTGCGTTTCGGAATAACAGTAATCTTCTTGGAAGAAATCGGGAGATTACGCAGCTTGAGAAGAGTGTAAAAGAAACGAAGGAGCTGATTTCCAAATCTACGGAGCGTCTGGAAGACATTCGCACGGCAAGGGAGCTTTTAAAGGAAGATCTGGCAGAAGTGCGGAATGATATGCAGAAAGCGCGGCTGGCTCAGAATACCGCTAAAATGAAATTGTCCCAGGGACAGGAGGAGCAGAAACAGCAGACAGAGTTTTTTGAAAATATCAGATTGGAAAACAGTCAGATCGCAGCGCAGACACAAGAGATCGAAGAAAATCAGGAGAAGCTTCTGGAGCAGATCAGAGCCTCTGCAAAACGAGAGGATGAGATTCAGGAAGAAAGCGTTCGTCTGCAGGAAGCTCTGGACGAGAAAAATGAAGCGTACCGGCAGGAACAGAATAAGCAGTCTACGATTCTGATGGAAGAGGCGGCGATCCGTCAGAAGGAAGGATTTATTAAGGAAAATCTGGATCGAATCGACGGAGAAATTGCGAAGCTTGTGGAGGAACAGGCTGAAATACATAAAAATTCTGTTGACAGTGAAGAAGAAGTTGCGAAAAAGCAGCGTGATATGGAAGAGATCAGACAGACGATTGAAGCTGCTGCAGAAACGAGGAAAAATTTGGAAGAGACTTTGAAGGTGCAGCAGGGCGAGAAAGAGACCATGTCCGGATCTTACAAAGATTACTTTAACCAGAGGGAAGAAATTTCCGGGAGGATCAGTAATCTTGACAAAGAGATTTTCCGCTTAAACAGTCAGAAAGAGAAGCTGGAGGAATCTCTGGAGTCTCAGACCGGATATATGTGGGACGAGTATGAGCTGACTCTCCATGCGGCGATGCCCCTTCGCAATCCGGAATACAATAATCTGGCTGAGATCAAAAAGCAGATTTCTGTTTTGCGTGATGAGATCCGAAAGCTTGGAAATGTCAATGTCAATGCGATTGAGGAATACAAAAATGTATCCGAGCGTTTTACTTTCATGGATGGACAGAGAAATGATCTGGTGGAAGCGGAACAGACATTGATCGGTATCATCAAAGAGCTGGATGAAGGAATGAGAAAGCAGTTCAATGAAAAGTTTGCGGAGATTCAGAAAGAATTTGACAAGGCATTCAAAGAACTGTTTGGCGGCGGAAAAGGTACTTTAGAGCTGACGGAAGAGGGAGATGTTCTGGAATGCGGCGTACGTATTATTGCACAGCCTCCGGGAAAGAAGCTGCAGAATATGATGCAGTTGTCCGGCGGCGAGAAATCACTGACTGCCATAGCGCTTTTGTTCGCAATTCAGAACTTAAAGCCTTCGCCTTTCTGTCTGTTAGATGAGATCGAGGCGGCGCTTGATGATTCTAACGTGGACAGGTTTGCCAGATATCTGCATAAACTGACGGAAAATACGCAGTTTATTATCATTACCCATAGAAGGGGCACCATGTCTGCGGCAGACAGGCTTTATGGTATTACGATGCAGGAAAAGGGCGTATCTACGCTGGTTTCCGTAAATCTGATCGAGAAGGATCTTGATGAGTAAGAGAGATCTGTGAATACGAATATTATGATAGAAGGAGCAGGGAAAGATGAGTGAAGAAAAAAAAGGTTTTTTTAAGCGTCTGGTGGCGGGACTTTCCAAGACGAGGGATAATATCGTGTCCGGTTTTGAGTCCGTATTCAGCGGTTTCTCTAAAATAGATGATGATTTTTATGAGGAACTGGAAGAAATTTTGATTATGGGCGATATCGGTGTCCGTGCAACGGAGGAGATTTTAGACAGCCTGAAAGAGAAGGTTAAAGAAAATCATATCAAGGACCCGGCTGATTGC
>CAZLZX010000262.1:0-3414 GCA_964564095.1 uncultured Eubacterium sp. | reverse complement strand
TTTAACCTGTTCTGCTTCTGATTCAATTTGCTCGGCCGAGGTTTTCTTAATAAACTCAATTATTCCATCTTTTTCAAAAAGCTTTTCAAGATAATCCAAATCAACAAAATCAAATGTTCTTGTCAATTCAATATAGTTTCCAGTTTCATCATTACTTTGTTTTTCTAATTCAATTTTTGACGGTATAATATATGTATATGCAATATCAAAAGCAGCGTCATGCAAGGTTTTACGAATAATCTCTCGAGAAGTAGAAGTTAAACTTCCTCCTTCTATGCTTTCTAAACGCCCAGAAAGATTTGCTTCTGCTTTTGCCAATTTCGTTATTGAACCGCCAACCGTTCCTGTTCCATTTACAGACGTATTTAAACTGTCTGTCTCTGTTTCAGTAGAAACTTCCTCATTAGACAAACTTTGTACAAGCCCCTTCTCCGCTTGAGCAATAATTGAATTAATAATATCTGTATCAAGATATAAAAATTGTTTCACTTGCTTATCTCCTCATCATATTTGTTTAATTATCTTTAAATCCCCTCAAGATTACAACTAAAAGCTAATGACTTTATATACTTCTCCATAAAATCATAATCCAACTTTTTATCTTTATTTACTGGAAGTTTTATAACAAAATCTTTTTTTATGTGTGCATTAAGTTCTCGTGCAAACGCTTTATAATTATTTGAACTTTCAAATCGAATTAAATGCGAAATAAAAAGTTTCGTATAAATACTGATATTATGCAAAGGCTTTAAAACAACTGCATTTTGACTTGTATAAAATGGATATGCCTGAACAAAAACAGAGCCTGAACAACTATTTTCAGCTGTTCAGGCTTTTAAATTATCATGGAAAATCTTAATTTACAGGAAAAATTTCACACGCTCCAAAAAAAGGACTGCATGTGTTTTCATGCAGTCCCATGTGTGTTACAAGCTGTCATTAGCCTTCAATGGCTATCACTTTCTTTTCATCCTCCAGCTTCTTCGGCTCCTTTTTCGGAATCTCCAGCGT
The DNA here is from genome assembly GCA_964564095.1 of uncultured Eubacterium sp. Lineage (GTDB taxonomy): Bacteria > Bacillota > Clostridia > Lachnospirales > Lachnospiraceae > Brotonthovivens. Next base: position 2,403 of record CAZLZX010000262.1, on the reverse strand, counting down.
TAGTATACCGTTTTCATACTTCGCTTTTACATCCTCCTGGGTTACGTCATCGCCTACATAAAAGCTTCTGCTGCAGGAACCGGAATATCTTTCTCTCCGGATATACTTGCCGGTCTCCTCATCCTTTTCGTCATTACTCCTGGATGTGGACGCGTTTATGGTAAGGTAACCGTCCCTAAGCTCTGCGCTAATTTCTTCCTTCTTATATCCCGGCAGGCTTACCTCCAGCTCATAGCCGTTCTCGTGCTCTTTTACATCTGTTTTCATCAGAGTGTCGTCCGTTCTCCTATATCCTCTGAACGGATAATCAAATCCAAACAAATCATCAATTAAGTTTTCTCCAAAAATACTAGGCATCATCATAAGTCATCGCTCCTTTTCCATAAAATTAATATTAAATGTTACTCTGGAACCGGGGATGTTAGGAATTCCGGGCTTCCTTCTCCTTAGATTCCCTTCTCCTTTGTTCTATAGGTACTATAACACATTTGTTAGCACTCGTCAAGAGCGAGTGCTAACAAATTTTGTGAACTTTTTGTGAACACAATATCCATTTTTCTTTATGCCGCTGCATTTGCATTGATCTGATCAATAACCTTCTTAATACCTGTCCATACGCTAAGATTAGTAAATATCTCCACTACGCTCCCCTTATCTGTAAATGGTGATTCACGGAGTACGGATAAATCCTTCATCATACCATTTTGGACAATGTATTCCACGATCTGGTTTACGAAATAAATCTGTCTGCTATCCGGATTCGTATCGTTTAAAAACTCCGAGAACGCCTCCTTTGCAGCGTTCATATCAAGCCCGACTATTTCACGTACAAGCTCACCTAAAGGCTTAGGCCCATATTCTTTTTCATAATCCTCCCTGGAGCCTGCTTCCTTCCAAAGAATATGCTCCAAGCTCCCGATATCCTCTGCCGTCAGAGGCTGATTTGACCTTAATTTTTCAATGGCAGAATTGTCCTGGTGTTTACGAACATAAAACTCAGCCTTTGCCCTGCTCATAACCTTTTTAAAGAAAACAAGATTCAACACCTCCGGTACATCAATACCGGTGTCCAGCATATCTACTGAAATTGCAATTTGCGGCATTTTCTTCGGATCTGAGAATTCATCAACTGCGCTTTGCGCATAAGTCGTATAGTTATCAATAACCTTTGCAAATGGTTGTCCGTTTTTGCAAAAATAATGGTCTTACCTATCTTCTGCCCATACTCAATCCTCAGCCCGTCTCTCATAAGTATGTGAAGAACCTGTTTTATGGTATCCTCATTGAAAATCCATGTATTCAGCGCAGACGAATTGATGCGTTCCGGCAACGCTCCGTCTTCGGCTTCAAATGTTTTCTCATAGATTTCCCTATCTTCTTCTGACAATTCATCGTAAACAATACCCTCTTCTATAAATTTAAGCTTTGTCTCTACGGTCATAAAATCAACCAGATAACCATCTTTTACGGCCTGTGCCAGCTCGTAGCCATAGGCAGGCACACCATTTTCCAAATCAAAAATACCGTAGGTATTCTTATCAATTTCATCCTTCAGCGTAGCCGTAAGCCCAACCAGAAGCGCATCAAAATAGCGGAATATATCCCGATACCTGTTATATATGGATTTGTGCGCCTCATCACAGATCACAAGGTCAAAATGCCCACATGTAAATAATTTCCCACCTTCATCCTTCACGGAATCAATACAATTCATCATGGTTTGATAAGTAGAAAAAATGCAATGCGCTGTATAATTGTCTTTTTCCTCCACCAGATTAGAGCATGACAAATCCGGCAAAAGATTTACAAAATTTCTTTTTGCCTGTGTAACTAACGAATTACGGTCCGCCAGAAATCCTCTTCCAGATAATAATCCTCAATCCGCTTCACACAGTCATCCTGATTATAGATATTCAATCCCTGGCACCAGTAATACGGCTGCCCCATGCCCTGACTGTGCCGCAGGTTCCTTCCACAGCATCCGCATATCACCCTGCCTACCAGAACATGGTGATCCTTCTGCTTCCACTTCCTGCCGGTCTTTGTAAACCTCGCCTGCACCTTATCGAATGTTTCCCGGTCAATGATTGGCTCATGGTGGTTTTCCGTGATGATCCATTTCTCCGGATCCGTCACCCTCCTGTCATCCCGGATTTTTCTACGCTCAAAAACGCCCTGGACAAGATCGCCGACATACGCCCTGTTCTTCAGCATTCTCAGCATCCCTGAGTGCTGCCACACAAATGTGCCGCCCTTTGGTCTGGCAACCCGGATTCCCTTCTACATCCAGACCTGTGACAGCCGCCGTGACTGGCAGCAGCTTCGTGCCGACAGAGGAGATCTTGTCTCCGGCCGTCTTCAGCTTTTCGCCTGTGGCGGATATTTTCTGCAAAGCCGTGGCGG
>CAZLZX010000261.1:0-3424 GCA_964564095.1 uncultured Eubacterium sp. | reverse complement strand
GGGAGGCTTTGAAGATCTATGTTTAGAAAAAAGAAACCAATGATTGCAGAAGATTACGACAAGGAAAACTGGAAACCGGTCTTAAAATGCAGTATTTGCAATGGAGAACAGGTGGCAGGTTTTAAGAACATTCATACGGGAGAGTTTAAAGAAGCTGCATTTATTGCAAACTCCCGGGAGCTGGAAAAATTCAAACAAAAGTATGGCATTACGGATATTACGAAAGAATATTGATCATATCGTATCATTTCAGGAGGAAAATTTGGATGGCGAAAGCGATCATGATACAGGGCACAATGTCCAATGCAGGAAAGAGTCTTTTGGCAGCCGGGCTTTGCCGGATTTTTACCCAGGATGGATATAAGGTAGCGCCCTTCAAATCTCAAAATATGGCGTTGAATTCGTTTATCACGGAGGAAGGTCTGGAAATGGGCCGGGCGCAGGTCATGCAGGCAGAGTGCTGCGGTGTGGCGCCTTCGGTGCTGATGAATCCCATTTTGCTGAAACCCACCAATGACGTGGGCTCCCAGGTCATTGTAAATGGGGAAGTGATGGGAAATATGAGCGCCAGAGATTATTTTGCATACAAAAAGAAGCTGATACCGGATATTATGAAAGCATATCAGCAGCTTTCTGACGAAAATGACATTATTGTTATCGAGGGAGCGGGAAGTCCTGCGGAGATCAACCTGAAACAGGATGATATCGTGAATATGGGAATGGCGAAGCTGGCAAAAGCTCCGGTACTTCTGGTAGGAGATATTGATCGGGGCGGCGTATTTGCACAGCTTGTAGGTACGGTCATGCTTTTGGAAGAGGATGAACAGCAGATGGTAAAGGGGCTGATCATCAATAAATTCCGGGGAGATAAAACGATTCTTGATCTGGGGATTGAGATGCTGGAAGAACGTTGTAAAATTCCAGTAGTCGGTGTGACGCCTTATATGCATATAGAAGTAGAAGATGAAGACAGTCTGACAGAGCGGTTTTCCAGGCATTCGGAGGTGGGGCTGATCGATCTGGCGGTCATACGTCTGCCCAGGATTTCCAACTTTACAGATTTTAACCCATTTGAGACGATGCCGGGGGTATCGCTGCGGTATATTTCACATGTAAGTGAGCTGAAAAATCCGGATGTGATATTTTTACCGGGAACAAAAAATACGATGGAGGATTTAAGGTGGCTGCGTCAATGCGGTATGGAGGCGGCTGTCTTGAAGCATGCGGCAGCCGGTAAAGTGGTTTTCGGCATTTGCGGCGGCTACCAGATGCTTGGCGAGATTTTGAGGGATCCCAATGGCGTTGAGTCGGGAGGAAGTATGCGGGGGATCGGACTGCTTCCTATGGATACAGTATTTGAAGATGGTAAGACCCGGACCCGGGTCAGGGGAACTTTTCGGCAAATTGGCGGTGTGTTGGGTACACTGTCAGGTGTGGATTTTGAGGGCTATGAGATCCACATGGGGACAAGTACGCTGCATGATCCGAATGCCTCCATGACGGAGATTGAAGTCAAATCTCAGACGGTAAAGTTTGTTTCGGACAATTATGAAAACAAAGGGAGCAGCCAATGTGGTTCGGATGAAGATGGAACAGAGTGCAGCAGCCAGCGTGGTCGGAATGAAAATGGAGCAGAGCGCAGCAGTCAGTGTAAACAGGATGGCGCTTGGAGCGGAAATATATATGGTACCTATATTCATGGAATCTTTGATAAGGCTGCTGCTGCTAAGACCTTCATAGAAGCTATTGGAGTACAAAAAGGCATTTCCACTGAAAATATGACAGGAATGGATTTTCAGCAATTCAAAGAGACACAGTATGATATTCTGGCAGAGGAGCTTAGAAAGTCTCTTGATATGAAGGAAATATACAGGATTTTGGAAGCGGGTATTTCTTCCAGCCGATAGTTAAGAAAACATGTGTCTGGTATGTTTTGCAAAGATTTGGAAAAACATATAATAATGAGGAATAATATGAAGATAGAATTAGAAAACATAAAACCGATGGATATTGAAAAGAGAAGCTTTGAGATCATATCAGAGGAGCTGGGGGATCGAAAACTTGATCCATTACAGGAGCCCATTATCAAGCGGTGTATTCATACAAGTGCAGATTTTGAGTATGCGGATTCACTTTGTTTTTCGGAGGAAGCAGTAAAGAAAGCGTTAGATGCTATCAAAAATGGCGCATGTATCGTGACAGACACCCAGATGGCCAAAGCAGGCATCAATAAAAAAACGCTGGCAAAGTTCGGCGGGGAAGTGTATTGCTTCATGTCCGATGAGGACGTTGCCAGGAAGGCAAAGGAGCTTGGCTGCACCAGAGCCACGGTCTGTATGGATAAAGCAGCCGGACTTGACAAAAAACTGATCATTGCAGTGGGAAATGCGCCTACTGCGTTAGTGCGGCTGTATGAGCTGATTCAGGATGGGAGGATAAATCCGGAGCTGATCATCGGTGTTCCGGTAGGATTTGTAAATGTAGTTCAATCAAAGGAATTGATCATGGAGACTGATATTCCTTATATTGTAGCCAGAGGCCGGAAGGGAGGCAGCAATATTGCGGCGTGTATCTGCAATGCGCTGTTATATATGATTGGCAGATAAAATATCGTTCGGAGGTATCTATGAATATATTGGTTGTGTTCACAGGCGGAACAATAGGAAGTTCTGCAGGGGAGGACGGATACTTTTCTCCCGATCAACGCAAGGGCTATCGTCTTTTAAAATTGTATGAAAATGAAACGGATATAAAAGATATTCATTTCGAGGTAATAGAGCCATATACCACATTAAGTGAAAATCTAAATGGGGAACATTTAGGTAAACTCATCTCCTGTTTAAAAGAGCGATCCAATAGGGAATATGATGGCATCATTGTGACGCATGGGACGGACACGCTGCAATATTCCTCCAGCGCGTTGGGATATGCTCTTGGAAATTGTTCCGTTCCCGTGGTTTTGGTTTCCAGCAATTATATTCTGGAGGATGAACGCAGTAATGGGCTTGCTAATTTTAAGGGGGCTGTTAAGTTTATTCGGGAAAAGCAGGGAAAGGGTGTTTTTGCGGCATATCAAAATGCGGGGGAGGAAGTTACGATTCATCGTGGAACGCGGCTTTCCTTTCATCCACCCTATGAGGATAATCTGTATAGTATTGATGATCAGTATTATGGAAAATATGTAAATGGAAATTTTGAGAGAAATCCAATTTATCATGAAATGGAAGATGAAATAGCCTGCCTGAACAAAAGCTGGGAGAAGGCTCACTCCTCTGTTTTGTGGATCATGCCTTATCCGGGGATGCAATGGCCATCCTTGGATCAGGATTGCAGAGCAGTATTATTTGGCAGCTACCATTCGGGAACACTTGGCACAGAGAGTAAGGAATGGCTAACATTTGTCAGGGAAGCCAATGAGAGAGGG
>CAZLZX010000260.1:0-3498 GCA_964564095.1 uncultured Eubacterium sp. | reverse complement strand
GAACCGCCGATATGTCCCAGACCGATGAACCCGATTTTTGATGGAATCATTTAGAATACCCTCCCTGCCAAAATGGTAAATGTTTTGATTTCTTTCATAAATTGATCAAATTCCGGAATATCCAGTGATTGCTGCCCGTCGGAAAGCGCACATGCCGGATTTGGATGCACCTCAATGATCAGACCGTCAGCTCCGCAGGCAACTGCAGCTTTGGAAAGGGGAGCGATATAGCGTCTGACACCGGTAGCGTGACTTGGGTCTACAATCACGGGCAGATGCGTCTTTTCTTTTAGTACACAGACTGCGCTTAAATCCAGCGTATTTCGGGTAGCCGTCTCAAAGGTACGGATTCCTCTTTCACATAATGCTACCTGTTCATTTCCATAGGACATGATATATTCTGCAGCATTGAGCCACTCATCGATGGTTGCGGACAGACCGCGTTTTAACATGACAGGAATATTTGCATGTCCGATTTCCTTCAGCAATTCAAAATTCTGCATATTTCTGGCGCCGACCTGGATCATATCTACATATTTTACAGCGACTTCCAGAGCTTTGCAGCTTGTCACTTCGCAGATCGTATCAAGACCAGTCTCCTGAGATGCCATTTTCATCAATTTCAGACCTTCTTCTTCCAGCCCCTGGAAAGAATATGGGCTGGTACGGGGTTTAAAAGCGCCTCCGCGCAGCATCGTAGCACCGGCAGCTTTGACAGCTTTTGCGGCAGTGATGATCTGTTCTTCGGATTCCACCGCACAGGGTCCGGCCATGACCGTCAGGTTTTCAGGTCCAATGGAAGTACCGGGCAGTTTCAATACGGTAGGTTCCGGATGAAATTTCACATTTGCCAGTTTATAGCTTTCGGTAATGTTTACTATTTTCTCAACTTCTGGTATTGCCTGAATACAACGGGTATCCAGTTTCGTTTTATCTCCAACGACACCGATGATCGTAACTTCCTTTCCTGCGGAAAGGTGCGCATACATGCCGTTGTCCTCTATGATCTGAACAACTTGTTTTACAGATTCTTCGGTTGCCAACGGTTTCATTACTACAATCATGATGTTTCCTCCTTCATATATGTATTGTATTTGGATGCAGGCTGGAACAATTCCTGTTTGGTATATTCCAAGCTTCAAATCCATGTCAGAATATCATAGCTGTTTTTGAAATTAATGTCAACACTTCAACGCTAAAAAGCGTCAAACTTTAACGTGAAAAAGTGATGACATTTCAGTAAAAGGACAAATAAAGCTGTATTTGGGGGGATTCCTATGATTCACAAAATATTTTGCATGAATTTATCAGTAAAAACGTCTAAAAAGGTTGTAAATTTCTGAATAATTTAGTAGAATATAACCATGATTTTTTATATGGAGGTATTTTACTATGAATGTTTACACCACGGACAAAATCCGAAATGTCGTTGTTTTGGGACATGGAGGAGCTGGAAAGACAACTGTTGTTGAAGCGATGGCTTATCTTTCCGGTTTAACAAATAGAATGGGAAAAATCAGTGATGGAAATACAGTCAGTGATTATGATAAAGAAGAGATAAAAAGAGGATTCTCTATCAATACATCAGTAGTTCCTATTATTTGGGGCGATACAAAGATCAATATATTGGATACACCCGGATATTTTGACTTTGTTGGAGAAGTGGAAGAGGCTGTCAGCGTAGCGGATGCAGCTGTTATTGTGATTTCCGGAAAATCCGGTGTAGAGGTTGGAACCAAGAAAGCATGGGAGTTATGTGAAAAATATAAACTGCCGAGGCTGATCTGTGTTACCAATATGGATGATGATAATGCAAGCTTCCGTCAGGTAGTGGAAGATATGCAGGCTTTATATGGAAAGAAGATCGCACCGTTCCATATTCCTGTACGTGCAAATGAGAAATTTATTGGTTATGTAAATATCATCAGCCAGTCTGCTCATCAGTGGAATGAAAAGGGCGAAGTTATTCCGATGGAAATGCCGGAATATTCCAAACCAAACCTGGAGCAGCTTCGTGAAGCGCTGTTAGAGGCAGTGGCAGAAACCAGTGAAGAGTTTATGGATCGTTATTTCGCAGGAGAAGAGTTCTCTGAAAATGAAATTCGTCAGGCATTGCGTGTAAATGTCATCGATGGCAGTACAGTACCGATCTCCATTGCATCCGGTATTATGGCTCGCGGTATCTATACTCTGATGGATGATATCGTAAAATATCTGCCAAGCCCGGATCAGAAAGAATGCAAAGGTATTAATGTGAAATCCAACGATGTGTTTGATGCCGATTATGATTTTTCAAAACCAAAATCAGCTTACATCTTCAAAACAATCGTTGATCCGTTTATCGGGAAATATTCTCTGATCAAGGTTCAGTCTGGTGTATTGAAGGCTGATGATGTGCTGGTAAATCAGGAGCGCGGCATGGATGATAAGATCGGTAAGCTTTATGTTCTCTGTGGAAACAAGCCAGAGGAGGTAAGTGAGCTTCATGCCGGCGATATCGGCGCTCTTGCAAAATTAAATAAGGTTGTTACGACAGATACCTTGTCTGCAAAGACGAATCCTGTTGTTTACTTAAAGACTACCTTCTCGAAACCTTATACTTACATGCGCTATAAAGCAGTGAAAAAGGGAGATGAGGACAAGATCTCTCAGGCACTGCAGAAACTGATGCAGGAAGATGTAACTTTAAAAGCAGTAAATGACAGTGAAAACCGTCAGACATTGCTGTATGGCATGGGCGATCAGCATTTGGAAATTGTGGTCAGCAAACTGAAAGAAAAATATAAAGTAGATATCGAGCTGAGCAAACCAAAGGTTGCGTTCCGCGAGACGATCCGCAAAAAAGCTGATGTGGAATATAAGTACAAAAAACAGTCCGGCGGACACGGTCAGTACGGTCATGTAAAAATGACATTTGAGCCATCCGGCAATCTGGAAGAAGCTTATGAATTTGACCAGATCGTTGTTGGCGGCGCTGTGCCGAAGAATTACTTCCCGGCAGTGGAAAAGGGTCTGCAGGATTCTGTGGAAAAAGGACCTATGGCTGCATATCCGGTAGTGGGTGTAAAAGCTGTACTGTATGATGGATCTTATCATCCGGTAGATTCTTCCGAGATGGCATTTAAGATGGCGACGATTCAGGCATTTAAGAAAGGCTTTATGGAAGCTTCTCCGGTTCTGTTAGAGCCGATCGCTTCTGTAAAAGTTGTTGTTCCGGACAAATTTACAGGCGACATCATGGGTAACCTGAATAAGCGTCGCGGACGTGTGCTTGGCATGAATCCGGTAGAAGGCGGTAAACAGGAGATCATTGCGGATGTTCCGATGTCCGAGCTGTTTGGATATAATACGGATCTTCGCTCCATGACAGGCGGAAGCGGAGAATATTCTTATGAATTTGCACGCTATGAGCAGGCTCCTTCTGATATTCAGGAGAAAGAAGTTGCGGCAAGAGCAAGTGCAGCAGAAGCAGAATAAAGCAGTGTCAGATGCCGGGTA
>CAZLZX010000259.1:0-3504 GCA_964564095.1 uncultured Eubacterium sp. | reverse complement strand
TTTTCTACATGGGCGATTTGTTTGTTCATTGACTTTGGATTTTTTTTTGTATTATACTGAATTTGATATATTAGCTGTATGGAAAAGATGTAACGTTTCAGATGTATATTTGCAATGCTTCCGAAGCGTTGCAAATTTATGACAGAAAGAAAGGATTAGCCATGAGTATTCAAGAGTTAAAACCAGTGAAAGAGGGAAAAGTTCGTGAGATCTATGATGTAGATGACAGTCTTATCATGGTTGCCACAGACAGAATTTCAGCATTTGATGTTATATTAAAAAACAAAGTAGAGAAAAAGGGTGCGATCTTAACCCAAATGTCAAAGTTTTGGTTTGATTTCACAAAGGATATTCTTCCAAACCATATGATTTCCACTGATGTGAAGGACATGCCTGAATTTTTCCGGAATGAGAGATTTGATGGCAACAGTATGAAATGTAAGAAGCTTACGATGCTTCCGGTTGAGTGTATCGTAAGAGGATATATTACAGGAAGCGGTTGGGCAAGCTATCAGCAGAATGGAACCGTATGCGGCATCAAATTGCCGGAAGGCTTAAAGGAATCCGAAAAGCTGCCGGAGCCAATTTATACTCCCTCCACGAAAGCGGAGATCGGAGATCACGATGAAAATGTTTCCTTTGAGAAAACAGTAGAGATTCTTGAAAAAATCTATCCGGAGCGCGGTGCGGAATATGCACAGAAGCTGAAGGATTATACGATTGGTTTATATAAAAAATGTGCGGAGTATGCACTGGAAAAGGGTATCATTATCGCAGATACCAAGTTTGAGTTTGGTCTGGATGAGGATGGAAATGTAGTTCTTGGAGATGAGATGCTCACACCGGACAGCTCCAGATTCTGGCCATTGGAAGGATATGAAGCAGGGAAGGGACAGCCATCTTATGATAAACAGTTTGTAAGAGATTGGCTGAAAGCAAATCCTGAAAGTGATTATCTCCTTCCGGATGATATTATCGAAAAAACAGTGGATAAATATAAAGAAGCGTATGAATTGCTGACTGGAAAAGAGTTTAAATAAGATATGCCGGACTGAAAATCGCAAAGTAGAATAGGAATTACCGGTAGACAGAGCGTTTCAGCAGGCAGAATAGGTAATATGGAGTTGTAAATGGGAAAAGAATTTGAGAGAAATGCAGCACATTCAGATGAGCTTCACGAGGAATGCGGTGTATTTGGTATATATGATTTCGACAGAGGAGACGTGGCATCCACGATATATTATGGTCTGTTTGCCCTGCAGCATCGTGGACAGGAAAGTTGTGGTATCGCAGTTTCAGATACCTATGGACCTAAGGGAAAGGTCCTTTCCTACAAGGGGATGGGATTGGCAAATGAGGTATTTACACAGGAGCATTTAGAAAAGCTGAAAGGCGATATCGGCGTAGGACATGTACGTTATTCTACAGCGGGAGCTTCCACCATTGAGAATGCACAGCCTTTGGTATTAAACTATGTGAAGGGTACTTTAGGTCTGGCACACAATGGAAATCTGATCAATGCCAATGAGCTTCGCCATGATCTGGAATATACGGGTGCTATTTTCCAGACTACGATCGATTCTGAGGTCATAGCATATCACATTGCGAGAGAGCGATTGAAGGTAGGCACTGTGGAGGAAGCGGTGCAGCGCGCAGCGGCAAAGATGAAGGGCGCTTATTCGCTGGTAGTGATGAGCCCGCGTAAGCTGATCGGCGCCAGAGACCCTTATGGTTTTAAACCGCTTTGTATCGGCAAAAGAGATAATGCATACATTATCACATCTGAAACCTGCGCTTTGGATACCATCGGCGCAGAATTTGTCCGGGATGTGGAACCCGGAGAGGTCGTAACGATTTCTCCTGACAAGGGAATTGAATCTGATCGTACAAATTGTCTGCCCAGGGACAAAGAGGCAAGATGTATTTTTGAATACATTTATTTTGCCAGACCGGACAGCCGTTTTGATGGCATCAGTGTTTATTCCTCACGTATCAAGGCCGGGAAGTTTTTGGCGATGGACTCTCCGGTGGAAGCAGATCTGGTAGTTGGCGTACCGGAGTCCGGTAATCCTGCTGCGCAGGGCTATGCCATAGCATCCGGTATTCCATATGGAACCGCATTTATCAAAAACAGCTATGTCGGACGTACTTTTATTAAGCCAAAGCAGAGCAGCCGCGAGTCCAGCGTTCGTATTAAACTAAATGTATTAAAGGAATCGGTGGCGGGAAAAAGAGTTATCATGATCGATGATTCTATTGTCCGGGGAACCACATCCGGAAGGATCGTCAGTATGCTTCGCGAGGCCGGCGCTACAGAGGTCCATGTAAGGATCAGTTCTCCGCCATTCTTGTGGCCCTGCTATTTTGGAACAGATATTCCTGCCAGAGATCAGTTGATCGCTTACAACAGAACCCTAGAGGAAATCTGTCAGGAAATTGGTGCAGATTCATTAGGATATCTGAAGCTGGAAAGATTGGATGAACTGGTAGACGGGCTTCCGATCTGCAGAGGATGCTTTACCGGGAATTACCCGATGGAACCGCCTACGGAGGATATCCGTGGAGAATATGAGAAATAAAAGAGGAGAGGTAAATCATGAGCAACGACAGATATGTAAGTCCTTTGTCTGAGCGATATGCCAGCAAAGAGATGCAGTATATTTTTTCTCCGGAAATGAAATTCCGTACATGGAGAAGATTGTGGATCGCATTGGCTGAGACGGAACGGGAATTGGGGCTGGACATTACAGAAGAACAAATTGAAGAATTGAAGGCTCATAAGGATGACATTAACTTTGAGGTGGCAAAGGAACGGGAAAAACTGGTTCGCCATGATGTAATGTCACATGTATATGCGTATGGCGTGCAGTGTCCGAAGGCAAAAGGAATCATTCATCTGGGCGCCACATCCTGTTATGTAGGCGATAATACGGATATTATTTTAATGTCAGAAGCATTAAAGCTGGTTCGCAAAAAACTGGTAAATGTAATCGCAGAGCTGGCAGCATTTGCAGATAAATATAAAGCATTGCCGACTTTGGCATTTACGCATTTTCAGCCGGCACAACCTACGACAGTAGGAAAGCGTGCGACCTTATGGTTACAGGAATTTATGATGGATTTAGAGGATCTGGATTATGTGCTTGGTTCCTTAAAATTGCTTGGATCCAAAGGAACGACCGGAACACAGGCAAGCTTTTTGGAGCTGTTTGACGGGGATCAGGAAACTATCGATAAGATCGATCCGATGATTGCTGAAAAGATGGGCTTTAAAGCATGCTATCCAGTGTCCGGACAGACCTATTCCAGAAAAGTGGACACTCGTGTTATGAACGTGGTGGCAGGTATCGCCGCAAGCGCACATAAGATGTCCAATGATATCCGTCTGCTTCAGCATTTAAAAGAAGTAGAAGAGCCTTTTGAGAAGAATCAGATCGGTTCCTCTGCTATGGCATATAAGAGAAATCCGATGAGAAGTGAGCGCATCGCATCTATTTCCAGATA
>CAZLZX010000258.1:0-3505 GCA_964564095.1 uncultured Eubacterium sp. | reverse complement strand
TCTGCTATTATATTAGCGTATGAAGTAAAATTTTGTACTAACGTGATCATATGGTTGCGCCCGTATTTGCTGGCTATATTAAAATATTTTTCCGCCCGGGTTTTATCCTCTGTATGTTCTAAAATGCATACTCCATAATCAAGGGCAGTTGAAGCATAGCGGTTGTCATCGGTGCTTAGCCGGTCTAAAGCGATCGGATATAATTTTAAAGCTTTTTCGTAATTACCAGAGGCATGGTATGCCTTGGCAAGTGTATAGATTATGTCGGCGTTTTGTTCGGCAGCAGCAGTATTTTCCAATGGAGCAAGTAATGAGAGGCCTTTTTCAAAATCAAGCTTTTGAAAATAATGCCAGATATTGAGGCCGCAGTATGTTTGTCCCAGTTCCAGATCTGCCAGATCGGGCGCTACCTTGCGGCATAATTCTATATAGTGCATATAAGCAGCGTCATCCTTTTCACAGTATCGTCGTGCATAGGCCAGCAGTGCTTCCGGATGTTGATTATCCGCAGCCATTTTCAACCATTTTTTACCAGTATCCAGTCCAAGTTGAACATCATATTTATTATGGCTGCTAAAAGCGATGCAGTATAATTCATATTGCGCTGCTGCATTGCCGGATTCTGCCTGTTCCACAAGCTTTGTAAATGCCTCCTGTTTTGCTGCTTTTCTGGCTTTTTCTTCTCTCTTTTTTTGAAAAATACCCATGATCAATGTCCCTCCGTTTTTTATTATATATACTTATAGATTTTGTGATAATTAAAGTATAACAGATATAGTGTACATTGAAAACAAATGATTGTATAATAAAAACAGATGATTATATAGCAAAAACGAATAATTGTATAATAAAAGCGGGCGCTTGTACAGTAAAAATAGATTTTGGCACAATAAAAATGTAGATAGAAACACGTAAATAGTAAGTGGAAGGAGAGAGGCTGCGATGGCTGATTACGAGGCTGTGATACATGTGTTTGAACCGATTTATGATATGGATTCTAAAATATTGATTCTTGGAACGTTTCCATCCGTAAAGTCCAGGGAAAACAACTTTTATTACGGACATCCCCAGAATCGTTTCTGGAGGGTGCTGGCGCAGCTGACGGGGTATCAGATTCCGGAAACGGTGGAGGAGAAAAAGAAGATGCTTCTGGAAAACCGGATCGCTGTCTGGGATGTGATAGCCAGCTGCAAGATCATTGGTTCCAGCGACAGTTCTATCAAAGATGTGGTTCCCAATGACATTGGCGGTCTTTTGGAAAGAACGGAGATTGAAAGGATATATGCCAATGGGGGCAAAGCATATGAGCTATACATGAAATATATTTATCCAAATGTAAAGCGGGAAATCATAAAGCTTCCGTCCACCAGTCCTGCCAATGCGGCGTTTCGGCTGGAACGTCTGGTGCAGGAATGGGGAAAAATCTTGTACTTTTGACAAAATGCACAATGTATAATCCGAGACAATATAGTAAAAAGTGCTGAAATTTCAGACAATTTAACAAAAAACTTACGAAACATCCAAAAATTGGGTATACTATACAGTAGGGATCGGTCGGTTTATCACATCGGAACCACTGATGTGAGCGCAACAATAGATAAAAGTTGCTGCAAAATACGATAAAATTCTGAAAGTATAATGATGTAGAAAGGATGTGCGGGATGTTTCAGGTAGGAGATTTTATTGTGTATGGAAGTACCGGAGTTTGTGAAGTCGAAAGCATTGGAACTTTAGATATTCCGGGAATGTCTAAAGACCGGGTGTACTATACGTTACGACCCTGCTATGAGCAGAGAAGTACGATTTTTACACCGGTAGACAACGAAAAAGTGATCATGAGATCTGTTTTGACCCGGCAGGAAGCGTTGGAGCTCATTGACGGAATCAAGGAGATCGGTTTCTTAGGTATCACGGATGAAAAGCGCAGGGAAGCAGAGTACAGAGAGTGTTTTTTGAAGTGTGATTGCCGTGAGCTGGTCAAGATGATCAATACGATCTATCAAAGAAAGCAGGAGCGTATTTCTCAGGGGAAAAAAGCGACTGCAAAGGATGACAGGTATTTCCATATGGCAGAGGAAAATCTGTATGGAGAGCTGGCTATATCATTAGGGATGGAAAAGGGTCAGGTTAAAGATTTTATTTACGAGCGTGTGCATTAGGACACGGAAAAGGATAAAGAAGCGAAAGGTATCTCTGAGGCGTGAAAAGGCCGTGAGATACCTTTATTTTTTAGTTAAAAGCTGAAATTGCCAGCAGCTGTCAAAGGATGAAAGCGTCAGCTTCAAGCCTTGATCGCCCAACGCATTTTTGTAGAATGAGCCCTTCCATTCTGTCTGCATTCTTCCGCAGAGGGACGGATAACATCAGCGGCAACCTCGCTGTAAACACCGGCTTTTTGAAGTTCCCTGAAAGATTTTTTGACAAGCCTGTCTTCGCCGGAGTGGAATGTCAGAATTGCAGCGCGTCCGCCGGGAGCCAAAGCGTCCGGAAGCTTTTCCAAAAATTCGTAAAGAACTTCATATTCACTGTTGATATCTATGCGCAATGCCTGGAAGGTTCTTTGACAGGACTTTTTGACGGCATCTTTTTGTTCCTTTGCAGGCAGGAAGGATAGCGCCTTTTCAATGATAACGCGAAGCTGTGTGGTGGTGGCGATTTCGCCGCCTCTTTTCCTATGGGAAACTATCATATCTGCAATTTCTTCTGCATAAGGTTCGTCGGCATTTTCAATCAGCATTCCTGCAAGTTCATCACGGTCAATATGTTTTAAGCGTTCCGCAGCAGAGATTCCCTTTTGCGGATTGAGACGCAGATCTAAAGGGCCTTCGATCTTATAAGAAAATCCTCGTTCCGGATTATCGATCTGCATGGAAGACACACCCAGATCAGCCAGCACAAAGTGAAAAGGACCGTGTTCTGCCGCTACTTGGTCAATGTTTGCGAAGTTCATATTTTGGATCGTCAGTATTTCCGAACCGAATCCCTGCTTTTCCAGGCGTTCCTTTGTTTTTGCAGACTCGATAGGGTCAATGTCAAGGGCATAAATGTGTCCCCTGTTTTCTAAACATTTTAGCATTTCCCGGGTATGTCCTCCGTATCCCAGTGTGGCGTCAAGACCGGTCTGTCCTGGCTTGATCTGCAAAAAGTCCAGGATTTCCTTTACCATAATAGAGATATGCATACCTGCAGGGGTGCTGCCTTTTTGAATTACTTTTGCTACCGTATCGGCATATTTTTCCGGCTGCAGTTCCTTATATTTTTCTTCATATTTTCTTGGGTGTGTGCCTTTGTAGCGGACACGCCGTTTGTGTGTTGTTTCCTGATTTTTGTTTTCCATATGATATGCGCTGCCTTTCCTGTTATAGACAGATAAAATAATCTGTTTTATGATAGAATCATTGTTTCTATTGAATATGCAAAATCATAATTTTACATGGTTTAACATGAACATAATTTTACATGGTTTAATATGAAGATATTGGGGTCAAAAGCCCAGCTATAGCAC
>CAZLZX010000257.1:0-3516 GCA_964564095.1 uncultured Eubacterium sp. | reverse complement strand
CGCCATTTTTTAATGTCTGATACCAAAGTCAGGCATCATAATTACAAACAGTTATAATAGTCTGTGATAGCGCTCATATCATTGTCATATTTTGGTATATTTTTGTCTATTATTTTTTCCGGATTCCATTGCCGCCTTGACAGCCTGAATAACTACAGTAGGCAGTACAGCCAGCAGATAAATATACCCGAACTGAGATGCCTGCAATGTTTCCACCAGAAACAGGCGTTTTAACACCGGAACCAGAAGCACTAAATGGATAAGCGCCATCCCTAAAACAAAAGCTCCCAGACTCCACCAGTTTCGTTTCACACCGATACGGAAAACAGAATGCATACTCCTGCAATTAAATCCATGAAACAGTCTTGCCATGGTCAGCACCGCAAATGCCATGGTGCTGGCTGTCGCCGCATTGGTCTTAAGTCCCAGGTAAAATGCTCCCAGTGTACATGCTGCAATCAGCGCTCCGTACCCCAGCAGTCTGCCCACAAAATCCTTGGTCAAAATCCCCGTCCCGGGATCTCTGGGCGGTTGTGAAAGAATCCCCCGTTCCGGCGGTTCCATCCCGATCGCTAATGCGGGAAGGGAATCTGTCAGCAGATTGATAAACAGCAGATGCACGGGTGCAAAGGGAACCGGCAGCCCCAGCAGCGAAGTGTATAATACTGCCAAAATTCCCGCCGTATTCCCGGACAACAAAAACTGCACTGCATTTTTTATATTCCGATATACATTACGTCCATTGGCAACAGCCTTGATGATCGTAGCAAAATTGTCATCTGTCAATATCATGGACGCCGCATCTTTAGACACCTCTGTTCCGGTAATCCCCATTGCCACACCAATGTCCGCCTTTTTTAACGCAGGCGCATCGTTGACGCCATCCCCCGTCATCGCTGTGATCCTTCCCTTTCTCTGCCATGCATCCACAATACGTATTTTATTTTCCGGAGATACCCTGGCATAGACGGAGATCCGTTCCAGATTTTCATCCAGCTCCTGCTCAGACATCCCATCAAGCTGTGCTCCTGTTACCGCCAGATCGCCCTTCTCATAGATACCGATCTGTGCAGCGATGGCCGCAGCTGTTACCTTATGATCTCCCGTGATCATGACAGGCTTGATTCCTGCGCGTTTCGCATCTGCCACAGCATCCTTAGACTCCTCTCTGGGCGGGTCGATCATGGAACCTAATCCCAAAAAGGTGTAATCTCTCTCCTCCTGAACGGTCAGTGGTATGTCCGCATCGATAACCCGAAATGCGAATGCCAATACTCGAAGTCCATTTTCAGAAAAGACCTGATTCTGACACAGGATCTCATTTTTCTCTCTCTCGGTAAACGCAGACTCCCTCAAACCTCCGTGACTGTCCAAAGATGCCGTCTTTATCGTTCTGTCAAGCAGCACATCCACCGCTCCCTTGGTAAAAATAACGTCCTTATCCGCTAAACGATATCTGCTGCTCATCAGCTTTCTGTCAGAATCAAAAGCCACCTCCTGCATTCGTTTATATTCAGATCGGATTGCCTGAAAATCTATGCCATTTTTCTGCGCCATCTCAAGGAGACAAAATTCCGTAGGATCTCCGATCCCTTTTCCCTCTGAAATAGCAGAATCGTTATTCAGTATCATATTGTACAAGAGATATTGGTAAAGCCTGTTTTCCAGCGTCAGAGCCTCCCCGTCCATACAGGTTCCATTTACATATATTTTCTGCACGGTCATCCTGTTCTGTGTCAGCGTTCCCGTTTTATCAGAACAGATGACAGACACACACCCCAGACTTTCCACAGCCTTTAACTCTTTCATGATGGCATGTTCTTTCGCCATTTTCTGGGTTCCCATGGCCTGAACGATCGTGACAATAGACCCCAAGGCTTCCGGAATCGCCGCCACCGCCAGCGCCACTGCAAACATCAGCGAATCCAGCAGCTTCATATCCCGATAAATACCAAGGAAAAAAACGGCAATACAAACAAGAATAATCATGACCGCCAGTTTTTTACTGAAATTATCCAAACTGATCTGCAGCGGCGTCCTCTTTTCCTTCGTCTGATTCATCAGATCCGCTATCTTACCAATCTCCGTCTGCATCCCTGTTCCCGTTACAAGCACTGTGGCTCTGCCTGCCGCTACCAAACTTCCGGAATATACCATATTGATCCTGTCGGCCAGAGCTGCATCTTCTGAGATTACCGCATCTGTCTTATTTACGTTTAATGATTCTCCCGTAAGAGAACTTTCATTTACCTGAAGTGCAAAGTTTTCTATAATCCTGCCGTCCGCCACAACCATATCTCCGGCTTCCAGCAGCAGGAGATCCCCCGGCACTACCTCCCGTGAGGGAACCTGAATTTTCTCTCCCTCCCGGATCAGCTTCGCATTGGGCGAAGAAAGCGCCTTCAGAGAATCCAGCGATTTCTGCGCTTTTGCATACTGTACGGTGCCCAAAATCGCATTTAAGACAATTACCACCAGAATGACAGCCGTACTCTCTATGTTTCCTGAAATCATAGAAATCACAGCGGCTGCAACTAAAATGCCCACCAGCAGATCCAAAAATTGTTCCGCAAAAACCTGTGCCAGACTTTTCTTTTTTCCCTCTGTCAGTATATTTTCTCCTTTTTCCCTTCGTATCTGCGCTGCCTGTTGACTGGTCAGTCCATCCGGACCGGTTTGAAATAATGTTCTGACCTCTGCACACTCCATCTGATAAATCTCTCGCATAGGCTTCATACCTCCACTCTCTTTCATCTCTTACCTGATGCCATTATGCTGCCTGCCATCTGCTAAAATAGTGATTCTCTCACATTTGATATATTTATTCTGACCCAAAAGTTTATATCCTATCAAATAATACAAGACATCTCCAGGACCTGCCACTGGCAGTTCCCTCCGGATGCTTGACAAATAAAAAAGACTTTCCGCATATGTGTTTTTGCATACCAAAAACACATATACAGAAAGTCTTGTTACCAACAAATTGCGGGTATGTACTGCCGGGATAAACCGTGATGACGACAATACATTCAGACTACTCCCTCTCTGCCTTTTATAACAGATTTGGATTTTCACGAATAAAACGATATTCTGCTACGGAACGGTCAAAACCTTTGATATGATAATATAACCAGTCAATTACCTGACTTTGAACCAGTTTCGTAAAGTCCTCGGAGATTCCTTTCTCTGCCATCAGTTCAAGAGCGCTTACAGTCTCCTTAAACTCTGCATGTTTTTTCTTGTGATCCTCTATACCCGGATATCCGATCTCCTCCTGAAAAGCTTCTTCCTGTCCAAAGTGAAACTCAACATACTGTTTCAAATAGTCTACTGTTTTAATAACCTCTTCTTTACCCTGATTTGACTCGCAGGCTTTCAACAAATCATTGATCTTTTCAATCAATTCCTTGTGCTGGCTATCGATCATTTCATTTCCTGTTATCAGATTATCATCAAATTCTGCTCTCATTTTTCTACCCCATCATTCCTTAAACTATTCTGAATATCTATATTTCA
>CAZLZX010000256.1:0-3523 GCA_964564095.1 uncultured Eubacterium sp. | reverse complement strand
GCGCCTGCACCAAGTGCCATTATAGTCTGTTTTTCTTCCATAATCAAGATATTATAAAGACCTGCACACCCTGGACGGGCATATCCTACATTCTCAAAGTTCCCCGCCATATTTTTCTGACGATACAAATAGTAGGGCTCCAATCCCATCCTGTGCGCATAGTCCGCAGTCAAAGAGATCGTATCCCAGGTATTCTCCATATGAAGATCCGTATAGTCTTCTCTCCGCATCCGCAGTCTGGCAGCACGCTTGATCGCCAGAGAATGAACTGTCAGATTATCTGGTCGAAGCTCCATCAGCCGCCGCATCGTACCTTCCACATCCTCGATAGATTCCTCCGGCAGTCCTACGATCAAATCCATGTTGATATTGTCAAATCCCAGTTTTCTGGCAAGCAAAAAGCTCTCAATCGTCTGATCCACCGTATGATGCCGGCCGATCAGATCCAGTGTCTCCTGCTTCATGGTCTGGGGATTAATAGAAATCCTTGAGATTCCATGATTACGCAAGACCTGAAGCTTCTCCTCTGTAATACTGTCCGGCCTTCCGGCCTCCACAGTAAATTCCAGCGCTTGTGACAAATCAAAGCTTCGTTCAAGCTTTCCGATCAAACGGTCCAGCTGATCCGGTGTCAGCGTGGTAGGCGTTCCTCCGCCAATATATATGGTATTTAAGCGCTTATCCCTAAACTTTTCTGCTGTAAAATCAATCTCTTTTTCCAGAGCAGCCAGATATTCATCGATCCGCTTACTCCAAAGTCCAATAGGATAAGAGGTAAAAGAACAATACAGACAGGTGCTTGGGCAAAACGGAATCCCTATATATAAGCTGTATCCATTCTCATAGTCAATCCTTTGCAGCAGCTCCAGCTCACGCTTTGCCACCTCCAAACTCAAATCAATTTTTTCCTGCGCGGCAAAATAAGTATTTTTCATATAGGAAATAATCTCTTCCTCACTTCGCCCCTCCTCCAACATACTCATGGGGATTTTCGTGGGACGAATCCCGGTCAGCGTACCCCAGGGAAGCGTCTGTCCTGTGTAACCGGCAAGCAATTTATAAAGCTCCTGTTTTAATCGGTTCTTTGTGGTTTTCCTATCGGAAAAGTCCACCGGAATCTCCGAATACCTGACCACATCCTCTTCCTCTGATATCTGAAACCGGATTTTCCCATCTGTTTCCTCTGATTTCCTCTGAATCTCCGCATCCCCCCGTGATGCCTCCGCCAGAGCAGCCTTTTTATTTTCCTTTATATAGTTTATAGTAAGACGAAACGATATCCGCTCATCGACAGCTCTATCATCTGCCGAGACAAGCACCTCTTCCTGCGGGAAAAATGCTTTTACCAATGAGTGAATATCGTATTCAAAATTCCCTTTATTTAATTGAACATATATCATATGAATCTCACTTCATCCAGCAACAGGCGGCCTGCGCCGCCCTTCTATTTCAGACGTCCGCATTGTAACCGTTCTATAAATAAGGATTGTGATCCCTCTCATAACCAATGTATGTCTGACCCTCATGTCCCGGAAGCACTCTGATATCATCCGGCAGCGGCATCAGCTTTTCTTTAATAGATCGGATCAGCTGTGAATAACTACCACTTGGGAAGTCAGTTCTTCCAATCGAAGTACAAAACAGTGTATCCCCGCTAAGCAACACCTTTTGCTCTTTCGCATAATAACATGCGCCGCCCTTAGTATGTCCCGGAGTATGGATCACTTCAAAATCAAAACCCGCCAAATGTAATATATCGCCTTCCTTTACGAAGATATCCGCCGGATAGCTCTCCCGGATTCCCATCATTGTGGAAAGATTGAGCTGCGGGTTTTCCAGAGTTTCTTTCTCCATTTCATGTGCGTATACTTTGATCTCAAATTCATTTCTTAACCCTTCAGCCCCTGCCGCATGGTCAAAATGTCCATGGGTCAGCAGGATCGCCACCGGAATCAATCCCTCTTTCCGAATCTGGCTGGCAAGCATCTCCTCGCTTCCGCCCGGATCTGTAATTACCACTTCTTTTGTTTCATCATTAATCACAAAATAACAGTTTGTAGCAATGGCTCCAACCTGATATTCCTCAACTCTCATTTCTGCCATAATAATCTCCTGTCCGGCATTTTCCGCCGCTTACTTCACACGATCTGACCAAAATCAGATGTATTTTCTATATTTCATCAGCCTGTAGTTCTTTTGATATCAAATACACTCTCGATCATACGGATCTTGTCCATCAGCGAAGTCATTTCATCCTTGCCCCGCGTGTGGAACTGTACGGAAATCGTAGCAATCCCTTTTTTATTGGTTCTGGAATTAATAGAGTCAATATCAATGCCCTTTTCCGTAAAGATACGGGAAATATCCACCAAAAGTCCGGTACGGTTGTTGCAGAAAATCTTGATCTCTGCCAGATACATGCCGCCGGAAGATTCCTCCGCCGCGCCCTGTTCCCACTCTGCATCGATCAGACGCCCTCTCTCTATTTCCGGCAGCTGCATAATATTAATGCAATCCGTACGATGTATAGACACACCCCGGCCTCTGGTTATAAATCCAATGATCTCGTCTCCCGGCACCGGTCCGCAGCATTTTGAAAAATGAACTGCCACATCAGCCATTCCTTTGACCACGATGCCGCTTTTACTTTTCACAGCAGACTTTGCAGATACAATCTTTTCTTTATTTTCAAGCGCCTGCTCCAAAATCTGTGTGTCTGTCAGCTTCTTTTCATGATCCTTTCGGTACTCCTCCTGCATACGGTTGATGATCTGAGCCTCTTTCAAACCGCCATGGCCAACCGCTGCCAAAACTGCATCCCAATCCCGGAATCCATATTTTCTCTGTACCTTGACCTGATATTCGCTTTTATTCAAATCAGAAAACTGAATCGATTTTGTCTTACAATATGCCGCCAGAAGCTCCTTGCCCTTCTGGATGTTTTCTTCTTTAAACTCATTTCTGAACCACTGGTTGATCTTATTTTTCGCCTGTGTGCTCTTTACCAGATTTAACCAGTCCCGACTCGGACCTTTAGAGTTTTGAGAGGTCAGAATATCGATCCGGTCTCCATTGCGAATCTTATAATCAATCGTTACCAGCTTTCCATTGACCTTTGCACCGATCATCTTATTTCCTACCGCAGAGTGAATGCTGTATGCAAAATCGATCGGTGTGGAGCCGCTCGGAAGATTTTTAACATCTCCATTTGGCGTAAAGCAAAATACTGTGTCCGAAAACAGATCCAGATCACTCTTTAACAGGCTCATGAACTCCTTATTATCAGACATATCCTGCTGCCATTCCAAAATCTGGCGCAGCCAGCTCAGCTTCTCTTCCTCTCCGCTGATACCGCCGCCGTTGGAAGACTCCTTATACTTCCAGTGCGCTGCTATACCATATTCAGATGTACGATGCATCTCCTCTGTACGAATCTGTATCTCAAAAGGCTGACCCTTCGGACCGATCAGCGTCGTATGTAAGGACTGATACATATTCGGCTTCGGCATAGCAATATAATCTT
>CAZLZX010000255.1:0-3526 GCA_964564095.1 uncultured Eubacterium sp. | reverse complement strand
AATAAAACGTTTTTCTGTTTACATCACAGTCTTTAATAATATCACTGATTGTAATCTTAGAAAGCGGTTTTTCCGTTACCAATTTTTTCAAAGAAGCAGCCATTGATTGTTTTGTTTTTAATACCATTTCTTCGTGTTTCATACAAATGATCCCCTTTTATAAAAAACTGAAATCAGGACTTTTATATTAGCAAGTATAGATTTGACGCTAGTTAGCCTATTACAAGGTAACTTCATAGAGCCTTCACGGTTTAATTAGTTTATCGCATGAAATTAAAATAATCAATGGATAATTATAGAATATTTGCCCATCAAAAGCGGCAAAAATGTCCGTTTTTACTCAAATGACCGCAATTGACCGTTTTTTGTATGTTTTGCTTACCATATAATAAAATATTATGAAAAAGATTTCATATGCCGGTTATATGGAGGAAATAGATGAAAAAGATCAGTCAATTTGTTGTGGATCATACAAAGCCTGTGATCGTTCTGTTTTTTGCGGTAGCCCTGTTGGGAATTTTGTTAAAAGGACTTGTCGGTGTCAATTATGAAATGAGTGATTATCTCCCGGAAGGCAGTCCTTCCACTGTGGCGTTGGATGTTATGCAGGAGGAGTTTGGCGGCGGAATTCCCAATGCCAGAGTTATGGTAAAGGACGTGACAGTGCCGGAAGCTCTGGAATATAAAGAAAAACTGTCCGAGATAGATGGGGTAACGGATGTGACCTGGCTGGATGATGCTGTGGATGTAACGATTCCATTAGAGATGCTGGATCAGGATACGGTGGAAACTTATTATAAGGATGGAGCGGCGCTGTTTTCAGTCACTGCTGAAAAAGAGAAGCAGCTGGCAATCACACAGGAAATACGCAAGATCATCGGAGATGATAATGCTGCCACAGGAAATATCATAGCAGGAGCGGATGCCACGATTGGAACCGAGGTGGAAATTAAAAAAATTGCTGTCATAGCAGTTATTTTTATCCTGTTTGTATTGTTCCTGACTACCAATTCCTGGTTGGAACCAGCCATCATCCTTTTGGGGCTTGGTATCGCAGTGCTGATCAATGCAGGAAGCAACCTGATATTCGGGGAGATTTCTTTTGTGACGAATGCGGCGGGAAGCATTTTGCAGTTAGCAGTTTCGCTGGATTATTCCGTATTTTTGATGCATCGTTTTGAAGAAAGCTATCAGCAGATCAAAGAACCAAAGGAAGCAATGGTGGATGCACTGTGCAAATCCGTAAATTCTATTTTGTCCAGTGGATTGACGACCGTAATAGGATTTCTGGCTTTGATCTTTATGCGTTTCCGGCTTGGCTCTGATCTTGGCCTTGCCCTGGCGAAAGGAATTGGGATCAGTCTGATCACAGTCTTTTTGTTTATGCCGGCGCTGATACTGATCAGCCATAAATTATTGGTTAAAACAAGACATAGAAGATTTCTGCCGGATTTTCACAGGTTTGGAAAGAGTGTCAGCCGTGTGATGATCCCCTTTGTCATTCTGTTTATTATAGTGATCCTTCCGGGATATCTGGCATCCAATCATAATGAATTTTATTATGGCTCCGCTTATATTTATGGAGAAGACACCAGATATGGACAGGATACCAAAGCGATTGATGATGTTTTTGGCGAACGGGAAACCTACGTGGTCATGGTGCCTCAGGGGGATCTGGCAACGGAGCAGGAACTGTCAGACTCACTTCATACGATTCCGCAAGTTAAAAATATTCTTTCCTATGTAGATTCGGTTGGTGCAGAAATCCCGATGGAATATTTGGATGAGGATATACGGGGCAAGCTGATATCAGAGCATTACAGCCGTTTCGTATTGACCTTGGATACGGCGCCGGAGGGCGAGGAGACGTTTGCATTGATAGAAAAGGTACGTCGGACAATCCAGGAATATTATCCGGATACCTGTTATATGGCTGGCGAGGGCGTCAGCAGTTATGATCTGATGGACACTATCACAGCGGATATGGTAAAAGTAAATCTGATTGCCATCGGGGCGGTGTTTGTTGTATTGCTGATTACCTTGAGGAAGATCAGACTGCCGATTATTTTGGTGCTGTGTATTGAGACGGCGATCTGGATTAATCTGGCAATCCCGTATTTCAATGACACCCCGATTTTTTACATTTCTTATCTGATCATCAGCTCCATCCAGTTGGGGGCGACCGTAGACTATGCGATCTTATTGACGGATCGTTATCAGGAATTCAGACAGACATGTGACCGTAAAAAGGCAGTGATAGAGACGATTTCAGCCGTCCTGGCGTCTATTATGACTTCTGCCAGCGTATTGACCGTATGCGGATTTTTGCTTGGAGGTATTTCCACCCATGGGATACTTTCACAACTTGGCATCTTCCTTGGAAGAGGGGCGCTGTTATCCTGCATCATTGTATTATTTGTGCTGCCGGGATTTCTATATTTAACAAGCGGAAAAGACAAAAAGAAATGGCGGGAAAAGACTGAAAACAACAAAACCGGAACAGATATCGGACAGGAGGTTGCGGCAAATGAAAAATAGAATGTTATATAAGAAGCTTGGAATCTGTGCGATATGCGGGATATTATGCGCATCCACAGCGCTGCCCGTTACTGCAATGGCACAGGGGAACGGCGATATAGAGGCAGAGCGGCTTACCGGCGAAGAGGATTCCCGACAAAATCAAAATATAAAATCAGATCGTTCGGAAAAAGAAGAAGTCGTTTATGGGAATCTGAACAGCAACGGAACCTTGTCGGATGCCTGTGTTGTAAATATTTTTAATGTGAAGAATGGGCAGATTGTGGATTATGGCGATTATGAAGCAGTTAAAAATCTTACATCTACAGAGGAAATCCGGCAGTCAGGCGAAGCTGTTTTGGTCAGCACCAATGCAGAAAGATTTTATTATGAAGGAACGATGCGCAGTGCAGAATTGCCCTGGCTGTTTGATATCCATTATTTTCTTGACGGAAAAGAATACGGTGCGGAGGAAATTGCCGGAAAGAGCGGAGCGTTGAGGATCACGATTTCCATCAAACAAAATCCGGCATGCAAAACAGATTTTTTTGAAACGTTTGCATTACAGCTTTCACTTTCCCTGGATACAAAGAAAGCAGAAAATATTACTGCCGGGGGAGCTGTGCGGGCAAATGAGGGAAGCAGCTGCCAGCTTACCTATACGATTCTGCCTGGAAAAGAAAAGGATATCACAGTTACTGCGGATGTGACGGATTTTGAGATGGACGCCATATCTGCCAATGGAATCCCTCTTTCTCTGGACATAGATGTAGATGAGGATGAGCTGATGGCGCAGATCACAGAGCTGGTAAATGGGATAGAAGCCATCGATGACGGAGCATCAGAAGTAAGCGCCGGCGCAGGTCAGGTCAGCGACAAAGTAAAATCAGAAGTAAAAAGCGGAACAAAAGCTCTTGACAATGCTGCAAAAGCGATAGAAAGTGGGGCTTTATATCTTGTAAACGGCGGAAATGATGTGAATAATGGAGCATGCGCACTAAAAAGCGGA
>CAZLZX010000254.1:0-3537 GCA_964564095.1 uncultured Eubacterium sp. | reverse complement strand
AGTTCGTTTGGCAGAAATTTTTACGCAGGTGGCAGAAAAATGTCAATTGCTGGTGGCAGAAGGAAAACCGCACCCTACTCGTTTTGAAGTGGAAACTGCAGCTGCTTTTCTTTGGTTTTACGAAGAAAAATGCGATATTTCTATTATAGAGGTGGGGATGGGCGGAGAAACAGATGCCACCAATATCATTCAAAAGCCTATGTTGAGTATTTTAACTTCCATAAGCATGGACCATATGGGATTTTTGGGAAATCAACTGACTGATATTGCAAAAGTCAAATCGGGTATTATTAAGAAGAACTGTCCGGTTGTCTTTATGGAACAGCAGCAAGAGGCAATGGATGTGATTTTGACTCGATGTAAAGAAATGAACAGCGCTTATATTTGTTCCAAACGCTGTGAAGTGCAGGACTTTTATGTGGATCAGGGGCGGATTGTTTTTTCGTGGAAAGATGGATGGAAAAGAATCAGACTGGGATTGTCAGGAGAGTTCCAGCTGGAAAATGCCGTCTGTGTATTGAATGCATTAAATATTTTGAAAAATGCTTATCCTAAAATAGGAGAATGCGCTGTTCGTCTTGGGCTGGAAGAGACGAAATGGCCGGGGAGATTTGAAAAAATAGGAGCGTCGCCCGACTTTTATATAGATGGTGCACACAATGAAGATGCTGTGCGTAAACTCAGAAAAACCATTGATCTGTGTTTGCCGGATAAAAAAATTTTTTATATTATGGGCGTATTGGCAGATAAAGATTACGAGCAGATGATCCGGAGCATGTTTCGGAAAGGAGACAGGGTATGGACTGTGACACCTGACAATCCAAGGGCTTTGGACGGGAAAAGTCTGGCACAGCAATTACAGAGATATAAAATTAATGCTGATTCTTGTGAAAATGTAAAAGATGCGGTATCATATGCTTTGCGGGAAGCACAGAGAGAAGATGTGATTCTTGCATTTGGTTCTCTGTCTTACTTAAAAGAGATAAGGGAAGCTTATGATAATAAATGAAAAGCAGATCAAAAGTATGAAAATTACACTGTATCGTAAAATGGAAAAGAGAGTATAAGGAATACCTTGTGTGATGCAGGTTGAAGATAGAATCATGAAATATACGGAAAAACTATTGAAGCATCCGGAGTTTCTCCGGATCATGAAGCGAGTAAAAACGCTTGAACAGAATAGGATTTATTGCCATCATGAATTGGAACATTCACTGGATGTGGCAAGACTGGCATGGATTACTTATTTAGAAGAAAGAACATATCGGAACATATGTAATTTAGAAGCAGGAACATACCGGAACATATGTAACTTTGGAGAGCGAACATACGAAAATATATGCGTTTCAGAAGAAAGAATTTATAGAAAAATGTATGATTTAGAGCAAACAAAAGATTTGATATACGCCTGTGCTCTGCTTCACGATATTGGCAGAGCAGCACAGTATGAATCCGGAGTGCATCATTCTGTGTCGGGGCTGTCTTTAGCGGAACAGATCATGACTGACTGCGATGTGCCTTTAGTATGGAGACAGCAAATTTTGAATGTGATATCCGAGCATCATCAATCGCTGTCTGGCAAGGAGCAGGAAGAAAAGATTTGTGAAGAATCTCGCAAAACAGAAAGGCTGGAATACTATATTCGCAAAGCGGACCACGATTGTCGGCTGTGCTTTTTCTGCGAGGCAAAGGAGACTTGTAAATGGAAAGATGCCGAGCGCAATGAAACTGTGATCAGTTGATATAGGGCCTTATTTGCAAAGCTGCGAGAGAAAAATAAGAAGGAGTTTGATAAATGAAAATAGGAAATAAAGATTTTGACATACAGAATCATACATATGTGATGGGAATTTTAAATGTAACCCCCGATTCTTTTTCCGATGGAGGGAGATATGATCATCTGGATGCGGCATTAAAGCATGCGGAACAGATGATCCGTGAAGGCGCCGATATCATTGATGTGGGCGGAGAATCCACCAGACCGGGATATGTAAAGATTTCGGACGAAGAGGAGATAGAACGTGTTGTACCGGTTATTGAGGCATTAAAAGAAAAATTTGATGTGCCCATATCCTTGGATACCTATAAGAGCAAGGTGGCGGATGCAGGCTTGGGCGCAGGTGCGGATCTGCTGAATGATATTTGGGGATTGAAATATGATGAAAAGATAGCAGACGTCATTGCCTCATATCAAAAGCCTTGCTGCCTTATGCATAACCGTGAAAAGGCTGAGTATGATATGTTTTTGGAAGAGGTGCTGGATGATCTGCGGGAAACGGTTCGATTGGCAAAAAATGCCGGGATTGCAGATGATCAGATCATATTGGACCCCGGTATAGGGTTTGGAAAAAACTATGAGCACAATCTAACAGCACTAAATCATTTGGAGAGATTTCGTTGCTTAGGATATCCCGTGCTGCTTGGAACATCGAAAAAGTCTGTCATAGGTCTTACCCTTGATATTCCGGCTGGGGAACGGACGGCGGCAACTGTGGCAACTACTGCGTTGGCAGTTATGAAGGGATGCGCTTTTGTTCGCGTACATGATGTGAAGGAAAACGTACATGCGGTAAAAATGATGGAAGCGATTTTGCGAGGATGATTATGGACAAAATAAAGATTCAAAATCTGGAGGTTTTTGGCAGACATGGAGTATTCAAAGAGGAAACTGCACTGGGACAGAAGTTTTTATTGAATGCTACTCTTTATACGGATACTCGAAAAGCGGGAAAAACAGATGAGCTGACAGATTCCATCCATTATGGAGAAGTTTGCCATTTTATGACAGAGTATATGCGGGAGCATACATTTAAATTGATAGAATCAGCAGCAGAGCATTTAGCCCAAGCTATGTTGCTGAAAACAGAGCGCTTAAAAGCGGTTGATCTGGAAATAAAAAAGCCATGGGCGCCGATCGGACTTCCGATCGAGACTGTATCTGTGGATATCTCCCGGGGATGGCATGAAGTTTATTTGTCCATCGGTTCAAATATGGGAAATAGAGAGGCATATCTTAAGATGGCTCTGGAAACACTGGAAAATCAGCAGAAAATGCGGAATGTAAAGGTATCTTCCTTTTTAGAGACAGAGCCTTATGGTATGACGGAACAGGATACATTTTTAAATGCTTGTGTGGCATTGGAGACAATACTATCTCCAGATGAACTTCTTGAAGAACTACACCGCATAGAGGCAATTGCGAATCGGGAACGTATCATTCATTGGGGACCGAGAACCCTGGATCTGGATATTCTGTTTTACGATGATCTGGTAATGTATAGTGATACTTTAAATATTCCTCATATTGATATGCACAATCGGCAGTTTGTATTACAGCCACTGGCGGAGCTTTGTCCGGGAAAAGTTCATCCGGTGTTTCACAGGACTGTGAAATATTTGCTGGACGATTTGACGGCAGAAAAAGCGATATGAATAATTTGAGAAGTGCTATTTGCAAAAAGAATATTCATTGTACCAAAGGGATTTGTAGGACAATATGAAGTGACCTCACATTTGTAGCAACGTGGATTTACCTGT
>CAZLZX010000253.1:0-3541 GCA_964564095.1 uncultured Eubacterium sp. | reverse complement strand
GCCACAGGTCACTATCAATGAAGGATTGGCTACGGTCAGAAAAGAAGGAAACAAAAAGAAATTTGTAAATAAAATCGAACAGATTTCCTTTTGTGCAGAGATTGCACTGCAGAGTAAAAAAGAAGTGCTTTATGTGACAGAAAGGGCTGTATTTAAGTTGACAGAAGAAGGTTTGGAGTTAATAGAACTGGCGCCGGGTATGGATTTACAGAAGGATATTCTCTATCAGATGGAGTTTGTGCCAATCGTAAATGATTATAAAGAAATGCCTGTAGAAATCTTCTGTGAAAAATGGGGCGGCTTGAAAAAGTATATAAAATAGTAGATTGTACACGTTGCAGGTAAATCTGCTGTTGAAAATGAAAATAGAAAAGAATTTGTTTTGCAGGGTTTGCAGGAGGAAATATAATGTTTGAAAAAAAACATGAAATGATTCGAAAACTGGCAAGAGAATTTGCCTTGAACGAGATTGCACCGCGGGCAAAAGAGATTGATGAAACAGGCGAATATCCACAGGAACTGCATGATAAAATCATACGTTGTATGTTCCATGCCATTACGATTCCTCAGGAATATGGAGGAGCGGGAGGAGATTATCGTTCTGCTGCCATCGTAATGGAGGAGTTTACAAAGGTATGTGGGGCCAGTGCGACACAGTTAATGCCAAATTCCTTAAGCAGTGCTCCGATTCTTTATTTTGGAAATGAAGAACAAAAGAAAAAGTATCTCGGAGCGTTGGCAAGCGGAAAGAAGATCGGCTCCTTTGGTATTACAGAACCAGGAGCAGGTTCCGATGCAGCTGCTATTACTACGACAGCGGTAAGGGATGGCGATGATTATATATTAAATGGTCGTAAGTGCTTTATAACAAATGGACCAATCTGTGATTTTATAACGATATTTGCGAAAACAGATCCTGCGTCAAAAGGAGTGAAGGGAATCAGCGCATTTATTGTTGATGCTGACAGTCCGGGGTTTTCACGGGGAAAAACAGAGGAAAAGCTGGGAATCCATGGCTCAAAGACCAGTGACATTATTCTTGAAAATGTCCGGGTACCAAAGGAAAATCTGTTGGGAAAAGAAGGACAGGGATTCAAAATATGTATGGCTACCCTGGATTCAGGCAGGATCACGATTGCAGCACAGGGACTTGGAATCGCACAGGGTGCATTGGATGAGGCCATTAAATATACAAAGGAGCGTGTACAGTTTGGAAAACCTATTTCTAAGCTGCAGCATACGAGATTTGAACTTGCTGATATGGCAACAAAAGTAGAATGCGGCCGTCTGCTGGTTTATGATTCGGCGTACAAAAAAGATATGGGACAGTCCATTACCACACAGGCTGCCATGGCGAAATATTACTGTGGAGAATTGTGTAATGAGATCGCATATCGCTCTTTACAGCTTCATGGGGGATATGGATTTATGAAAGAGTATCCCATTGAGAGAATGTACCGGGATGCCCGCATCGTATCTATCTATGAAGGTACATCGGAAATCCAGAAGGTCGTTATTGCAGGCAATATTCTGGGAAAATAGGAGGTTTGACTATGAATATATATGTTTGCGTGAAACAGGTTCCAAATACGAACGAAGTTAAGATAGACCCTGTGAAAAACACTTTGATTCGTGATAATGTGGAAAGTATTTTAAATCATGATGATGCGAATGCACTGGAAGAGGCTCTTCGCCTGAAAGAGGAATGGGGAGCACATGTGACAGTGCTTACGATGGGACCGCCTCAGGCTGAAGAGGTTTTACGTGAATGTCTTGCGATGGGAGCAGATCAGGCTGTATTAATTACCGACAGGGCATTCGGCGGTTCGGATACATGGGCAACATCAAACATATTGGCAAGCGCTATTAGAAAATTAAGTGAGGAAAGACCTGCGGATATTATTTTTGCCGGAAGACAGGCGATTGATGGAGATACGGCACAGGTTGGTCCGCAGATAGCAGAGAAGCTTGGCATTCCCCAAGCAACGTATGTGCAGAAGGCAGACATTTATGAAGATAATATATTGCATGTACAGAGACAGTTGGAGGACGGATATGAGTTGTTGGAGCTGAAAATGCCTGTCCTTTTAACGGCGGTAAAAGAACTTAATTCTCCGCGATACATGACAGTAACGGGAATCTATTCTGCTTATGAAAAGAAGATAGAGATTTTGGGATTCCATGACCTGGATGTCGATGAAAGGCAGATTGGTTTAAAAGCATCTCCCACCAGAGTCATGCGTTCCTTTGTTCCTGAACCGAAAAGCAGAGGTATGATTTTTAAAGGAGAGATAAAATCTCAGGTTCTGCAACTGGCTCATGAATTAAAAGAAAAACACATTATTTAGGGGGATGCAGTGATGAAAGAATATAAAAACGTGTGGGTGTTTGTGGAAAATCGAGATGGAGTCATTGCCCCTGTGGTTTTTGAATTGCTGGGAGCAGGAGCAAAATTGGCGGAGGATCTTGATGCGAAGTTATGTGCGGTCCTGTTAGGCAGGAATGTGAGAACGTGCGTAAAGGAGCTATCTGCATATGGCGCAGAGATGATATATATGGCGGAGAATGATTTGCTTGCCCAGTATACGACAGATGGTTATGCATTTGTACTTGCAAAATTAATAGATACATATAGACCGGACATTTGTTTGTTCGGTGCAACGCATATCGGAAGAGATCTGGCGCCTCGATTAGCAGCTCGATTGAATACGGGACTTACGGCAGATTGCACTGGTCTTGAAATTGACAGAGAAACAAAATTGTTAATACAGACCCGGCCTGCATTTGGCGGCAATTTGATGGCGGCCATTTTGTGTGAAACATGCAAGCCTCAAATGTGTACCGTTCGTCCCGGTGTCATGCAGAGGCTGAGCCCGGATGAAAATCGTAATTGTGAAGTGGTTGAATGTAAAGTAGATCTTTCGGCAGATGATATCCGTACCAGAGTCCTGGAAGTTGTAAAAACATGTCGGGAGACGGTAAATCTTTCTGAGGCTGAAATTATTGTATCTGGAGGACTTGGTCTGCAATCAGCAGAAGGTTTTGAATTGTTGTATGACTTTGCCAATGCTATAGGCGGAACTGTCGGAGCATCAAGAGCTGCCGTAGATGCCGGATGGATAGACAAGTCCCGTCAGGTAGGACAGACGGGAGTATCGGTAAAACCGAAAATTTATATAGCCTGCGGAATATCGGGAGCAATACAGCATCTTGCCGGAATGCAGAATTCGGATGTGATAATTGCTATTAATAAAAATGAATATGCGCCTATTTTTAACGTAGCTCATTATGGAATTGTTGGGGATCTATTCACTGTTCTGCCGATGTTAAAAAAGGAACTTTTGAAATAATAAAAGCAGATAAATGTTGATATATGGTTGGAAAGCAGAGAAAGATAAGGAATTTAAATCAGCGGGATTGATTTAAATACATTAATTATTAAGAAGGGAGATTTTTTATGGAACAAAAGCAAAAGAAAAGTATTAACATCGGGTTCAGGGGCTGGATGCTTGTTATTTACCAGTTCATGGCATTTTTAGCC
>CAZLZX010000252.1:0-3550 GCA_964564095.1 uncultured Eubacterium sp. | reverse complement strand
AAGGTTCTTCCTTTTTCCAGGGAATAGATACCCTCATCACGGACATGCCATGGAGTATCAAAATCCGGCTCTCCTACACCAAGAGAGATTGCATCGCTCATCTCACTGACGATATCAAAAAATTTACGGATACCGGAGGGTTCGATTTCTGTTATTACTTTTGATAAAGGATTTCTCATGGTGTCATTAACATCCTTTCATCTTTTGCTTTCTCAGCCATGACAGTGCCATGGTCTTTGTATTTTGTCAAAATAAAGTTTGTCTTTGTACAGAGTCCCGTCTCAAGGGGAGACAGCTTTGCAGATACAAACTGTGACACTTCACGAAGGGTCTTTCCCTCGATGGTCACAAGCAGATCATAACTTCCTGAAATCAGATACACGGCATTTACTTCCGGGTAGTTGTAAATACGCTCTGCGATCTTATCAAAGCCCAGTCCTCTCTGAGGTGTTACACTTACTTCAATCAGAGCTGTTACCTTCTCAAGAGTCGTTTTATCCCAGTTGATCAGTGTGTGATATCCGCAGATCACATGCTCTTTCTCCATCTCTTCCAGTTCATTTGCGATTGCTACCTGATCTTCTCCCAGGATCACTGCCAGTTCAGCCAGATCAATACGGCTGTTTTTTTCTATAAAGGTTAAGATTTTCTCTCTCATCATATCCTCCTGTTTAACCTAGTATTTTATATAACTCATCCGCTTTCGGCGGTTCTAAAAATCTGCGTTCCTCTTCGTTGACCAGTACACGGTCGTTGCCCGCGACTGCCTTTCCCACAACTGTGGCTTTAATTCCTGCCTGGTTCAGATTCCGGACCAGCAGGTTTCCATCCTCTGCTGCCATCAGCATACTGCCGCTGGAAATCAGCTCATATGGATTGATTCCGAAAAATTCACAGATCTCCACGGATTCCTGCCGAATGGGTATTTTCTTTAAATCGATTTCCAGTCCGACACCAGATGCCTCTGCCATCTCCCAGAAGGCTCCAAAAATGCCGCCCTCTGTCACATCGTGCATGGCGCTGACCCCGGACTTTACCGCTATGGCGGCCTCCGGCACTACGGAAAGATGCTGATCCATCGCTTTTGCCTCATCAATCAGACCTTTCGGATACCGTGTCAACAGCTCCTGCTCTTTTTCCTTGGCAATGATAGAGGTTCCCTCAATGGCGATCCATTTGGTCACTACAATATCGTCGCCCGGTCTGGCGCCGCCAGTTGATACCATGGCGCCCTTTTTCACTTTTCCAATTCCAGTCACAGTCAATACCGGCTGACTGACCACCCGGGTCACTTCCGTATGTCCGCCCATGACCTGTACATGGTATTTTTCACACTCCGCATCGATCTGCTGCATCATAGCCCGGATCTCCGGTTCCGTGATCTCCTCAGGCAAAAGAGCTGTCAGGAGAACGCCTACCGGCTCCGCCCCCGCACTTGCCAGATCATTGAGGGTAACCATCATTCCGACTTTCCCGATATCCTGCGTCGTTCCCGTAATAGGGTCTGTGGATACTACGAACATCTCGTCCTCCGCCAGCATCATAGCCGCACAGTCTTCGCCGACTCCGGCTCCCTGAAGGACCTCGGGCCGTTTCGTATGAAGCTGCTTAAATACCGAACGTACCAGTACATTTTCTGGTAATTTCCCTATCTTCATCATTTACTCCCAACTCATGTATACACTTACATTTTTATGAACTGCGAGGCTATCCCCTTATATGAGACAGCCTCGTCTGACATTTTTTCTTATCTTTCATGATTTCAAGAAGGACATCGCACCGGCTACTGTCCGTTTGCATCCGCAGCGCCCTCTCCGCTTTGCTGCTGCTGCTCTTGCTGCTTCTGCTGCTCCTGCTCTTGCTGCTCCTGCTTCTGCTGCTCTTCCTGTTCCTGTTTTTCTTTCTCTTCCTGCTCCCGCTTCTCTGCGTCCTTCCACTCAGCCGCAGCGGCCTTAACAGTACTCAGATCATTGGATGCGATAGCTGCTTTCATTGCCGCCACTGCATCCTCGCTTCCTGAAGAAGTCCCAACCTCATAAATCGTAGGAGAGGCTTTGTAGGTACTCTCATTAAAGACCTCTCTGCTCTGTTCCACACCATTAACTTTAATGATCTTCCACAGCTTCGCTTTCTTACCTACGTGAGAGCTTTGAACCTTTGTAACCGTACCAACCGCCGCACTGGTCGCTTTAAACTCTACGCCCGGCTCCGTGGTACTGGTAGTTTCACTCTCAAATATGACTTCCCTGTTCGGATCTCTCGTCTCCTGGCCATACACGGTAAAATAAAGAGTACGTCCGCTTGTATATCCCTCGATATAGATCGGTGCATCCGTAGTATTTTTAAACCTCAGATTCTTTGACGTTCCTGCAATCGCTGCATCACAGGAAGGCTTTACATAGGTAACGATCATAGAATGGGCATATCTCTCCGTAATCTCAAGCTCTGCCCGGATCACTGCATTGTACAGCGTAGTAGATACCTGACATACGCCGCCGCCATAAGTCTGGACTGTGGTCCCGTTTTCATAGGACCCGGCCAATGCATAACCGTTTTCCGCATCCATCGGAGCGATGGCATCATAAACGGAAAATTCCTCTCCCGGATAGAGCAGGCTTCCATTGATCTTGCTGGCAGCGACACTCACATTCTTCGCGCGTCCGGCGGAAGAAGAACTAAAGTCCGTATTAAAGGTTCCTAATACGTCCTTTACCTTTGCCAGCTCCTCCGCAGAGCCCTTCGGCTGTGCAACCTCAGATGGCAGCTCGATACTTGCCTGTTCCTGCCAGCCCTCTGCAAAGTATGCATCAATTGTCTGCGCGCACTCTGACACCTTGATCTCTACGCCAGTCTTACCCTCTATAATCGAAAACTCTCCGTTTTCTCTGGTCAGCCCAAAGTCCACCGGCTCATGATCCAACTCGTCCCTGCGTTCTTCCAGCAAAGTCTCTGTCTTTTCCTGATCCACCTTCAGGACAAGAGGAAACACCTTGTCTTCATGTTCCAGATCCTTTTTGGCTTTATACCTCGCAATCAGATTTCCGTGCTTTCCAAAATCCACCGCATCGTTTACAAGCTCTTCTTCATCCGAACAGCTCAGCCCCAGCTCTTCAACCGTAGCCGTAATGGAATTATCCCCGGCCGTCAGTGTGATCTCTTCCTCTGCCAGATCAGCCACGTAGTCTTCCACTGCCTGCATTGCTTCATCTGCCGTCATTCCCCCCACATTGACTTCGCCAATGTAGATTCTGTCTGATATCGTCTGATCTTCCGTTTTCTGTGCCCGTACAGACATGGTAGCTGCGGAAACAAAAATTGCCGCCGCTACTGCCGTGACAGGAAGCAAATACATCCATTTTCGCATAATCTTATATCCTCTCACAAACTAATAGATTGCACGCTTTCCGAACAAACCTATTGTCATAAACCAGTCCCAAAGCTTATCGCTGTTTTTCCATGCAGACTCTGTTTCCTCAAAATCTGCGTTATGGATTATTGTAACACAATTCTTACCATTTTCAAGCTTAAACCATCAAAGATGAAAGAATCA
>CAZLZX010000251.1:0-3559 GCA_964564095.1 uncultured Eubacterium sp. | reverse complement strand
AAATGATTATACCTTTATTACCACATCCTGTCAATAATCAATTTCAATTTTTTTATTTTTTGTTTTTTTTATTTTTCTTACTTGCTATTCTGCAAAGTGAATTTTCAAATTTCAATCATCCCTTTTTCCCTTTTCTTATTTTATTTTCCCCTGAAAGTGCAAAGATTATTTCTGCTTTAAAGGGGCAAATGGGATGTGACTGCAAAAAGCCCCGGCAAGACGCACCATTCTGATATTATACCGTTTTTCCACAGTTCAATATCAGTAATAGATATGTCTCGCCAGGGCCCTTTCCATTTTATAAAGTAACAACGATAAATAAATTGCTGTCGCTTTGCAAGTTTTGCATTGTCACTTTATTCATTTACTGTCATTTTTTATAAGCGCCTATTTCTGCTCTTCCGACATGGATTCAATAATAGCATCTGCCAGAACTTCCAGTTCGTCCGCCTTTTCTGCCTTTAATGAAGATGCAAGAGAAAGACGCTGACTCAATACGGTCATATTCTTCAATTCTTCATTAAGGAATTTCTCCATAAGGTCGCCGGACTTACATGCCCAGGAGCCATTTTCCACAATTGCAAATGTTCTGTTCTGCAAATTCAGCGCTTTCATATCCATAAGATAATTGTGCATTACCGGATATATACCCAGATTATATGTTACGCTGGCGAGAACCACGTGACTCAATCTGAATGTTTCTGATATCAAATAGGATACATGCGTATTGGATACGTCATACATTACCACATTTGTCATGCCCTTTTCGCAGAGACGGGCTGCCAAAGCGCCTGCAGCCGCTTCCGTATTTCCATACATGGATGCATATGCGATCATAACGCCTTTTTCTTCCGGCTCATAAGTGCTCCAATGCTGATATTTATCCAGAAAATATCCAAAGTCTGAGCGCCATACCGGACCATGAAGCGGGCAAATATATTTAATATCGTTCACGATTGCTGCTGCTTTTTTCAACAAAAGCTGTACATGAGGGCCATATTTCCCAACGATATTTGTATAATAACGTCTTGCATGATCGATCCAGTCACGATCAAAATTTACTTCGTCATTAAATAATTTGCCATCCAATGCTCCAAAGGAACCAAATGCGTCTGCTGCAAACAAAACGCCGTTTGTCACATCAAAAGTTACCATAGCTTCGGGCCAATGCACCATAGGAGCAGCCACAAATGTAACCGTATGTTTTCCAAAGCAACGGGTATCTCCTTCTTTTACCTCATCCAGTTCATGACCATCAATATGGAAATCAAACTGACGCATCAGCATAAACGCTTTCTCCGTACTGATGATTGTCACATTCGGATAACGCAAAAGCACCTCTTCTATTGATGCACCGTGATCCGGTTCCATGTGGTTGATTACCATATAGTCCAACGGACGTCCATTCAAAACATGGTCCAGATTTTCCAAAAACTGCCGGCATGCCGACCAGTCAATGGTGTCAAACAGCACTGTTTTTTCATCCATAAGCACATACGCATTATAGGAAACCCCTTCCGGAATCGGGTGAATATTTTCAAATAAACTTAACCGGCGGTCATTAGCTCCGATCCAGTATAAATCTTCTGTAACATTTCTGACACAATACATGATTTATCCTCCTATTCTATTCCTCTATAAACTGCTCTTTATCTTCTCCGCATTCCGGGCATACCCATTCTTCCGGAAGCTTCTCAAATAAAGTACCTGGTAATACTTCGCTTTCCTCATCGCCGATTTCAGGATTATATTCATATCCGCAGCCGCTGCATATATAGCTCTTTCCGATCGGAGTAGGCTTCGGCGGTGTCGGCCGTTTCATTTTAATCATTGGAACAGGCGCCGGATCTTTTGGTTTTCCGGTATCAAGCGCCTTGGTCAGCAATGGAAGAATCTCCATAACGTCCCCTACAATACCATAATCACAGTTTTTGAATATCGGTGCATTGCCGTTTTTGTTAATTGCTACAATGGTAGAAGCATCTTTAATTCCTTTCAAATGCTGGCTTGCTCCGGAAATACCGCAGGCAATATACAGATTTCCCGTGAATTTCTGTCCGGACATACCTACATAGCGATTGATCGGTACATACTTCAAAGTCTCCGCTACTGGTCTGGAAGAACCGATAGCTGCTCCCGCTGCCGCTGCCAAATCTTCAATCAGCTTCATGTTTTTCTTTTCTCCAATACCTTTTCCGGCACTTACAACACGCTCTGCCTGTGTGATCGGAGTGTCTGCGGCAATGCCGTAGCTGAAATCATGTCCGTCCTTTTCCAGATTCTCTACTAAGGAAGCAACACGCTCTTCTGCGCTGCCGCCCTTAAAAATCATTTTCTTGCGGATACCGGTTACTGCCGGTTTCTTGGCAACACTTCTTCCGCCGCCAGAGGAAGGAGCTTTCGGCAGACGACCTATTAAATGAGACGCAATAACTACTCTCTGAATCTCATTTGTGCCTTCATAGATCGTGGTAATCTTTGCATCGCGGTATGCTCTTTCAACTTCCATTCCTTTTAAGAAACCGCTGCCGCCGAATATCTGAACGGCATCATTGGTAACTTCAAGGGCGATATCTGATGCATACTGTTTAGCCATAGCAGCTTCCATTGCATACGGCTCATGATGCTCCTTCAGTTCAGCCGCACTGTATACAAGGAATCTTGCGCAGCGAAGCTTTGTTGCCATATCTGCCAATTTGAAGGATACGATTTGCTGACGACAGATCGGTTTGCCAAACTGTTCTCTCTCTTTGGAATATTCCAATGCATTTTCAAATGCTCCCTGAGCAATGCCCAGCGCCTGAGATGCGATACCGATACGTCCGCCATCCAGCGTTGTCATGGCAATCTTAAATCCTTCGCCTTCCTTTCCAAGCAGGTTTTCCTTTGGAACTTTTACATCATTGAAGATCAATTCCGCAGTGGAGGATGAACGAATACCCATTTTGTCATAGTGATCTCCAAACTCAAAGCCTTCCCAGCCCTTTTCTACAATAAATGCAGAAATACCTTTTGTACCAATATCCGGCGTAGTTACTGCAAATACTACATATGTATCAGCTTTCGGCGCATTGGTAATAAAAATTTTGCCGCCGTTCAAAAGATAATAATCGCCTTTTAAAACAGCTGTCGTTTCTGTTCCGCCAGCATCAGAACCGGCATTTGGCTCTGTCAGTCCAAAAGCGCCGATTTTCTCGCCTTTTGCCAACGGTACTAAATATTTCTGTTTCTGTTCTTCCGTACCATACTGGAAGATCGGCCAGCTTCCAAGGGAAACATGAGCAGAAAGAATAACACCTGTACCGCCATCAACTCTGGAAAGCTCTTCCACCGCTATCGCATAGCTCATAATGTCCATGCCAGCGCCACCATACTCTTTTGGATATGGAATACCCATCAAACCCATTTCTCCCAGTTTTTTTACAGCCTCCGTAGGAAATTCATTATTCTGATCCATC
The DNA here is from genome assembly GCA_964564095.1 of uncultured Eubacterium sp. GTDB lineage: Bacteria > Bacillota > Clostridia > Lachnospirales > Lachnospiraceae > Brotonthovivens. The sequence continues at coordinate 101 of CAZLZX010000251.1, read as the reverse complement.
ATAAACGCATATGGTTTAACCTCTTCCTCCGCAAATTTGCGGATGACCTGTCGAAATTCCTCATGGGCTTCTGTCGTTTTGAAATACATTGCTACTCCTCC
>CAZLZX010000250.1:0-3633 GCA_964564095.1 uncultured Eubacterium sp. | reverse complement strand
CTCACGATGGACACCCTTGCCTTCGGCTATATCCTTCCCACTACCGGGCGGATTCGGGACTTGCACCCGTTAGAAACGTGCGCCGCCAGGCGCACGAATGTAAAAGGGGCTGTGAAAAAACTCGATTGAGTTTTTTCACAGCCCCTTTGTTATCGGCAATCGTTCACGATTATTTTTTTAACAGGGGAGTGCCCGAATCAGCCGATATGATTCCCTCAGCATGTGAGCCTGTATAAGTTTTAAATTTTATTATATCAAATATAAAAATATCCAATCATAAATTACCTTTAAAGTAGTGGAACACCTAGGAAGTCTCTTCCTGCTTTTATACTATTACAAAATTCCGTACTAATCCTGCTTTACAAATTCATGAGCTTCTTCTTCGCCGCGCAATACTCTGAGACCGCCAAGAGCCAGAGATTCCATCTCATTCTCTCCCGGATATATCGTTACCGGTGCGATCCACTCTACATTTTTCTTTACTTCATTTGTGAAGTATTCGGAATATGCGATGCCGCCTGTCAGTACAATAGCTTCGATATCTCCGCCAACAGTTGCGGCTTCCTCTCCAACGCATCTTGCTACATTCAGCGCCATGGCATCATAGATCAATTTTGCATGCTCATCGCCGTCAGCGATCATCTTCTCTACCTCACGGCTGTCATTTACACCAAGATGAGCTACCAGACCGCCTCTGGATTTTAATTTTTTCAATATTTCCTTCGTGGACATACCGGAATTGCCGAAATATTTTGCGAATGACTGAATTGGAAGCTTGCCCGAACGCTCCGGTGCAAATGGACCATCCTCATCGTTGATGATATCTGCAATCTTTCCGCCATACTGCAAAGTAATGGAAATACCGCCGCCCAAATGAACAACGATCAATTTACAATCCTTATATGCTTTATGATTTTCACGAGCATAGCGCATAGCGGCTGCACGGGTATTTAAATTATGACCGATACCGTGTCTTTCTACTTCCTTCAAACCGGTAATCTTTAAAATAGGAAGCATTTCATCTACCGTTACACCGTCATAAATAAAAGCCGGAATCCCCAAAGGACCTGCAATACTGTCCGCAATGACAGCGCCAAGATTGGAGGCATGCTCCATGACAGGCTTATTTTTCAACTGCCATACCATGTCGTCATTTACACGATAAGCGCCTGCCTGCAATGGCGGAAGCAGACCGCCTCTTGCCACGATTCCCGTAAGAGAATCCAGCGCAATGCCCTTTTCCTTCAATACATCCAGAATCATATCTTTACGAAACTCGAACTGATCTACGATCAGATCATACTGAGCAATCACGTCTGCCGAATGAGAAATGCTTTCAACAAATAACTGTTTCTCATCTTCATAAACTGCGATCTTAGTAGATGTAGAACCTGGGTTTAAGATTAATAATTTTTCCATAAAAGCCCTCCTGTTTATTATATAATAAAAACCGTCCTTTCGTTTCGTAAACAGTATATCATACCTTTTCATTGTTTTGCAATCTATATTATGCATTATGCAAGATTTTTTCTTATTTCCCATGAGTATCACAAAGGAATTTCGTCTCGATCTGTCTCAATGGTCTGCTGACCAGCTTTACGATCTGACCGACCAATATTGCCGCCGCAACAGTTCCCTCTCGCACTCCCTCCAGTTTTCCCATAAAAACAAAAGACAGAACACAGGCAAGTGCAACAAGACTGACGTCAAAAATGACTTTCATATTTCCAAACTTAACAGGTGCAACTTTACAAATGGCAAGAATAAGCCCTTCTCCCGCTAGGATCACAACGCCTGCTACCACTTCAAAGCTGACGCCGACACCAACCAATAAGATACCGATGATACACAAAATCCATTGCTGATAATAGCTGGAATAGGATATATGCTGCAGTACATAGATGGCAAAGTCCGTCAGATATCCAAAAACAATCGCCACAGGCAGCTGCATCAGTTGAACAGGTTGATATTTCTTTCTTAACAATATGATTTGAAGAAAGATAAATACACAATGCATTAAAATGGTAATATTGCCCACTGTCAGCACAGAAAAACAACTAATCACATATGGAACACTTGAAATCGGAGAAGTGCCAAGCCTTGCTTTTATGGAAAATGCAACTCCAAACGCCATAATGACAAGCCCCATGCCAAAGAAAATATACCTCTTTATCAATTCCCTTCTGCTATATTTTACCTGCACCTTTTATTCCTTCTTTCTACTTTTTACTGCCCGTCACTGTCCCTGCTGTAAAATCAAAAAACGGGGACCACTATGTCACATTCTATCACAAATTGTAACATAATGGTCCCATTATCCTTTTTACATTTTATCTCAAAATACTTTATGCCTGACTGCTCTTTGGTCTGCGGATTCCCAGGAATGCCACAAAAGCAATAACCGTAACGCCGATCATCATAAAGATCGTGCTCATATATGACTGGCTGCTGTCATACAGCTTACCTGCGATCGTAGATGCAAAGGAACCGATCAAAAGATTTGTAACAATCACTGAAAAATTCATGGAATAATTGGTTCTTCCAAAAAAATCACTGACAAACGCTGACTGCATTGGCGTAACGCCGCCATATGCGAATCCGCCAACCACAAAACCAACAATAATAAAGGTAAAGTTTCCGCTCTTTAACGCAAGTATCAAAATCAGACCGGCGATAATAAATGATACCATGTCCAAAATCATCGTAGATTTGTATCCATTCTTATCATAAAGAGCTCCAAAGATAACTCGTCCAATTCCATTTAATATAGAAATCAAACCGACTACCGTTGCAATATTTCCGTCAGATACGGAAGGACCAACCTGCGTAGCAATACCACTGGCCTGTGAAATCAGAGCAAGTCCTGCTGCACTTACCATAATCGCCCATACATACATTAACCAGAATGACGGTATTCTTACCATCTTTCCCGTATTGACATCCATCGCCGGCTCACGCACCGCTTTCTTCTTTGCTGCTGCCGGGGGCACAAAATCTTTCCCTGGTTTTACAAAGAAAAAGCTTGCTATGATCATTATAATAAAAATAAGAATCGCAAAAACACGAAATACCATCCTCCAGGTGTCTCCTCCATCAGAAGGAGCAACCGCTGCAAATACTTTTCCAATAATGAAGCTGCTCAGGCCGAATCCCATCAGCAAAATACCGGAAATGAGACCCTGCTTGTCCGGAAACCATGCAGACATAGTACCCATAACTGCATTATAAGCAAATCCTGCGCCCAATCCACATAGAACCCCGAATCCGAGATACAGCATTGCAGGAGAAGAACCTGTTAAAGAAGCGATCATAAAACCTGCCAAAAACAAAACACCGGAAAGAAGAATATAAATTCTCGGATTTACCTTCTTTGATAAAATTCCGGCAATCAGACTTCCCACACAGAACGCTGCCATTACAAGTGTAAATGTCAAGGACAACTGCGCTGCTGTCCAATCAGGACGCGATGCACCAATTGATTTTGACATCATAGACCATGCGTAAATCAATCCTGCCAAAAGCAAAACGATCACGCCAACAATCGCATAAACCCAACGATTTAATTTTTTCATTGCCAATCCTCCTCGTATAATATCTTTTAGATACAATAAATGTACCTTGATAACTGAATAA
>CAZLZX010000249.1:3419-3638 GCA_964564095.1 uncultured Eubacterium sp. | reverse complement strand
CCGACAGGCTCAGACCGTAACATCGGATAAGCAGCATTTTCGTGCTTGTGATCTCCAGCGTTTCCAGAGCTTCCCGGATACCGGAACGGCTAGCCGGGATAGACCGGTCTGTCCACCATGCGTTCATTGCCCCGCGATCCACTGTCTTTCCCCTTACCGGAATGCCCACCGGCAAATGCTCCGGTGCATATACAGTTGCTATCTTCTGTATAAGGCCTG
>CAZLZX010000249.1:0-3409 GCA_964564095.1 uncultured Eubacterium sp. | reverse complement strand
GACAGCCGTTTCTGGATGTCCGCCACGGCGATCCGTTTATGCATGAATGTACATTTCAAGTGTGTCGCCTCATTTCGCATTTTGAGTTTCCCATCCCTGTCTCCCCTTATCTATTACCTCTGTGTTTGGAATCACTATACCCCAAATTATCTCCTTTTGTCAATGAACGGTAAGTTGATAAAAGCGTCATCATCAAAAAACGGAGAATGTATCATTCTCCGCCATCCGCATCATCCTGTAAAATTTTTATTTCCTTAAAAACCGAAGTGACAGAATCAAAGTCACTTGTTTTCTGAATCTGTTCCACGATAGTTTCCTCAGACAGATTTTTCCAATGGGTATCGGTCTGTTTTATTGCAAAAAAAGCCAAAAACAAAATAAAGGCCAGAAACAGTCGGACTTTCCAGAAAGAACGTACCTTTACATTCGTATCTTCCATTCCCCGTGATGCTCTGCTTCTGTCATAAGAGGGATCTCTGGCGCTTTCCGAAAAGCTTTCTCTCAAATGGTTAATATACTCCTGCCTGTCATCATAATTATAAGCCATAGCACTCCCCTTTCGGACAATATTGATACAAAGTTCAAATACTTATCTTTTGTGAAGTTCCTATATGCTAGTTTATGTGACAGGTCCGTCGGGTATGACAGAAGTTGAATCCAGAAAGTTTTTTCCAAGTAGGTTCCCATACCGAAGGGAAACGTGGGAAAATGATGATCTATAGCAGCTCCAGCGCGTTTTTCGCTTCCCGGATCCTTTCCCTGTCTGTGCGATAGATTTCAAATTCACTGAGGGAAGTCAGCCCCATACTTACATCTTCTTTACGATAGACCATGGAGCTTGCCAGTATCCTTTTGCCGGACATATGAAACGCATGTGCTCCGGTATATGGCTGCAGCTTCCGAATGACCTCGGCATCCACGCCGCCGCCTGCTTGAATCGTGATCCGGCCATTTTCAAGATTTACCAGCTCCTTAAGCAGGTCTCTTCCATCCAGACAATGATTCTTTTGTCCCGATGTAAGAATGGTGTGAATGCCAAGCTCCTTTGCCTGTTCCATAGCTGCAACAGGATCTGCACAGACATCAAAGGCCCGGTGCAGAGTGACTGACAGATCTCCTGCCGCTTCCATAAGACGCTTCATGCGTTCCATGTCTAAGGTGCCGTCAGGTTTTAAAATACCTATGACAATGCCATCTGCATTCCGTTCACGAAAAAGCTGAACTTCCTTTAACATAATTTGAAACTCATGATCCGTATAACAAAAGTCCCCAAATCTCGGACGAATCAGTATATGCGTGCAAATATCGGATACCTCCCGCAGTTGTTCAAACATGCAGGGACTTGGCGTAGTACCGCCGATGATGAGATTTCCGCATAATTCCAATCTGTCAGCGCCGCCGGCCTGAGCTTCCAAAGCAGATTCTACGGAATCCACGCAGGCTTCTAATATATATTTCATAAAGTCTCCCTTTATCTTCTGGAAAGTTCCTCAATCACATCGTCCCAGCTTAATCCTTTATCTACCATTAAAACCATGATATGGTACAAAAAGTCTGCAATCTCATACTTGATTTCTTCCGGTTCCGGGTTTTTCGCAGCGATTACGATCTCTGTCGCCTCTTCGCCGATCTTTTTCAAGATCTTATCCAGACCCTTTTCAAACAGATAATTTGTATAAGAGCCTTCCTTCGGATGTTCTTTTCTGTCTTTAATCACTTCAAATTCATGTTCAAACACTTTCAGGAGGTTTTTATCCGTATCCTCCTCCGGAACGAGATCCGTATAGAAACAGGTGCGGTTTCCGGTATGGCAGGCAGCCCCCACCTGTGATACCTTTGCCAGAATCGTGTCTCTGTCACAATCAATAGCTAAAGATCTCACATACTGCACATGACCGGAGGTTAAGCCTTTGGTCCATAATTCATTGCGGCTCCTGCTCCAGTAAGTCATTTTACCTAAAGACAGTGTTTTGTTAAAGGATGCTTCATTCATGTATGCAAGCATTAACACATCGTTTGTTTTATAGTCCTGCACAATGACCGGAACCATTCCGTCAGAGTTTAACTTAAAGTCAGACCATTGCAATGTTGTAGAGAAATGTCCCGTAGGAATGCCTTGATCCTCAAGAGCTTCCTTTAACGCCATAATATTGGCGCTGGTGTCACTGAGCATATCTCCTGATAAGCCGACAATAGTTTCATCTGAAGTCAAAAGTGCCGGAATGTCATCAAAGGATACTTTATTTACAACAGGTATGTATGGTATCTCCGTGACATTTTCAATCGTGCCTGCTAATTTAGGATTCAGAATGATAAGCTCACTGATATTTTCCTCAATAATCTCTTTATCTTTAAATAAAATATCAACATTATAGAGGGAAATCGTCATCTTTTCTTTTCCAAACCGCATAGCACCCTCTTTGGATAGATCGGCCGTTACCGGTTTCAATCCATTTAAAATAACCTTTTTACAGCCTGTATATAATATTTTCTTGATATCTTCTAAGCGGTTTACGTTTCCTCCCGCATAAACCGGAAGTTCGGAAATACGGTTAATTTCTTTCAATGTATGCAGATTGATCTCATGCTCCGCATCGTCATCAGATAAATCAAATACAAAGATTTTATCAATTCCATTATCATTATAACAGCGGGTAAGTTTTATTAAGTCTCCTGCCGGGGACATATCCTGACTGTTTTTTACTGCTTTGCCATCCTTCAAGTAAATGGTGGCAATTAAACTTTTCTGTCTCATTGATCTTCCTACAGACTTCCTTTCGTTGATAATATTCCCTGAATCCTTTCATCCATAGAAACTGCTTCATCTAAAGCTTTACCAAAAGCCTTAAACAACGCTTCAATAATGTGATGGTTATTTGTACCTGAGAGCACTTTCATGTGCAGATTCATTCCGGCGCTGTATGAAATGGCATAGAAGAATTCACGAACCATTTCCGTATCCATATCTCCGACTCTTTCAACAGTAAATTCGCCATCGAAAGAAAAATATGGTCTGCCGGACAGATCAATTGCGCAAAGCACTAATGTCTCATCCATCGGCAGGATCATGCTGCCGTAACGGCGGATTCCTGCTTTGTCTCCTAAAGCTTCCCTGATGGCAGTTCCAAAAACGATGCCGGTATCCTCGATCGTATGGTGACAGTCTACATCCAGATCTCCGTTTACCTGTACGGTAAGATCAAAAAATCCATGTCTTGAAAATCCGTCCAGCATGTGGTTGAAAAATCCCACGCCGGTGGAAATATCCGCTTTTCCTGAGCCGTCCAGATTTAAGGTCAGGGAAATATCTGTCTCTTTGGTTTTTCGCTGAACTGTTGCGATACGTGATGTAGCCATAGCTCCTCCTATTTATCCTCGAATCTGACACGGATCGAGTTTGCATGAGCGG
>CAZLZX010000248.1:0-3658 GCA_964564095.1 uncultured Eubacterium sp. | reverse complement strand
CATCTTTTATTTACCTGCCGTCAAATGCCTAATCTGAAGATCGGTGCAGAAATCTGTGAAGATCTTTGGGCGCCGGATCCGCCCAGTATCGGACTGGCTATGGCGGGGGCGAATGTAATCGTCAATCTGTCTGCCAGCGATGAGACGACGGGAAAGGATATTTACCGCAAAAATCTGGTATCCGGGCAGTCTGCCCGTCTGATTTGCGGCTATATTTATGCCAGCGCCGGAGATGGAGAGTCCACCCAGGATGTGGTTTATTCCGGACATAATCTCATTTCCGAAAATGGTACGATCTTAAAAGAATCGGCGAGATTTGTCAATGAATCTATCTATTCAGAAATAGATGTGGCGCGTCTGAATGAGGAACGCCGTCGTATGACCACATTCCGGACGGATGGAACAGGATATATGAATATGGAGTTTCGTCTGGAAGAAGGGGATACGGAGCTGACTCGTTTTGTAGATCCGGCGCCGTTTGTTCCGGGCAGTAAGACAGACAGAGATAAACGCTGCGAGGAGATCCTTGCGTTGCAGACTATGGGACTGAAAAAGCGTTTAGAGCATACAAACAGCCGGACAGCCGTTGTGGGAATCTCAGGAGGGCTGGATTCTACTCTGGCATTGTTGGTAACTGCGAGAGCTTTTGATCTGCTGGGAAAAGACAGAAGCGGTATTGTGGCTGTAACGATGCCCGGATTCGGCACTACGGACAGAACCTATGACAATGCAGTTAATATGATCCGCTGTCTGGGAGCAGAATTTAAAGAAATCAGTATCAAAAATGCAGTAAATATCCATTTTGAAGATATCGGTCAGGACCCTTCTGTGCACGATATTACTTACGAGAACGGACAGGCGAGAGAGCGTACCCAGATCTTAATGGATGTGGCGAACAAAACAAACGGCATGGTCATCGGAACAGGGGACATGTCAGAACTAGCCCTTGGATGGGCAACCTATAATGGAGATCATATGTCTATGTACGGCGTTAATTCTTCCGTGCCGAAGACGCTGGTGCGCCATCTGGTAAAATATTATGCGGATACCTGCCAGGATGATAAGCTATCAGAAGTGTTGTATGATGTGCTGGACACACCGGTCAGTCCTGAGCTGTTACCGCCGGAGGACGGAAAGATTTCTCAGAAAACAGAAGATATCGTAGGACCTTATGAGCTCCATGATTTTTATCTGTACTATGTGTTAAGGTTTGGATGTACGCCAAAGAAAATCTACCGTTTGGCAAAGTATGCCTTTGATGGCAGATACGATGATGAGACGATTTTAAAATGGCTGAGAACCTTTTATCGTCGTTTTTTCTCCCAACAGTTTAAGCGTTCCTGTCTGCCGGATGGTCCAAAGGTAGGTACGGTGGCTGTATCTCCAAGGGGAGATCTGCGTATGCCGAGCGACGCCTGCGCCCGTATCTGGATGGATGAGCTGGAAGATATAGAAAAAGCTCCGGAGGAGAAAAAAACAAAAGGATTTTTAGACGGAGACTGGGCTGATTTTGCAAAACAGTTTCAGCCATAAAGCTGTAGATAAAGTGAAAGAAGGAATTGTATGCTTAAAATATGGTACTATGGCGGAATAGAATACATGCAGGATGCACCGGCATATTTTGATAATGTTTATGAGGATGACTGGATTGAGGATGAATTTGTAAGAGAGATGATTTTGGATGTGGATCATTCCTCGGTAGTTAGTGCCCATATTATTGAAAGTCCCATTTTGGGTGCAATTACACCCAAGGAGTTATCCGGCGGTGTTAAAGTTTTGATATTGATGTTGAAGGATGATTCTTTTGTTTACAATATGTCTAATTGTGGGGATAATTGCGCAAAATGGATTCTGAAAATTGCTGAAAAGAAAGATTTGACGGTGTATTTACAGCATATCATGCATTTTGAGGGGGAATTTGACATTCAGATCATGAATACTGGGAAAATCGTACATAATCGGGAAGAGTATGTACTGGGTTTGTTGGAGGCAGAGGGTATGTAGAATGAAGGGTAAATATCAGTTTAGGGTAAAGAGTAAAAAACTATTATTTGAATTTACTATACGAAGAAATATCACAATTATTAAAGGAAACAGCGCCACAGGAAAGACAACTCTTTTGCATATGCTATACGAGTATTTGAGAGTTGGGAGAGAGTCTGGATATTCTGTTTCTACAAATGCTCAGTATTATGTATATTTACGCAAAGAGGTGGGACGAGATTGGAAAGATGCTTTGTTTCCATTAAAAAATACGGTTATCTTTATTGAAGAAAATAATGATTTTGTATTTTCAGAAGATTTTGCAGAGTTTGTAAAAACATCTGGAAACTATTTTGTATTGGTTAATCGTGCACCTTTTAAGATGCTGCCTTACAGCATTCATGAAATTTATGAAATCATTACAGAAAAGAAAAATGTTGATATAAGAGAATCTTATCACGAATTAAAAGAAATATATAGTAATTATCCTATTGTAGAAAATAATAAGATGGATCATATTTTGGTAGAAGATAGTAATTCTGGATATCAGTTTTTTTCAAAGGTTTTTTGTGAAAGCAATGTTGTGAGTGCAAACGGTAATGGGAATATAAATAGCTGTATTTCTGAGATGCCTAAGGGAGATATTTTAGTTATTGCTGATGGTGCTGCGTTTGGATCAATGATTGAAAACTGCTTAGAATATTTTCAAACGCAGCGCAATCGTAGAATTGCTGTTTGGCTGCCGGAATCGTTTGAATATTTGATCCTAAGGTCAGGAGTAATTCAGTCAAAGGACTTAACACAGATTTTGGAATCTCCTTCAGATTATGTAGAATGTGAAAAATATGAAAGTTGGGAAAAATATTTTACAGAATTGTTGATCTCATTAACAAATGATACGTCACATAAATATTCCAAACATTTTCTTGATAAGTACTATATGCAGAATAAAAATGTTAAGAAGATTGTAAGTTATTTTCCAACTGTAATGAAAGAAGAATAATGAGATGAATATCGTCAAATATCAATGTTATTCTGGTTTTGTTGTGAGTATTGTATAAATGTTATTACGGATTTACTGTGAGTATTGTAAAAACGTTATTCCAGATCTGCTGTACGTATTGTAAAAGAATGAAAGAAAATGGATTAATGAGTTTATGGAAACAAGAGACATTTTAAATCAGGTAAAAGAAGGCAGACTATCTATAGAAGAAGCAGAAAAATATTTAAAAAAGCAGCCCTTTGAAGAATATGGCTTTGCCAAGCTGGATTCTCACAGGGAGATCCGTTCCGGCTTTCCTGAGGTTATCTATTGCAGCGGAAAACCGGACCAATATCTCGTTACGATCTATCAGAAGATGTATGAGGCGGATCAGGAAGTGTTTGGCACCAGGGCAAGCCGGCATCAATATGAGATTGTAAAAGAAGTATTGCCAGAGATAACCTATGATGAGATTTCACATATTTTAAAAATAGAAAAGCCTGATAAAAAACATATTGGGAAAATCGCAGTCTGCACAGCCGGAACGGCGGATATTCCGGTGGCGGAGGAGGCTGCTCAGACCGCAGAGTATTTTGGCGCCAAGGTGGAACGTATTTATGATGTTGGAGTCTGCGGCATACACAGATTGTTGGCAAAACCAGATAGTATTCAGGTGGCAAACTGTGTAGTTGC
>CAZLZX010000247.1:0-3693 GCA_964564095.1 uncultured Eubacterium sp. | reverse complement strand
TCATTCGCATACAGAATACCCAAAGATTGTACCAGGAACAGTTGGAGCGGGATAAGGCGCAATTGACCCAGGATAATGCTCAATTAACTCAAGATAATGCCCAATTGTCTCAGAAACTTTCTCAGGCTAATGCAGAAATTGAAAAGCTCAAAAAACAATTAGCCGCTAAAGAGTGAATACCTTATTTTTCCAGCCCACCGAAACATCCACAGTCTATGCTTCCTTTTAACATTTGACAGGCATTCTCCGCTTTCCTTCTGAAAGCTCTGTCTGTCATAATCCACTTGGTCTATAGCATATCGCTACTTTTTCCAGGTAATATTTTTATTCTCAACAAGAAAGGACAATGTATTTATGGCACAAAACAATAATTCCATACTTAATCCGGCTCTCTCCCACAATGCGGACTGGCAAAATGCAACCGGACCCGTCCAGATCAGAATGACCAATGACTATCTGTTCCGCGCACTCCTGCAGCGCAACAACAACGTCCTAAAGCATCTCATCTGTTCCCTGCTCCACCTGAAACCCTGCGATGTTTTATCTGTCCGCATCATGAATCCGATCATTCTCGGCAAAAATATAGATTCTAAAAACTTTATACAGCATACCCAAAGTATCTTTTGAAACGTTTACACCATAGATACCTGCATGGGTCAGTTTGTCCTTTGTTCCTCCTGATATGGATAACGGAACAAAATAATCTCTCGGCGTAGATACCAGCAGCACCTGTTTTGTATTTGTATTTACCACTGCAAGGATATTTACATCACTACGGCTTTTCGTAGAAATATCCCCAGCCGTATCAATACCGCTGATATACATAGTAAATATGCCATCCCCATTGATTGGGCCGCTCCCCTCTTCCGGAACACTCTGCTGTACAACTGTTTTCCATTCATAGGAAGCAATCTCCTTAATCTGGGTGTCAAATCCCTCATACTCTTCTGTCTCAGCAATCAGACTGACAAATTCTTCATTCATAATGATCGCCCTGCTATCGCCGGAAAGCAGTGCATCTGCCAATTCGGAGGTACTGTCATATGGTTCCGTCACAATAGCAGCAGACAACTCCTCGTTAATCTGAGCAACCGCATTATCCGTATCTTCTCTTGCCAGTTGATCTAAAATGCCAAATCTGTAGCCTGCCGCATCCTGAATCGTCTGGGCACTGTCGCTTGCCAGTACATAGACGCCCACCCTTGTGGTTTCTTCCTTTGCGTCGGTAATATTTTGTAAAGTATTGGTAAGCTTATGCAGATTATAGCTTGCTGCCCCTAATGCAACTGACAACAGCGCTGCTATGATCAAACCAATAAAAAATCTGACCTTGGCAATTCTTTTTTTCTTTTTCTTCATCAAAAGTCTGCAAAGTAAAATCAGCACAAACAGAATAACAGCCACGACCGCCACATATTTTACCGGCAATAAATTTGCTTGATAAATCAAGCTTACCGTCAATATAGACGCTGCGATCTGTATGATTGTTACGATCCATCCAATCGTAACTAATAGTGTTTCTCTCGCTTTCGCTCTCGCTCTTTCTCTACGACTCGTCATGATACAACTCCTTATCCCTGTCTATTTGATTTTTTTCCTTCCATGCACTCCGTTGATTCTCATCCACCCCTTCAGTATTCTCCTTCTGGAATAAAATTCTCACTGTCAATATCAGCAGCTTCACATCAAGCCAAAAGGAATAATTGTAGATGTAATACAGATCATATTTAATCTTGTCCTCAGGCTCTGTGTTATATCTTCCATACACCTGAGCATAACCGGTTAAACCCGCCTTTACTTTCAGACGCTCCGGAAATTCCGGAATACGTTCCTTATATTCGTTAATAAATTCCTGTCGCTCCGGTCTTGGGCCTACCAGAGACATCTCTCCCCGGAGAACATTTACAAGCTGCGGCAGTTCATCAAAATGCAGATTCCGGATAACCCTGCCCACGTTTGTAATACGGTCATCATTTTTTCTGGCAAGTCTTGCTCCGTCTTTCTCCGCATCATCATGCATACTGCGAAATTTGTACATCACAAAAGGTTGTCCATCCAATGTGACACGTTCCTGCCTGTATAAAATCCTGCCCCCATCCTCTGCTTTGATCAGAATAGCAATCACAAGCATGATCGGAGAAAAACATACGATCATAAGCAGTGCACACACAATATCCATACTGCGTTTGATAATACTTCCTGCATCATGAATACCAAGCGGGGGATACCGGAGCAATAGTTTGTCATTCAATTGCATAACCTTGGAATTCTGAATATAAATATCTGAAATTTTCGGAATACAATAGCATTCTATTTTTCTTTTCATACAAAATTTTAAAATTACATTTCTGTATTCCACCGGAATATCTCCCAAAAACACAACAGAAGACTCCTGAATCACTTCAAGAGTCCTGTCAATTCCTATCAGATAATCCAGAGACCGACTGATTTTAAAATACTTATTAATCGTATTATTGACTCGTACATACTCCCCTTCATCCTCTCTGCTGCCATATATAAAAATGGCCTCTTTTCGGAACTGAAGCTTTTCATATACTCTGTGACAGCCCATGATCCAGCAAAATCCGATAATACTTTCCACCAACACCATGATCAATACGATGCCAATCATAAAGCCAACTGGAAAAGCCACAAAAATACAGCAAATTATGGCTGCGATCACATTGACACACAAAGAGCTGAAGAAAAATCCAAAAATAAGATCCAGAATCCGCCGCTTTCCTACACTAAGCCCCTCCAAAAATTGCAAAAAAGCATAAAACACAATACAGTACAACACACAAACAACAGCAACGGCTTTATATCGCATAACGATGTCCAGCCCCTGCATCAAATCCAGCTTCCACACCATATAATAGGCAAGACAAAAATAAGCTGCCATGATACAAAATCCGGATATATTTTTGATAAACCCAAATTTATAATTCTTCATCCTCTGTATTGTCCTTTGTTTCTATAACAATCAAACCCGATTCTTTGCTTTTCAAAACGCTTCCTAAAGCTTTTTGTCGTTTTGAACGGATAGTTTGATCCTTATTAAGATATTTTATAGCCTTTCCCATACTTTAGTAATGTGTATTTATGTGCCCATGTTTATCGCACCAATCCAACAAACATATATATGGCGGTATATATCTTTGCAAGACATATTCTTTTGTAAGATACAAAAAATCTTATTTTGTATAATAATAAGACATTAAATATCTTATGTCAATCAATTTACGTTTTTTAATATCCTATTTGGGGCATTATTAAAACATATAATATCTTAATAGGAGGGTAAAATTATGTACGAAGATTTCTTTTCTGAAAGACTGGCAGAATTAAGAGAGCAAAAGAATGTATCCGCACGCGAAATGAGCCTTGCGATAGGCCAAAATGAAAGTTATATCAATCGTATTGAAAACAAAAAAGCATACCCTTCCATGCAATGCTTTTTCTATATTTGTGAATATCTGGATATAACACCAAAAGACTTTTTTTCGGAAGAACTTTCATGTCCGAAAGAAATTCATGAAATCACAGAACTTTTATATGAATTGACACCGGCACAGCTTACTTTGATTTCTGAACTGCTTAGAGAACTTCAAAAATAGCCATTACAAAGATTTCTGATATACTCCCTCCTAAGTGACAAGTTTTTATTATTTCACTTGTCTACCTAGAAGGGAG
>CAZLZX010000246.1:0-3781 GCA_964564095.1 uncultured Eubacterium sp. | reverse complement strand
GCACTGTTATCCGTAAATAATATTAAAAATTTAGGGATATATAAATAATGAATGGCATTTTTGGGGAGAAGCAAAGAAAGGGATAAGTAAGGCTCTATAAATTTAAGCGAGGAAAGGAGCGTATAAGGCATGCAGATGAGGCATACCTTGTAGGAAAGTATGAAAAATACCAGAAAAACAAAAATTATTTGTACTCTCGGACCATCTACGGATAAAGATCCTGTATTGAGAGAATTGATACAGGAGGGAATGAATGTCGCAAGATTTAATTTTTCTCACGGCACACATGAAGAACAAAAAAAGCGTCTGGATAAGCTGATAGAGCTTCGGGAGGAACTGGGTCAGCCAGTGGCTGCTTTGCTTGACACAAAGGGACCTGAGATTCGCCTGCGTAATCTGGAAGGCGGAAAAGCGGAATTGAAAGCGGGAGATACTTTAGTTCTTACCACAGAAGAGATTCTTGGCAATGCACAGAAGGTTGCCATTTCCTATAAAGAATTATATAAGGATGTCCATGTGGGATCACGCATATTGATTGATGACGGTCTGATTGAAATGGAAGTGATTGCTTTAAAGGATACGGATATTGTATGCGTAATCAAAAATGGCGGCATGATTTCTGACAAAAAAGGTGTAAATGTACCAAATGCCGAGCTTTCTATGCCATATATCAGCGAGACAGACTACAACGATATTGTGTTTGGTATTAAAAATGACTTTGATTTTATCGCTGCCTCTTTCGTAAGAACAGCGGATGATATTCTTGCCATTAGGAAAATTTTAGAAGAGCATAATTGCACTACTATTAATATAATCGCAAAAATTGAAAATAAACAGGGTGTGGAAAATATCGACGAGATCATTAAGGTTTCGGATGGTATCATGGTTGCCCGCGGCGATATGGGAGTAGAAATTCCGTTTGAGGAAGTGCCGGTAATTCAGAAAATGATCATTGAAAAAGTATATATGGCGGGTAAGCAGGTCATCACTGCCACACAGATGCTGGATTCTATGATGAAAAATCCTCGTCCAACCAGAGCAGAGGCTGCAGATGTGGCGAATGCCGTTTATGATGGAACCAGTGCGATCATGCTGTCGGGAGAGACCGCAGCAGGAATGTATCCGGTTGAAGCATTAAAGACGATGGTTAAGATCGCAGCTTGCACGGAACAGGATATTAATTATGCTTCTCGCATGAAGAAGCGCAGCGCAATGGACAATCCTGATATCACGAATGCGATTGCTCATGCGACATGCACTACTGCTATGGATCTGAACGCAGCAGCTATTGTTACTGTGTCAAATTCCGGAAGAACAGCGCGTATGGTATCAAAATATCGTCCAAGCTGCCCGATCATTGGCTGCTCTGTGAATAAAAACGTATGTCGTCAGTTGAATCTTTCCTGGGGAGTTACTCCGATTTTGGTGGACCGTCAGGAGACATCGGATGAATTATTTGATCATGCCGTAGACCAGGCAGAGAAGCATGGACTGGTAGATCAGGGACAGTTAGTTGTGCTGACAGCAGGTGTGCCTCTTGGAGTATCTGGTACGACAAATCTGATCAAAGTGCATGTGGCAGGTCATATCATTATTTCAGGCACGGGCTTGAATGACAAGAGTGTATCGGCAAATCTATGTGTAGCGGATACGGCAGAGAAATTAAATGAAATCTTTAAACCGGGAGATATTATTGTTACACAGGATACAAATAATGATATGATGCCTCAAATCCGAAAAGCATCCGGATTGATTGTAGAAGCATCCGGAAATAATTGTCATGCGGCAATTGTCGGGCTGAGCCTGGATCTTCCGGTTATTCTCGGCGCACAGAATGCGGTGCAGATTTTAAAGACAGGAGCTTACGTAACTCTCGATGGACGAGGGGGCACTGTCAGCTGTAATACGGATGCGGCAGAGTAGATGATTAAAAAATAATTTTAGTGCAGCTCCTGTTTGGAATTGCAAATAGGAGCTGCCTGATTTAGAAATTCAGCCTGTTTTAAAAATTCTTGATTTCTTCTGCCTTTGTGGTATACTGGAAACATGCAGATATGGTTCATCGGTAGAACGCTAGCTTCCCAAGCTGGAAAGGCGGGTTCGACTCCCGTTATCTGCTTAGAAAAAAGCCGAAAATGCTGTAAATACAGTGTTCTCGGCTTTCTTTGATACTAGAATGATACTAATTTTTAATATTTGTTATTTTGACATAATGTTTCCAATCTGTCCGACACTTCGGATTGCTTAGACGGAAAAAGGTGCGAATAGATATTCAATGTGGTTGATACGTTTTCGTGACCAAGGCGTTCTGACACCAGAAGAGCAGAAAAACCTATTTCGATCAACAGTGATACGTCTTGTTTATGGTCATTTGTCCACGATCCAGATCATTGTCCCCGACCATAAGCGCTTCTAGTTTGCCGATTCTTGGCCCGGTATAGTACAGGATCAGGAAAGCCGTATAAAATGGATCCGATTTATCAAACGTAGCGATAAACTGGTCAAATTCATCTTTGATCCAGAAGTTTAGGCTGCGTTGTTTTTTACCTACGGTGTTTCCTGCAATCCGGCAAGGATTTACTGATAAGCCATATAACCGGACAGCAAAGTTAAACACGCTTGACAGCTCTGTGACCAAATTCTGCATATATCCCGGAGATGGTGGCTGATCATTGGCGTTCATGGAACTTTTCCTCAGGTACAGGGCGCAAAGTGTCTTAAATGGCATAGAAGGTTCTGCTGCCTGTTTTAATAGAAAATCATGTTCCCATTCCTTGGCTTTTCTCTGGAGCTTAAATCCCCGTTTCATTTTCTGCTTTTTGGTCCCGGTATAATCGGTATAGTAGGTTTTTACATACCAGGTCCCGGTATTTGTGTCCTTATAGATCGGCATCGTTATATATCTCCTTTCCTGTAACCGTGGCGGGTGTGGATGAAAAGAAGATATTTGACATATTTGCCAGTGGTGACTATAATATACTTAACAAGGGAGCCGAAAGCCAGCGTACACCTGGCGCTCGGCAAAGTTTTATGTATCGCAAAATAGCGCCTTACTTTACCAGAGTGGGGGCGCTATTTTTTGCGTTTGTTATTGGTTACAAGGGTAATAACTGCACACAGCATAATGATAAATGTGAATATATCTGACCATGTCATCATTAGCACCAACCCCCTTTCTGTCGGGTGGCTGGCATAGCGCCTGATCGGCTCCCTGGATAAGTATATTATTGTCAATGTTCAATGTCGGAATCTGGACAGTTTAATCTTGATCGGGATCTTTTCGGTAGGTCGGCTTATTTCTGATCAGTAGATTTTCGATATTGTTTGGGAGTGTGTTTCTCCTTATTTTTATTTGTGTCAGCTGGTTGGTTGGAGTGGAGACGAGCGTACTCTGTAACTTTTTAGAATTTCTAAATTCATATCTTTAGTGTAATAAATTAAAAAATAGGGCTCTTGAGAATTGTAATTTCAGCTAAACCGCTTTGGGCAGCAAGTTTTTTTGTGTTAAACCAGCATCTTTCCGAGCTTTTTTATGTTTTCTCCAATAGATATTATTATATCGCCTTTCTTTCTTGTAATAATATCATAAAGTTTATTATTTGAATAGATTCAAATAAATTAAAAAAATATTATTAATAGATTCCTGAATTTAGAATTGGTAAATTCCATATCTGATGTAAAAAGGGTGGAATTTAACTTTTCAAATAACACAAATAACAAAAGTGAAAAAAAGGTCAATTGCAAAAGTAAATTCCACTTTGCAGGTTTAAATTCCACCCTT
>CAZLZX010000245.1:0-3787 GCA_964564095.1 uncultured Eubacterium sp. | reverse complement strand
ACATCCACCGCATAGACCTTTGACGCCCCATTTTGAAGCATGCAGTCCGTAAAACCACCGGTGGAAGCGCCGATATCCATACAGATCTTTCCATCCAAAGTAAGGGCAAAGTGCTTCATTGCTTTCTCAAGCTTCAAACCGCCGCGGCTGACATATTTTAATGTATTACCATGAATTTCTATTGGCACATCTTCCTTAAACGTTGTACCGGCCTTGTCCTCCCGCTGCCCATCAACAAATACATTTCCGGACATGATCATAGCCTTCGCCTTTTCTCTGGAGGGCGCCAGTCCACGTTTCACAAGCAAAACATCCAAACGCTCTTTCATAATGATTCCCTTTTCTCAGATCAATGAATATCTCTCCGCCAATGAGTGTCTCTCCATCAATAAGTATTTCTCCATCAATGAGTGTCTCTCCATCAATGAGTGTCTCTCCATCAATGAATACCTCTCCATCAATGAATACCTCTCCATCAATCCGCATTACTCATTTATATTTTTCAATCAACTGATACTTCCTATATCAGTTCATATTTCTGAATGATCTGTTCAGCCATAGTCTCAGCATCCAAACCGATTTCCCGTCGAAGCAGGTCGACATTTCCATGCTCCACAAACCGGTCATCAATACCAAGATTTATTACTCGGGCCGGACAGACATTTTTTTTATTTAAGAAATGAAGCACGGCTTCGCCGTAGCCGCCTCTCAAAACATTTTCTTCCACCGTTACGATAAGCTTATGGCTGTCTGCCATTTCAGTCAACAATTTTTCATCCAATGGTTTCACAAATCTGGCGTTGATCAGCGAACATCGATATCCTTTTTCCAAAAGTATCTGGCGCACCCGCTCTGCCATCTCCACCATATTTCCTACCGCAAACAATGCGATCTGGCTTTCCTTACAGATCACTTCGCTCTTTCCATATTCGATCTTCTGATGATACTCCCGCAAGCCCTCGTAGGCCTGTCCTCTGGAATAACGCAGTGCGATTGGGCCTTCAAAATTCACTGCATAGCGGAGCATTGCCGCCAGCTCCCATTTGTTTTTCGGTGCAATGACGGTCATCTGCGGAATCATGGAAAGATAAGACAGGTCAAAGATTCCCTGATGCGTCTCTCCGTCTGCTCCCACCAGACCTGCACGGTCAATGGCAAAGGTTACCGGAAGATTCTGCATGCAGACATCATGAATGATCTGATCATACGCTCTCTGTAAAAAGGAAGAGTAGACCGCCACAACCGGTTTCAATCCGGCTGCAGCCAACCCGGCTGCAAAAGTGACTGCATGTTCTTCTGCGATTCCCACATCAAAAAACCGTTCCGGAAATGCCGCGCGAAATCGCTTCAGCCCCGTGCCATCCGCCATAGCCGCTGTGATCGCAACTACTTTTTCATCCTTGTCTCCGATTTTTTTCAAAACAGAAGATACCACATCCGTATAATCCGCCTTCTGTTTTGGTTTTTTCGGCTCGCCTGTCTCTATGTTAAAGGCTGCTGTTCCATGAAATTTAGCCGGATACAGCTCCGCCGGTGTATAACCTCTTCCCTTTTCGGTAATAAAATGTACTACTACGGCTCCGTTTACCTTTGTTGCCTCTCTCAGCAAGTTGATCATATCCTCAATATTATGACCATCCACCGGTCCCAAATACGTTACACCCAGATTTTCAAAAATCATGCCGGGAACAAGCAACTGCTTCAAACTATTTTTTGTTCTCTGAATCCTTCTGGTAGCGCGTTCCCCATAAGGCATCTTATTCAATGCCGAATGAACTCCTGACTTAAATTCCTGATATGCATCTGCAGTTCGCATAGAAGCCATATGCGTGGCAAATCCACCTACATTTTCTGAAATAGACATATTATTGTCATTCAGAACCATAATAAAATTTGTTTTCATACGGGAAGCATTGTTCATCGCCTCATACGCCATTCCGCCTGTAAATGCCCCGTCTCCGATAACCGAAATGACCTTATAATCTCCTCCGGTTATCTCTCTTGCCTCTGCAAAACCAAGTCCTGCGGACAGCGATGTAGAGCTGTGCCCGGTATTGAAACAGTCACAATCGCTTTCCGAGCGTTTCGGAAACCCGCTCATACCTCCAAACTGACGCAAGGTTTCAAACTCAGCCTTGCGGCCGGTTAGTATTTTATGGGTATAGGACTGATGGCCCACATCCCAGACAATCTTATCCTTCGGCAGATCGCAGATCATATGAAGAGCCAGCGTCAGCTCCACAGCTCCCAGATTGGATGCCAGATGCCCTCCGGTTTCCGAGATATGCTGAATCAGAAACTGCCGAATCTCTCCTGCCAATATATATAGTTCAGCAATGCTCAACTGTTTAATATCATTTGCTTTCTTTATTTTATCTAAAACTGCCATAATGATTTTCCCTATTTATCCCGCCAGATCAGATATTGCAAAAGCCGGCTCAAAAATTCATTTTTTACCACCAGCCCATCCATAAGACGAATCGCTTCTTCCGTCAGACGCTGCACATCTGCCCGGGCCTTCTCTATCCCTTCTATGGTAACATACGTAGTTTTCGCATTTTTTTCATCACTTCCAATGGGTTTTCCCAAAACCTCCAGTGTACTGGTCACATCCAGGATGTCATCCTGAATCTGAAATGCCAGTCCCACATTTTTTGCAATACGAAGAATGATGTCCTGTTCATTTTTGGTTGCGCCTGCCAGTACGGCTCCGATCAGCATCGATGCCTCGATCAGCGCTCCTGTTTTCAGATCATAAATAAAATCCAGTTTATCCTTATCAAGAGAAAGTCCTTCACTTTCCACATCTACAGTCTGTCCGCCTACCATGCCGTAAATGCCCGCATTAACCGCCAGAATCCCCAACGCTTTTACTGCCTGCGTATTCCCCGGATCTTTGAGCAATGCAGAGACTGCCGTCTCATAGGCATAATTTAACAGAGCGTCTCCGGCTAAGATAGCCATCGCCTCTCCATATACCACATGAGTTGTCTTTCTGCCCCTTCGATATTCATCATTATCTATGGCCGGCAGATCATCATGAATCAGCGAATAGGTATGTATCATCTCTATTGCTGCCATAAAAGGCTCCACTATATCAGATTTTCCGCCAAACATACGATACGTCTCCAAAAGCAGCATAGGCCGCAGACGCTTACCGCCGGACATAAAGCTATAGTTCATAGCCTCCATGACCGTTTTCTGATATCCTTCTTCCTTGGGAAGATATTTTGTGATCACTGCCTCTACCTGCTCAGTATGAACAGTCATTTCCTGTTTCATATCCATCTTTAAAATTCCACCACTTCTCCATCATTGCTGAGTGCCATCATTTTCTTCTCTATCATATCCAGCTTTTCATTGCATGTCTTCAATTTTTTCAAGCCGGATTCATACATAGCAAAAGCTTCATCCAGCGGAAGATCCCCCTGCTCCATCTTTGCTATGATCTCATCCAATTCCTGAAACACTTCTTCTAAAGAAGGCTCTGTCTGTTTCTTTTCATCCATCTGTCTATGCCTGCCCTTTACTCAACCTGTTCTATCAGTTGTCTTTCTATTACCCGTGCTAAAATCTCTCCGTCACGCATACGGACTTTCATTTTCGCATCGGCTTCTATCTGCATCACAGAACGAATCGGTACACCCGCCTCATCTGTTACGATTCCGCACCCGTTACTGATCTTTTTTAACGGCGATAATCCATCCAGCTTCGCAGCACAAACCTGTATGCGATGCTTGCTCTCTGCCAGCCTGCGTTCCATAAGAAAATCCAGCTTGCTTTTAAG
>CAZLZX010000244.1:292-3793 GCA_964564095.1 uncultured Eubacterium sp. | reverse complement strand
TTCAAATGCAAATCCATACTTACAGATACGTTCCCTTGGAACTCCCGCCTGAATCAGTTCCATTTCATATTGCTTCTGCTCAATTTGCTGTAAAGCCCTGTGCGCTGTCTCCTGCAGATCTGCTTCCTTTCGCTCATCCCTGACTTTAAACTCTATGATAATGCCGTCATACTCTTCTGCCACTGGAAGCATCATAATATCATACCGTCCAAGTCCGCTCTCCCGATTGGACTTAATCACATATTTATCTGCCAATTCTACGATCATCCCTAGCACCAGTCCATGATAAAACCGCTCCGGCGCTTTTTCTGACGGCTGTGTTCCCACATCAAATACAGATACCATCGTCAGCATGACCAAATTCAGATAATCTGTCATGAGCTCCACGTCATGGGCAAGCAATGCCCGGCAAAATCTGTTATGCACATCTCTTGCGGAAGCAAACCACTGCAATACCATTTTCCGAAATCCTGATCTTGTCTCCCGGTTGGTAATGGATAAGTCCCCTTCCGTATATTCTCCGCAGACTGCCTGATCCACCTTCAGATAACCGGAAGCAACAAGAAGGGGCCAGATAGCCTCCGGTTCGTGGTCCAACTGCATAAACGTGATATTTTCATCAAATACTTTGTGGATGGATTCTCCCTGCAGCAGCCGTTCCAAATCTTCTTTCTGAGAAAGGGTTCCGTTCAAAAGCAGCCGGCTGATCAGGCCCATGCCTCCCGAATTTACCCAATAAGGCTGAAACTGTCCTCTGCTCATAAAGTTTAATATGGACCATGGATTATAAATCTCTTTGCTTTGTCCAAAAGTAAATCCGTCATACCAGTCCTTTACTTTTTCCATCTCATCCATATCATGGCACTTGAGCATCCCCTGTACCTCAGCTTCTGTAAAGCCGAAATACTCTGAATACTTATTCGAGGTAACCGTATAAACGCCCAGATTATTTAAGTCGGAAAAAAGAGCTTCCTTTGTAACTCTGGTAATTCCGGTCAGCAAAGCCTTTTTCAAATAAGGATTTGACTTAAAGGTGGCGTTAAACAGCCTGCGCATTAATTCTATCATTGGCTCCCAGCCTCCATACAGATAGGCCTCCTGAAGGGGGGTATCATATTCATCCAGAAGTATGAGAACCGGCTTTTTATAATATTCCATCAAAAGCTGTGATAACATTTGCAGCGCATTTGCACAGTAATATTCCTCATGTCTGTTAAGTCCCTCATAATATTCCCTATATTGTCTTTTTTTATCATCAGAAAGAATATCGTCCGTCTCCAAATAACTATAAGCCCCATACAGATCCTGAAAATAACCGCATATGGTCCACAAATTCATACGATAATCTCCGCCTTTTACCGCTGCAAAGGTCGTGAAAATTACCGGATAAGTACCCTGCAGGCTGCGATATGCTTCATGTTTCCAGATGCTGAGCTCTTCAAACAGATCCGATCTGCCCTGATACTTTGTGGAAAAAAAGCAATTTACCGTGCTGAGCATCAGAGTCTTTCCAAACCGCCTCGGTCTTGTGATCAGTGTAACATCCTCTTCGGACTCCCACCACTCTCTGATAAGCTCTGTCTTGTCCACATAGAGAGCCTTCCATTCCATAAGCTTTGCATAATCCTGAAGACCGATTCCTGCATTGCGTGCCAGATAAGGGTTTTTATCCATAATTTTAAGCACTTCCGAGCTATATCTTTGAAGAAGATGCAGCTTCTCTTGAAGACTCTTTCTCTCCTCAAGCT
Source organism: uncultured Eubacterium sp. (assembly GCA_964564095.1). GTDB lineage: Bacteria > Bacillota > Clostridia > Lachnospirales > Lachnospiraceae > Brotonthovivens. The sequence goes on along the minus strand of CAZLZX010000244.1, from coordinate 2,045 downwards.
CCAACAAAATCTTCTCCCTGTCATCGATTTTGATATAGCAGCATTTTGATTTTCCGTGCTCCGTCCACTGCAAATAAGGCTGCTTCTTGCCTTTAATATTTTTATATACCAAAGTTCCCCTGGGCATCTCGCCCAGTCTCTGCATGATCTGTTCTATCTGCCTTTCATAGCTCATCATTATCATTTCCCCCTTTTCCTGCATTATAACTCCTAGATAACCATTTGTCAATTCTAATTGGTTATCTTATGGCAGACGCCATGCAAATTCTTCCCGGAAATCCATTTTATTAAAATAACTTTTACCTGTCTGAAATGTGCGTTGCCAGGCGCACAGCATAAAAAAAAGGCGTTGTATAAACGCCTTTTCCCAAGTCTTATTTATCTCTCCAGATGATACGTCCTTTTGTCAGATCATACGGGGAGAGCTCTAACGTTACCTTATCTCCCGGTAATATACGAATAAAATTCATACGAAGTTTTCCACTGATCGTTGCCAAAATCTGGTGCCCATTCTCAAGTTCTACTTTAAAGAAAGCATTTGGCAGTTTCTCTACTACAACACCTTCTACTTCAATTACATCTGCTTTTGACATTCATTTTCCTCCTGCTTCGCCAAGCGTTTTTAAGCGTTTCCATACAGTTTTATTGCTCTTTTTATATCCAGATCCCGAAAACCGTTATCTGTTTTCAAAACTTCTTCTACTTCTGCCGGAATATGGCTGATGATCTGAATATGCTTCTTATTTTTCTTTTTGGGTTTTGATACGGATTTGATCACACCATCTGCAAGATAAACATATTCTTTATCTTCACTGACAATGACATACAACTTGTGTTTATCATGCCCTGATTTTGAAATGGCAAGCTTTCCTGTCATTATTTGTCCCCCTGACAGTCTTTCTCTTCTTCTGTCAATGTGAGTATCTCCGGCTCGCCCTCTGTAATCAATACGGTATTCTCATAATGAGCAGACAATGAACCATCCTCTGTAACAACAGTCCATTCATCTTCCATCCACTCCACATCGTATCTTCCCATATTTACCATCGGTTCGATAGCTAACGTCATACCCGGACGAAGCTTGATTCCCCTGCTTTTCTGTCTGAAATTCGGAATCTGCGGATCTTCGTGAAGGCTGCAGCCCACACCGTGACCTACCAGGTCACGTACCACTCCATATCCAAAGCTTTCACAATAGTCACTGATCGCATTGGAAATCTCATGTAAATGATGTCCCGCATATGCATACTTCATACCTTCAAAAAAGCTCTGCCGAGTGCGTTCGATCAAAAGCTGCGCTTCCCGGGATATCTCGCCAATACCATGTGTCCTTGCCGCATCAGAATGATATCCTTTGTAAATACATCCCATATCCAGACTGACAATATCGCCTTCCTGAATGATCCTGTCCTTGGTAGGAATACCATGCACTACCTGCTCATTGATAGAGACGCAGACAGAAGCCGGAAAACCATTGTAATTCTTGAAGTTTGGCACACAGCCATAGCTTCTGATCATCTCCTCTGCCAAACGGTCAACCTCCAACGTAGACATTCCCGCTTTCAGTTCTTTTCCAAGTTCCTGATGTACTTTCGCAATTATTTTGCAGGATTCCCGTATTAAGTCAATCTCACGGGCAGATTTTATTGATACTGACATAATTTTTATGCTCCTAAAATTTCTACAATAGCATCAAACACCTGGTCCATTGGCTGAGTACCATCAACAGTTCTCAAAATGCCCTGGTTTTTGT
>CAZLZX010000244.1:0-282 GCA_964564095.1 uncultured Eubacterium sp. | reverse complement strand
ATAGTCGATGAGCGGCTGGGTCTGCTCATGATATACTTCCAGTCTCTTCCGAACTGTCTCTGCCTTATCATCATCTCTCAATACGACTTCATTACCACATCTGTCGCAGATTCCCTCTACTTTCGTTGGAATATTTACAATATGATAAGTAGCTCCGCAATTCAAGCAGGCTCTTCTTCCGGACATTCTTGTAATAATATTCTCATCCGGTACATCCACATCAATTGCATAATCCATGCTGCTTCCAATCTTTTCCAAAGCAGCAGTAAGAGCCTCTGCCTG
>CAZLZX010000243.1:0-3824 GCA_964564095.1 uncultured Eubacterium sp. | reverse complement strand
GATAGCAGGAACCATTGGAGGCGGATGCACGGAAGCTGCTGTCATGCGGGAGGCGTTTTACCTGATCGGTACGGGAAAGAGTAAAACATTGACGCTGGATATGAGCAATGATGTGGCGGCAGAGGCAGGGATGGCCTGCGGCGGAATAATGAAAGTGTGGATCTCAGATATATCAGAATAAAGGAGGCATGAATCACGATAGTCTCAGGGGAAATGGGGTAATTTTTAATTTATGTCAGAGGAGAAGAAAAATGAAGAAAATAGATTCGACAAGGGTAAGTATTGATAATATTTATAAGCTGAACGGGCGCGTGCCATTGGGGAAAGCGATTCCATTTGGACTTCAGCATGTACTGGCAATGTTCGTGGCAAATCTGGTTCCTGTTTTGATCGTTATGTCAGCTGCGATTGTGGGCGGCGACAGAGCTTTTACGGATGCGGAAATTGCAAGCCTGCTGCAGTGTGCGATGTTTGCTGCAGGTATTGGTACTACGGTGCAGCTGTATCCTGTCTGGAAGCTTGGTTCTAAGCTTCCCATCGTTATGGGGTGCAGTTTTACTTTCCTGGCTGCGATGCTGGGGATCGTAACAAATCCGGTCTATGGTTACGAAGGACTGATCGGAGCGATTCTGGTAGGCGGATGTATTGAGGGCGTTCTCGGTCTTACTGCGAAGTATTGGCGAAAATTTATCGGCCCTATTGTATCTGCCTGTGTGGTTATGGCAATCGGTTTTTCTCTGCTGTCCGTAGGCATGAATTCTTTTGGAGGCGGCGATGGGGCAGCGGATTTCGGATCGTGGTATCATCTGGTAATTGCAGTGATCACATTGGTATCCTGCCTGATATTTAAGTTTGCGGCAAAGGGGGTATGGAAAAATCTGGACGTATTGTTCGGGCTGGCAGTAGGTTATGTTGTTTCTCTGATTTTTACTTTTACTGGGGCTGCTCCGATGATCGATTTCGGGGCATTTAAAGAAACGGTGGGACAGCTTGGCGCTGTGAATGTTCCGCTTCCGGTCTTTCTGAAAGGCACGACGCCTACCTTCCATCTTGGCCCGGTTGTTTCTATGACAGTGGTATTTATGGTATCGGCTGCAGAGACAATAGGAGGAACCTCAGCAGTGGCTATGGATGGTCTTGGCAGGGAAGTAACAGAGAAAGAAATTTCCGGTTCCCTGGCTGTAGACGGTTTTGGAAGTGCGTTTTCCGGCCTGTTTGGAGCCTGCCCGATCACGTCATTTAATCAGAATATCGGTCTTATTGCCATGACGAAGGTTGTAAATCGTTTTACGATCCTGATGGGAGCATTGATCCTGATCATAGCAGCATTTTTCCCGCCGATCGGCGCATTCTTTAATACAATTCCGGATGCGGTTCTTGGCGGATGTACTGTTATGATGTATGGTTCTATTATATTCAGCGGCGTCAAGATGATCGCTAACTGCGGAGATACGGAACGGAATATGATCATTGTTGCATTATCCTTCTGCATCGGCGTGGGTGTTACTGCCGTGGACGCATCCTTTTTCCAGGCTTTGCCGCCGATCATCGGGGACATTTTCGCTGGTAATTCTGTTGCCGGTGTATTTGTAATATCACTTATTTTAAGCCTTGTTCTTCCGAGAAAGAAGAAACGGGGATCCGGGCAGGAGAATACGGAGCAGCAGGTAGGATAGAAACAAGAGAGGAGGTCAATATTATGTATGTGGGTAAGAGTATACCAAGGGTAGATGCCTATGACAAGGTTACCGGGCGTACGAAATATACGGATGACTTTTGTGATAAGAATGCATATATAGCCCGGGTGCTGCATTCTACCATCGCGCATGGGAGAGTTGTGTCTATTGATATATCCGAGGCGGAAAAAATACCGGGAGTGGTAAAGGTTTTTACCTGTTTTGATGTGACGGAAAAGCATTATTTTCCAACTGCGGGTCATCCATGGTCCACAGACCCATCCCATCAGGATGTGGCGGACCGTCTGGTGTTGACGGATGAAGTACGCTTTTACGGTGATGATATCGCAGCTGTTGTGGCGGAGGATGAGGTTGCCGCAGCTCAGGCGATTCGTGCGATCAAGGTAGAATATGAAGAATATCCTTTTGTTCTGGATGTTCAGGAGGCGATGAAGGACGGAGCGCCGCAGCTGCATAAAGATTATCCCAACAATATTTTAAAGCACACCGGCAACCGTCTTGGTAATTACGAAGAGGCGATCAAAGAGCCGGGGCTTATCAAAGTGGAAAACTGGTATCAAACACCGGTGGTTCAGCATTGTCATATTGAGAATTTTATCTGTACGGCGGAGATGGAAGGCGATCGTATCAAGATCGTCTCCTCTACACAGATTCCTCATATTGTACGCCGGATCGTTGGGCAGGGACTTGGAATAGACTGGGGTAAGATCCGCGTGATCAAACCTTATATTGGAGGCGGATTCGGAAATAAACAGGATGTTTTGTATGAGCCTCTGTGTGCATGGCTGTGTATGAGAGTAGGGGGACATCTTGTGAAACTGGATGTTCCCAGGGAGGAGACCTTTGTTTCCAACCGTACACGTCATTCTATCCGTTCCCATATTATTTCCTGGGTTCGGCCGGACGGTACTTTTGTGGCACGAAAGCTGGAGGCGTTTTCCGATCAGGGTGCATATGCCTCCCATGGTCACAGTATCGTGGCAAAGGGAATGGGCTGCTTCCATCAGCTCTATCCCTGCGAAAATGTGGAGGAAGATTCTTATACGGTATTTACAAATAAATCCGTTGCCGGTGCAATGCGCGGATACGGGATTCCCCAGGCAATGTGGGCGGTGGAATGTCATACGGAGGAAGTTGCGGCAAGGATAGGAATGTCCTCTTTGGAGTTCCGGCGTAAAAATTTGATGCCGGTGGGATTTGTGGACCCGTTTTCCAAGAACGAACTCTATGATGATACCTTTAATCAGTGTCTTTCCAAAGGCGCCGCACATATTGATTATGAGCGTAAGCTGAAGGAGTATCAGAATCAGACCGGACCCGTTCGAAAGGGTATCGGCGTGGCGGTATTCTGGTATAACACCGCGGTATGGCCGATTTCTCTGGAAACTTCGTCCTGCCGTATGGTTTTGAATCAGGACGGCTCCCTTCAGGTACAGCTTGGCGAGACAGAGATCGGACAGGGGGCAGATACTGCTTATTCACAGATGACGGCGGATGTTCTGGGGGTAAAAGTGTCCGATGTGCATGTAGTTTCCTGTCAGGATACGGATGTGACTCCCTTTGGTACGGGTGCATATGCTTCCAGACAGACGTATACGGCGGGATTTTCTATCCGGCAGACTGCATTGGCATTGCGGGAGCGAATCCTGAAATATGCCCATGAGCTGACCAGAATGCCGGAATATAATCTGGATATTCAGGATGGAAATATTGTTCGTATTACAGATGGGCGGATCTTAATGCCGTTAAAAGAACTGTCAACAGAAGCGCTGTACAGTATGACTCACAGTGAGCATTTACATGCGGAGACAACAGCCCAGATCAAATCCAATGCGTATTCCTTTGGATGTACATTTGCGGAAGTAAAGGTGGATATTCCGGCATGCAAAGTAGAACTGATTGATATTGTGAATGTTCATGACTGCGGAAAACTGATCAATCCGGCATTGGCAGAGGCTCAGGTACATGGAGGTATGAGCATGGCGATCGGGTATGGATTATCGGAACGTCTGCTCTTTGATGATAAGACAGGAAGACCTCTGAATAATAATCTGCTGGACTATAAGCTCTCTACTTTTATGGATCATCCGAGACTGACAGGGTTGTTTGTGGAAAATGAGGAGCCCA
>CAZLZX010000242.1:0-3868 GCA_964564095.1 uncultured Eubacterium sp. | reverse complement strand
ATAAGACCCAGGTTTCCTTCCTGGATCAGATCAAGGAACAGCATACCACGGCCTACATATCGTTTTGCAATGCTGACAACCAGACGTAAGTTTGCCTCAGCCAGACGTTTCTTTGCCTCCTGGTCGCCCTCCTCCATTCTCTTTGCCAGCTCAATTTCTTCCTCCGCTGTCAGAAGAGGTACTTTACCAATCTCTTTTAAGTACATACGTACCGGATCTTCGATGCTGACTCCATCAGGAACAGACAGGTCTATATTTTCAACCTCGATTTCCTCTTCCTCTTCGATCAATACATCTTCTTCATCGCCATCATTTGTGATTCTAAGGACATCAATATTGTTCTGCTCCAGATAATCAAGAATCTTCTCAAACTGTTCCGGCCCCAGCTCCATATCTTTAAAAAAGTCACTGATTTCCTGATACTCTAAAATATTCTTTTTCTGTTTTGCCAAAGCCAGCAGCTGCTGAAGCTTCTCAGAGAATTTTGCTGTCTTTTCTGCGGTCTTCTGGTCCATATTTTCTGCCATTTTATCCATCCTTCCATGAATTGTTTTTATTTTGTCCCTAATCAATAGAAATATGCAATTTACGCATTCCGTCCAGTTTCTTCTGGTCATTGATGACCTGCTGCAGCCCCGCAATATCTGTAGGATCAAGATGTGCAGAGCGGTATTCCAGACTGTTCTGTTTTACTCGGACAATTGTTTCTGTTAGTGCTTTTTCCTTTTCCGCTTTCCCCTCTACAGGGTGTATTTTCGCATGAAACAGCGCCGCTATTTCTTTTTGCTGTTCCTCATCGGTAAAGCAGCTTATGATCTGCGCAGGATTCACATGCCCCTGTCTGTACTGTTCATACAGCATGGAAGCCGCCTCCCGGTATAATGGTTCGGTAAAATCCTCCGGTCCGATATAAGGCTCAATGACCTCAAAAAGCCGGGTATCCTCTATCATCCAGGTCAGCAGCAGCCGCTGCGACTGCCGCTTTCCATCTACCTTTTTCCTGTCTTTTTGAATCCCGCTTTTTAAGGGCGTCCGTTCTTTCACGGAATAGGCCCCTCTCGTTCCGTAATGCTTTACCATGGTCCGAAGCTGATCGAACCCAACCTGGTATTTTGATGCCACTGCTTCTATATAATTTTCCCGTTCCAGTTCCTGCGGGAAATTTAATATCTTTTTCGCAACCTCCTGAAAAAAGGCGGTCTTACTTTCCGGATCTTTCATATCATAATCCCGTTCCAGAATCCGTATCTCAAACAGGAAGCTGTTTTCCGCCGTATCGATCCTCTTCTGATATGCCTCAGCCCCTTCTGCCTTTATAAATTCATCCGGGTCCTTATACGGCTGCATATTGATAATCCTTGCAGTCAGCCCCGCCTCTTTTAAAATGGGCAGCGCCCTGAGAGCCGCCCTGATACCGGCATTATCACTGTCAAAGGTCAGATAAACTTCTTTCGTATACCGCTTCAGCAGATTTGCATGCCCCGACGTAAAGGCTGTCCCCAGCGATGCTACCGCATTGTCAAAGCCAGCCTGATGCAGCGCGATAACATCCATATATCCTTCACAAAGCAGGATCTGAGGTTTTTTGGATAATCTTGCAAAGTTCAGGCCGTACAGATTTCTGCTTTTATCAAAAATAATGGTTTCCGGGGAGTTTAAGTATTTCGGTTCTCCTTCTCCCATGACACGGCCGCCAAATCCGATCACGCGATTGTTGGCATCCATGATCGGGAACATCGCCCGATTCCAAAACTTGTCATAGCCGCCTCTCTTCTCATCAATCGTAACCAGACCGCTGTCCTTTAAAAGCTCATCCTCATATCCGGCTTTTTTCAAATACTGATATAAATCATTACTATATTTATTGGAATAGCCAAGGCCAAAATGCTTAATGGTTTCCTCGCTCAGCTTTCTCTTTTCAAAATAAGCCCTTGCCAATTTGCCCTGTTCACTTCGCAGCAGCATGTAAAAGTACTTCGCTGCCAGCTTATTGACCTCCAGGATTCTCGCCCGGCGGTCCGCCGCCTTTCTCTGTTCCGCAGTCATTTCCTTTTTGGGAAGCTCTATTCCCACTCGCTGTGCCAGCAATTCCAGCGCTTCCTGAAATGTATAATTTTCATACTGCATAATGAACGTGATCACATTTCCTCCGGCGCCGCATCCAAAGCAATAGTACATCTGCTTTCCCGGAGAAACAGAAAACGAAGGTGTTTTCTCATTGTGGAAAGGACATAGCCCGAAATACGTGCTGCCTTTTTTCTGCAGCCGCACATATCCGGAAATCACATCCACAATATCATTGCGGGATCTGATCTCTTCAATTAATTCATCTGAATAAAAGGCCATATCTGCTCCTTTCTGATATTCATGAAAAAACAGACAAGCTTAATAAACCTGCCAGGATTTCGGAGTATAGTATTCCTGAAACTTCGCTACGGCATACTGATCCGTCATTCCGGCAATATAATCACATACTGCCCTGTCTTTTTTCTCGCCCTGCTCCATCATCGTATGATACTGCTGCGGCAGCAGCTCGATATGACTCATATAATGATAAAACAGTCTTTCCAGCAATTCCTTTGCCTTGACTTCCTCGCCTTTTGCAATAGGATTGGTATACACATGCTTGTACATAAATTTCCGCAGCCCCTGCATGGCGTTTCCCACATCCTCCGACATAGATATATCATTTTTCCCGTCGCTGTTGATAATAATATCATGAATCAATGTGTCCAGACGGGCTCTTGAAGACATACCAAGAATCTCCCGATATTCCATGGGAACTTCCTCCTCCGTCATGACATGTGCTCTGATGGCATCATCGATATCATGATGAATATAGGCAATTTTGTCCGAGAGACGCACAATCTTTCCTTCCAGAGTTGCCGGCATACAATGTGTCTGATGATTTAAAATGCCGTCCCGGACTTCCCATGTCAGGTTCAGACCGGCTCCATCCTTTTCCAACACTTCTACAATACGTACACTCTGCTCATTGTGTTTAAAACCGCCCTCACACAATTTGTTCAGCATCATCTCTCCGGCATGTCCGAAGGGCGTGTGCCCAAGGTCATGTCCCAGTGCAATCGCTTCCACCAGCTCTTCATTCAGCCGAAGCGCTTTTGCTATGGTACGGGCGGTCTGCGAAACCTCCAGCGTATGCGTCAGCCGGGTCCGGTAATGGTCGCCCTGGGGCGACAAAAAAACCTGTGTTTTATGCTTTAATCTGCGAAAAGACTTACAATGCAGGATTCTGTCCCGATCCCGCTGAAATACAGGTCTGATATCGCATTCTTCCTCCGGTCGTTCCCGTCCTTTTGAATTTTCGCTCAACATGGCAAAAGGACTTAAATATGTACGTTCTAACAATTCCATTTGTTCGCGTATCGTCATGGCGGCCACCATCCTTATCATACATTTATTAAGCTGCGTCAAAAAATGGAACTTCTGTTTATATATTCCGCCTTATGATCCTTTTTCCTTTTTTTTTTCAGAAAAATTTATTTTAATTCGCAAATATATTTTATAGTTTCATCTGCCTTAGTTTGCATTTTTTCTATTTTAGTTTATAATTTTTCTATATCTAATTTACATTTTTCTATATCCGGTTTGTATTTTTTTATATCTAATTTACATTTTTTCTATATCCGGTTTGTATTTTTTTCTATATCTAATTTGTGCTTTTTGTATTTTATTCTCATTAACTCATTTTGTATTTCCTTACAGGATGAATACCGATCCTTTCTCTCCCGTTCCATGCATTTACTTAAAAGCTTCTGCAATTTCTTTCTGACTCCAACCCCTCTCACTTCCGGCAGTATGAATTTTCCCACAGCCCCCAGACTGTAAATATCAGCCCTTGCATCCA
>CAZLZX010000241.1:0-3877 GCA_964564095.1 uncultured Eubacterium sp. | reverse complement strand
TATAATGTTACAGAAACAGAGGGCTGTTGCGATTTTGCGACAGCTCTTTTTACGTCTGCATGTCGGATTTTGCGAATTCATCTCTCATAAAATGGCAAAAAAAACGGAATAAATGTGATATTTTTTGAGTATCTTATAAAGTTATGCCAGAAAAGAGGTACAGATATGTCAGAACAATATTATGAAGGTCAGAACGGGCAGGAAAAAGAAAACTTACCTGTCACATTACCAAAGAATATCCGGCAGATAGGTCAACCGGGAGAGAAACATAATGTTTATATAGAGGACTATGTGTATACATATCTGCATATGTTTTTGAAAGAAAAATACAGAGACGATACGTTGAAAGCTGCTGTATTGTTGGGAGAAGTACAAAAGCAGGAAGGACGCTCATTTGCATTTATTAATGGCGCCATAGCCTGTGAATTTTCCTGGCTTCATGAGGGAAATCAGCAGGAGATACGACGGCTTGTAGCAGATCATTTTCAGGAAATGAATATTTTGGGGTGGTATGTAGGCTGTAACGGTCAGGATTCGCATATTCAAAGTATTGTAAAGCATCATTATGCACGGCAGGATTTTGAAACGGCGAAGTATTTTATTTACGAGGACGAGCTGGAGGGCGAACTGGAAGTATATGGTTGGGAACAAAATGCACTGCATAAAATGAACGGAGATTACATTTACTATGAAAAAAATCCCCAAATGCAGGAATTTTTAATTCAGGAAAAAAATGCAAAAGCCCAAGAATCCCCTTTAACGTCAGAGGATACGGTAACGTCTAAATATGTGGCTCCGCCACGGCGCGAGACGTTTCCGCAGCAGGAAACGGGTACAAAAAACAGTCAGAGAACAAAACCGCAAAAGGTAGTTTATGCAGCCTGTGCAGCAGTGTTGATCGTGGTGGCGGCAACAGGAGTATCCCAGATAGGCAATTATCAAAATTTAAAGAATTTTCAGGAAACAATGTCTCAGTTTACGAGTCCTAAAGATAATGAGGATTATTTAAGTGATGACAGCGCTGAGGAGGAAAAAGTAAAGTCAGGGGAGGACGCGCAGGATGAAGCCAATGAAAATGTGGATAATATGCAAGATCCTGTAAAAGAAACGACGCCAGAAGGAGAGTCGGATGGGGAAAATACCACTACGCAGAATTCTGAGAAGGAAAACACGGATACGCAGAATACGGATACGCAGGATATAAATAGTACGCAAGACACAAATGGCGTAAATCCGGCCAGTCAGGATACTGAGGCGCAAACCACGAAGCAAGCTAATTATTATACGGTCAAAAAAGGAGATAGTCTGATGTCTATCAGCCGACAGGTGTACCAGTCCACAAACATGGTAAATGCAATAAAGGCGGCAAATAATATTGACAATATGGATGTTATTTACGAAGGGCAAAGGTTATTACTTCCTTAAGAAACTCTAAATCTGCGTTTCGGGGAATTGCGGATGAGTGGGAATCGTGATAAACTTACACCGTAATCAAAATAAAATTTTGCAGAATGTTCATTTTGGGGAACGATAAAATGCTTTTACATTGTATCCGAAAGAAGCTTGGATAGAAGTTTCCTGAAGGTTAGAGATAAAATAATGAGGAAAACATGGCAGATACAAAAGGTAGTTTTTTAAAAGAAGTGAAAATGGACTGGGAGGAGATGGAAGAAAAAATCCGTGCGCACAGGCGGAAGCTGCTGAGACGGGCGGCTATTATAGCGGCCTGCTGTGTGGCTGGATTTGCAGCGCTTTATATCGGGTCTCAGTTAAAAACATACGGCGAATATAAGGTCATAGACAGTATCGAGCGGACGGATACACCGGCCACACGATTTATTCAATTCGGAGGAAATCTTCTGAAATACAGTAATGACGGAGCTTTTTATACGAATGGACAAAATGATTTGATCTGGAATCAGACCTTTGAGATGCAGAGTCCGTTGGTGTCCACTTGTGAAAATTATGTAGCCTTTGCGGATATAGATGGGCAGGAAATCTATATTTTGAACACAAAAGGGCTTCAGGGGACGATCGATACGAATATGCCTATTCAGAAGATCGATGTGGCAAGTCAGGGAACGGTGGCTGTACTAATGTCAAATAAAGGGGTCAGCTATCTGGCATTATACAATAAAGAAGGCGATTGCCTGGCGGAGGGTGCGCTTCATATAGAAAACAGTGGATATCCAATGGATATTGCCCTTACCAGTGATGGAAAGAAGCTGGCAGTTTCTATTCTGGATGTAAATTCGGGCAGTGTAAAGACTACAGTATCCTTTTACAATTTTGATTCGGTTGGACAGAATCAGATTGATAACATTGTGAATACCTGTTCATATGCCGATAGTGTGATTCCGCAGTTAGTTTGCGTAAAAGACAATAAAATATTGGCTTTTGCGGATCATGAGGTAATTATTTTCGATGGCGCGCAGAAACCGGAGCCAGTTAAAGAGATCGATATTTCGGCTGAAATAAAAAGTGTTTTTTATGATGATACTTACTTCGGTATGGTTATTTCAGAAGAAGGTCAGGAAACCAGCAGAAAGCTGGTGGTTTATGATTTCAAGGGATCAGAGATTATCAATGTAAATGTGGATATGAGCTATGATTCTATTTATTTTTTGGAAAATCATGAAGTGTGCGTACAGAGCAGTGAACAATGTGAAATCTATACCCTTCATGGAATCAAAAAATTTAAAGCAGATTTTGATAAACAGAATCTATATTATGTAATGTCCAGAGGCGGAGTGAGAAATTATTCTCTGCTGTTGGAGGGAAGTACGGAACAGATAAAAGGAAAATTCTTTAGCAGTACCAAACAAGAGGAAGAGTAATGAATTGGTTGTTGATAATTGTGTTATTGATCATAGTTTTTTCAGCTGTCAGAGGATTCTGGCGCGGCTTGCTCAGAGTGTTATTTTCTCTGGTATCCGTCATTGTTTTGATTGGATTGGTCACTTTTGCGACGCCTCATGTCAGTCAGTTTATTGCGGATCATACACAGATAGATACGGTAATATCAGAAAATATCAGTGCGAAGATTCAAAATTCAGCGGAAACAGCCGTAGATTCAGCTATCAGTAATCAAAAAGAGGGGCTTGAGGCGGCAGGCATATCCCTGCCGGACGTGCTGGAAAAACATATTTTTGAAAAAGGAGTTCAAGGAGCAGAGCATGCAGTAGCCGATACCGGTATTTATGAGCAGGCCGGAGATCAGATGGCGGGAATCGTGATTGCTGTTGTATCTTTTTTGGTCGCTTTGATTTTTGCATGTATTGTCGTTTGGCTGATAGGAAAAGCAACGGATGTTGTAAATAAAATTCCTATTATTAAAGGGATCAATCGTTTTTTAGGATTCTTTGCCGGTGGTTTTGAGGGATTTATCATCGTCTGGTTGTTTTTTATGCTTGTGAGTATTATTAGCGGCAGTCAACTGGGACAGCATTTAATACAAAATATAAATGATAGTGAATTTTTGGCTTTTTTATATAATCATAATGCAGTCCTGGCAATTGTTTCGAATTTTATTTGAAATAAATAGATTCTTTTTGGAAAAAATATCTGATTCTGAATAATGAGAAAATATATGGGTATTAATAAATTAAAACTGGTAGATATTGGGGTATGTCGATCGACATACCCCAATATCTATGAGGCTAAAAAAATATGAAAAAAATGTAAAAAAAGGTGGTTGACAAAGGTATTCTAACATGCTATTATAATCGAGCTGACCGCAAAAGCCACTAAAAAAAGGCAAGAGATCAGCAAGAAAAAATAAAAAAAGTTGTTGACAAAGCACTTTGATCATGATAAGATATGAAAGTTGCTGAACGGCAACAACCAACAGAACCTTGATAACTGAACAGTGAAATAT
>CAZLZX010000240.1:0-3901 GCA_964564095.1 uncultured Eubacterium sp. | reverse complement strand
CGATCATCGCAGACGGCGGTATCAAATACTCCGGAGACATGACCAAAGCTCTGGCTGCAGGCGCAAATGTATGTATGATGGGTTCCATCTTTGCAGGATGCGATGAAAGCCCGGGAACATTTGAATTATATCAGGGACGTAAATACAAGGTTTACCGTGGTATGGGCTCTCTGGCAGCTATGGAAAACGGAAGCAAGGACCGCTACTTCCAGCAGGATGCTAAGAAACTTGTTCCGGAAGGTGTAGAAGGACGAGTTGCTTACAAGGGAACGGTAGAGGATACTGTATTCCAGCTCGTAGGCGGTATCCGCGCTGGTATGGGCTACTGCGGCGCTCCTACAATTCCGGATCTGATCGCAAACAGCAAGTTTGTTAAGATCTCCGCAGCTTCCTTAAAAGAAAGTCATCCGCATGACATTCATATTACAAAAGAAGCTCCAAACTACAGTATGGACGAGTAATCTGTTTTCTTTAAGATTCAGTATCGTACCAGATGAAATTACGGAAAAAATTATGGCTTCTCCTTTGCACGGGAGAAGCCGTTTTATGTTCATAAAATTAATTCCGCAATTTGTTTATCTCAAAGTTTATACCGAACTTTCTGGTCTGCAAATCTCTATTATACTAACCTGTGTTTCAGCCACTTCCTGCTTCTAAACCGGACACTGAAAATAATACCCCGAACAGTCCAATCGGTAAACATACCGATCCAGACCGCGATCGGTCCGAATCCCTGTACACGGCACAGATACACGCACAGACACACCCGGCAGAGCCACATGGAACAACTGGAAACGATCATGGAAAACCGCACATCTCCCGCCGCCCGAAGTCCGTATGCCGGAATAAATGCCATCGACCAGACAACAGGTTTTACCAACGTGATCCATGACATCATGAAAAAGCACATATCCGCACTTTCCGGTTCCATACCGGCAATCGCCGTAACCGGTTTGGTCAACGCAAAAATAAGCAGACAGCAGACGATTACCACGATCTCGCCAATTCCCGTAAGCTTCTTTACATAATAAACGGCCTGTTCCTGTTTACCGGCGCCGATGCACTGACCCACAACAGTCATCAGTCCGATACCGATTCCAATCGCTGCGATGCCATTCAGATTTTCCAGAATGATCGTCATCGCCTGGGCAGCGATCGCAGTCGTTCCAAGGGTAGATACGGTGGACTGTATGGCAAGCTTGCCAAACTGAAACATCCCGTTCTCGATTCCTGCCGGAATCCCAACTGCAAGAATAATACCAATCAACGCCATGTCCGGCCGGATTTTTGAATAGTCGCGTATTACGATCAGCTGTTTATCTCTTCTTTGCAGACAAATCATCACTACGGACATGATAATGCGGGAAATCAGAGTAGCCAGGGCTGCGCCCAACACTCCCATGCCAAACCCGAAAATCAGAACTGCATTTCCACCAATATTAATAAAATTGCAAATCACAGACACGAGCATCGGCTGGCGGGAATTGCCCTCCGCCCGAAAAAAAGCCGCATTTGCATTAAACAGAGCAATAAATGGATAAGACAATGCCGTTACCAGAAAATAGGTCTGTGAGGCCTCCATAACTTCCTGCTCTACTTTACCGAAAATCAGATTCAGCAATGGATAGCGAAATATCAGACAAACTACCATGATAGCCGCAGAGATCACAAACATGGTAAGAAACACCTGATGCGCCGCACGGTTACATTCCTTCGTCTCCCCCTTGCCAAGATACTGGGAGCACACGATCGTTCCCCCTGCTGCCAATGCGGCAAACACCTGAAGCATCAGGTAATTGAGAGAATCCACCAGGGAAACCGCGGAAATCGCCGCACTGCCTACATTGCTGACCATGATCGTATCTACGGTTCCCATCAACGCATTCAGAAGCTGCTCGATCATCAGCGGAATCAAAAGCATTCTCAAATCACGATTTGAAAATAACAGTTTTTGCGGATCAATTTTTGTTTTTCCTACATATTTCATAGCAAACGCCTCTTATTCTAAGAAAATATGATTCCATTTACTACGCCCCAAATATCCCCACACCATTTTACTCGCTTTTTCATAGATATCAATAGTTTTTTGCATTTACTTACATCAGCTGTTGATCAGAGGAAACCCCAAATATCACGCCAATAAAATAAGACCCCCTGTGATTACAATTTTATCATAGAAGGTCCTATCATAATGACATATGAATTATCTTATACAAGATTAATTTACAATACTATTTCATACATTGCTATTTTATAATATTATTTCTTATAATACTATTTCTTATAGATTATACTCTGTATAATTTACTGATTATCCGTTGTATTCTTATTTGTTGTAGTGTTATTCGTAGTGTTTGCGTTATTATCGTTATCTGCATTATTCTGTGCATTATCTCTGATATCGTCTGCTCCATCTTTGATATCTTCGCCCATATCCTCAACGGCGTCGCCGATTGGATGATTGTCATCGTTATTGTCTACCGTTCCATTATTCGCGGTATTGTCGGTTGCATTGTTTGTTGCATTATTGTCATTATTATCATCCGTACCTGTTGTATTTGTCTCTGTCTTAGTATCTGTTTCTGTTTTTGTATTTTCCTCAGTTTTTGTATTGTTGTCAGCATTTTTTCTGCCGCAGGCTGCCATGGAACAGCACATAACACTCATTAAAAGTATAATTAAGAATTTTTTCATGTGATTAATCTCCTTTACTTCATAAATCTTTGTCCTATAATATGCGTTGATTTTTTCGCTTTTATTCACACTGCCTTTATTTTTTCATTTTTGAATTGAAGATAAATGACGCCAGATAGCTAAAGATCAAAGCTGCGGATAATCCAATGGCACAGGCTGTAAATCCGCCTTTAAAAAGTCCCAAAAATCCATCTGCATCGATAGCTTCTTTCATTCCCTTCCATAAATTATTCCCAAATCCAAGCAACGGAACCGTAGCGCCCGCCCCCGCAAATTCCGCAAAGGGCTCATAAATCTGTACAGCCCCTAAGATACATCCTGTGCATACCAGCAGCACCATAACACGCCCCGGCAGCATTTTGGTCTTATCCAGCAGTATTTGCGCCAATGCACAGATAACGCCTCCCACCCAAAAAGCATTCACATAGTCCATCTTACTTTCCTCCTTCCGGCACTTCAATTGCAACTGCATGTGCAATGCCCGGCACATTTTGCCCTTCGTTAAAGCTGATCTTCGACAGCAATGCGCCTGTAGGTACAAATAAAATACGTTTCATTTCTCTCTCCCGCAATAACGGAAGAAAATGTGCGCTTAATGTCACGGCAGAACAGCCGCAGCCGCTTCCGCCAGATCCGGTTCCCTGAGATTCATTGTCATAAATGATCAATCCGCAATCCGTATGAACTTTGCTGATATCCACACCTTTTTGGCGAAGAAGCTCAATCAATATCTCCTGACCGACAGATCCCAGGTCTCCCGTCACGATCTTGTCATAATATGCAGGATTTCTGTCATTATCTTCCAAGTGCGCATAAATAGTATCAGCTGCAGCCGGAGCCATGGCGGCGCCCATGTTCATAGAATCCTTGACACCATAATCCACGATCTTCCCCGTGGTAATCCCTGTGATCCTTACCGGCTCTGTGGTTCCGTGCTCTCTGTAATATTTTTCATTGCAAAGTAAAAAGGCTCCGCTTCCGGTAACCGTCCAGGTAGCACATAGGGGCCTTTGATTGGCATATTCCAGGGGAAATCGAAACTGCTTCTCCGCACTGGCAAAATGGCTGGATGTAACCGCCGCCGCCAGATCTGCATACCCTCCGGCCACCGTCATGGATGCCAGCCCCAGGGACTCCCCGGCGGTAGAACATGCGCCATACACACCAAACAATGGAATTTCAAAATTTAAAAGTCCAAAAGAAGTAG
>CAZLZX010000239.1:0-3935 GCA_964564095.1 uncultured Eubacterium sp. | reverse complement strand
CGCTTGTTTCATGACGCATTGGTGCCTTTCGCAGAAAGGCGGACTATAAAAATGATTATAACTATAATCTTGATTTCGATACGGGCCATATTAAGCTCGCGCAAGACAAATACGACAGCGGAACATACCAGATAAATAATGATGCTTCAAAAAATATAACGCTGCATTCAGACACCGGAAGCTGTTCTATTCAGTTCTTCCAGCCATAGAAGCAGAAAGGAGATAACCAATGCCAGGAATCAGCAGTGATGTTATTCGGGGATACAATGATACGATTATCCTCTATTTATTACTTGAAAACTCATCCTATGGTTACGAAATTTCCAAACAGATCCGTGAGATTTCCGAGGACAAATACATTATTAAAGAAACCACTTTATACTCGGCTTTTACCCGTCTTGAGAAAAACGGGTTTATTCAATCCTTTCCGGGTCAGGAGACCAACGGACGAAAAAGAACCTACTATCGTATTACGGAAGCCGGAAAAACTTACTATCGGGAAAAATGTCAGGAATGGTATCTTACCAAAGACGTAATAGAAAAATTTATTATACAGAAGGTTACAGAGCGCGCCGATACATTATCGCCTGCACCGATGGAGCAGCAGGTAGAAACCAACTCATAAGGAGGATATTTTATGGAAACAATTTATAATTATTTTGACCATATGTTTTTAGTTTTGCCGGCAACTCCGGAGGTTGAAAAGGCCAAAGAAGAATTGCTGGGCATGGCAGAGGACCGTTATCTCGATCTAAAAGAGCAGGGAAAAAGCGAAAACGAAGCTGTGGGAACTGTCATCGAAGAATTCGGCAATATAGATGAGCTTGCCAAAGAGTTAGATTTAAAATTGAGCGTTAGTCCAAACCCTGCCACCCGTTTTTTAAGAAGGCAAGAGGCAGAAAACTTTTTGGAAACATACGACAAAGCAGATTTGTGTCTGGGACTTGGAGTCTTTTTCCTTATTCTTTCTCCAACACTGTTAATGTTTTTAAGCTGCTTAAATACCGGGCTGCGCCCCATTGTAACTCCTGGCGTCATGATCTGCCTGGGCATTCCCTACCTGTTTGTTTTTTTAGCAATCGGACTCTGTCTTATTATATACAGCCAGTTCAGCCGTAAGCCATTTCGTTCATTGGCAAAAGAGCGGTTTCAGATGGATTTCAGCACCGCCGCCTATGTAGAAGAAGAGTACAAAAATCAGCAGAAGAATTTTATTTTTCGTATCATGCTGGCTCTCTCATTCTTAATCATTGGCGTCTTACCAGTCATATTCATGGGCGTTTTCTATCAAACAGTTCCTCTCGTCATCCGCGGAATTGCAGTAGATGCACTTATGATCATGTACAGCTACAGTATTTATAGCTTTATCCGAGCCGGAATGAGTCAGAAACGTTTTAAGATCATCAGACAGACAAATCGTTTCTCCAGAAAAAAAGAGAAGAAGAATAAAAGAAATGGACAGTATTAAAAGAAATCCATCATGTTCTTATGTCAAGTACGAAAGGATCGTCGCACAAAATTTTATGCGACGATCCCTGTTTTTTCTTAATGACTTAATTTTATGGAATAACCGTTCTCTTTTCTAATAACATGATACTCACATTCTTCGCCTTCCAAGGTTACAGTTACATCACATTCTCCTTCTCCCTCATCAAGTTGATCTGTAATATCAATTTTATTTTTTTCTATAACAAAATATATTTTTCCTCTTTTTTCAATAATATCCGGGTTGTAATACATGACCGGTTCCTGTGCATATTGCTTTATGATTTCTTCGTAATCGGCAGATGAATCATCTCCCTCAGGGGAAACGGCAAATGCACCATAACTTCCATGCTCCGATATTCCAGAAAGATTTCCCTCATCATCTATCGTCCACTGAATCTCTTCCACTACTCTTTTCTGCCCATAGTAGCTTACAATTTTACTTGTCCACATGTCTCCGGTCGCTGCAAAACTGATTCCGTTAGATACTAAAAATGCAGCGGCACAGACGGCTGCGATTGCGATCCAACGCTTCATTGTACGCTTTCTTTTTAAGATCTTTGTATCCATATTCATATTCAGGAGTTTCTCGAACATTTCCGGGGATACGTGGATTTCATCACACATATTTTTATAATACTTTTGATTACTCATCCTGCCATTCCTCCTTAAGCTGTGCTCTTAATAGCTTTCTTGCTCTGGACAAACGGGTCCGTACAGTTGCTTCATGCATTTTAAGAAGAACTGCAATTTCCTTTGAAGAGTAACCTTCATAATAAAATAAATGAACCACGATCCTGCATTTCAAAGGCCTTTCAATATATGAACGATTTACCCCCTATAAATGTGCGAAAATATTATTTTTAATCCCAATAATCTACTTTGTGCGGCAAATCTATATCTTTCGCATGAAATACAGGCTTTTTACCCTTTTTTATCTGCCCTTCATAATCCTTAAGAGCCTTCAATGCATATCTGCCAAGAATTATAATAACGGGCATGTTAATAATCGTCATGCATCCCATCGTTACATCTGCAATATCCCACAGCAGACCCGCACTTAAGCCTGCTCCAACAAAAATAATACATGACGCAACAATACGATAAATGATCATAAAACGTTTGCTGGGATGACGCCCAAAAATATAATTAAAAACATTATCCACATAAAACAGATTTCCAAGCAGCGTCGTAAACGCAAACAGAATCATGGACACGGTAATAAAAAGCGGACCAATAAATCCAAAGGACTGCTGCAGCGCAGCCTGAACATAAGGCGCCCCTGAAAGCGCTTCCGTAGGTTCGACACCGGAACACATACACATAAATGCGGTGGCCGAACAAAGAAGTATTGTATCGATAAATACGGACAGCACCTGAACCAGGCCCTGTGCCACAGGATGATTAACATCAGCAGATGCCGATGCATTCGGTGCAGAACCAACGCCAGCTTCATTACTGAACAGACCTCGTTTAATACCATACATAATACAGGATCCACTAAACCCGCCTAAAATTGCATGAAAGTCAAATGCCTCATGAATAATACGTTCAAAAACCATGGGCAGATATGTAATATTCATCACGATTACGACCAGAGAAACCACCACAAATAAAACGCCCATTGCCGGAACCAAAAATGCTGGTTACCTTCACAATACGATGGCCGCCTCCCAATAGACAGTATCCAACAATCAATGCCAAAATAAGTCCAATGATCCACGGAGAATACTTAGGATTATAAAAACTGTATCCCGAAAATGTTGACTGGAGATTATAAGAAGCCAGCATATTAAATCCGACTCCATATGTCAGGACCAGCAATACGGAAAATATCAATGCCAACGGACGGCAATGCAGTGCTGCCTCAATATAATAAGCCGGTCCTCCATAGCTTCCCGAAGCACCGCGTTTTTTGTAAATCTGTGCCAACGTGCTTTCGATAAACGCAGATGCTGCGCCAATGATTGCAATCATCCACATCCAGAAAACAGCTCCGAACCCGCCCAGACAAATGGCAGTGGAAACGCCAACAATATTTCCTGTGCCAACTCGAGAAGCGGTAGACACCATGAGAGCTTGAAAGCTGGAAACTTTTCCCTCTCCGCCTTCCGGTTTTTCCATAATAGACGCAAATGCCCGACGGATTAAACGAAACTGCACAAAGCGAGTACGGAGCGTAAAATAAACGCCTCCTGCCAACAATAAAATAATCAACAACTTTCCATACATAAAGTTGCTGATCAAAGAGATCATATTCGAAATCATACTCTGTCCCCCTAAACTGTACTTTTTCCATTATTATACAAAATCCAATAAAGTAATACAACAAAAAAAGGGTTCCCATTCATGGGAACCCTTAATTTATAATCAGTTATGATTACTCGATGATTGTAGCAACACGGCCTGATCCAACTGTACGTCCACCCTCACGGATAGCGAATGTAAGA
>CAZLZX010000238.1:0-3945 GCA_964564095.1 uncultured Eubacterium sp. | reverse complement strand
TCGATTCCCATCATTGTCAGACCATGTGCCGGTGCCGTGGGACCTGCCGCACTTCTGTCTCTCGCATTCAAAATATCCGGCATCTGCTCCGGTGTCCGCTCTTCCAATCCTACCTGTATCAAAGTACCTGCCAGTATTCTGACCATATTGTAAAGAAATCCGTTTCCCTGAACCCGGATCGTTATGATATCATCCTGCTTCTGCACTGTCAAAGAATAGATGCTGCGCACAGTATCTTCCACCGCTGTATTGACAGAACAAAAGCTTTTAAAATCATGCGTCCCTTCCAGATATTTTGCTGCCTCCTGCATCCTTTTAAGATTCAATTTCCGATAAAAGAAATAAGTATCCAGTCTGCGGGTAGGCATTGGAAAGGTACGGTTCAAGATCCGGTATTCATAGGTTTTCCGGCTGTAACAGTGACGCGGATGAAAATCTGACGGTACTTCACAGGAATCCTGTATTACAATATCATCCGGCAGCCGCACATTCAGTGCATAGGAAATCTTCTCCGCCGGAATCCTCGTATCCGTATCAAAGACTGCCACATTCCCCAGTGAGTGCACACCGGAATCCGTTCTGCTGGCTCCCGTTACCTTTATGTTCTCTCCTAAAAGCGCCGACAGTTCCCTGTTCAATACGCCTTCAATCGTTTCTCCATTTGGCTGTACCTGCCAGCCGCAATAATTGGTTCCATCATATGCAACAATCAGCCTTATTCGTTTCATCGTTTCTCCAATCCACACTGATTTCTGTCATCCGCCGCCAAACGCTTCTCTATAACACACCAGTGTTTCCGCTGCCAATCGCTTCTCTATAGCACGCCTGCGTTTCCGCCGCCAAATGCTTCTCTATAGCGCGCCTGCGTCTCCTCAACGTCCTTATTACCACAAGATTCTCACTACGATCATCACTCCCAGATAGATCCAGGCAGCCGCATATGCCGCATAATCCCTTGTTTCATAATGCAGAGGCTTCATCTTCGTGCGCCCTTCCCCGCCATGATAACAACGCGCTTCCATGGCAAGTGCGAGATCATTTGCCCGGCGAAAGGCAGACACAAACAACGGTACCAGTATTGGCACCAGACTTTTTACCTTTTGCATCAAATTTCCGGACTCGAAATCCGCCCCTCGTGCCATCTGCGCCTTCTTAATACGATCTGTTTCTTCTCCTAAAAGAGGAATAAACCGAAGGGCAATAGACATCATCATAGCAATTTCATGCACCGGCACCTGTATCTTATTCAACGGTTTTAATCCGGTCTCCATACCATCCGTCAGCTTGTTCGGAGTGGTAGTCAATGTCATGATCGAAGTTCCAAGGATCAGGTAGACGAGCCTGATACAAAAATATACTGCATTGTGAAATCCCTGAGAGGATATTTTTATGACGCCGTATCCCCACAGCAGATCCCCCTGGGTAAAGAAGAGATTAAAAAACGCAGTAATAGCAATCAGGACCCATATGGCTTTCAGCCCCTTCAGCATCATTCTCACAGGAATCTTTGAAATTCCAATCAGTGTGATCAAAACGGCTGTTGCCACGACAAATCCTGCCACATTCCGAAACACAAACAGCGATACAATGTATATAATTGTAGATAACAGTTTTACCCGCGGGTCCAACCTGTGGATCACAGAATCCGCCGGATAATATTGTCCTAATGTAATATCCTTTAACATAATTTCAATATCTCTTCCTTTGCCTGTTCTAATGTAATAACATCCGTATTGACCGGAAGCCCTCTCTCTTTTAATTCATACATGAGATAAGTCACTTCCGGCGCCGCAAGTCCCGCTTCTTCCAACTCCCTGTAATGGGAAAATACTTTCTCCGGTGTACCATCCAGCAATACACTGCCGTTTTTCAATACGATCAGACGCTGTACATAGTCCGCTACATCTTCCATACTGTGGGATACCAATATGATCGTCATCCCTCTGTCCCGGTGCAGTCCGCAGATCTGTGCGAACAGTTCATCTCTCCCCTTCGGGTCAAGTCCCGCCGTAGGCTCATCCAAGATAAGCGCCTCCGGATTCATTGCAAGCACGCCTGCAATCGCCGCCCGTCTCTTTTGTCCGCCGGACAATTCAAAAGGAGAAAGCTCCCAATATTCTTCTGTTAATCCTGCCATCAAAAGCGCTTCCTTCGCCTTTTGGGCTGCCTGAGTTTCATCCAATCCCTGATTTTTAGGACCAAATTCCACATCCTTAAGCACTGTCGTCTCAAATAACTGATATTCCGGATACTGAAATACCAGTCCTACCTTGCCCCGAAGCTGACGCAAAGAAAAATCTTCTCCCAGAATATCCTTCCCGTCATACAGCACATGACCGGAAGACGCCTTCAATAATCCATTTAAGTGCTGGATCAATGTGGACTTTCCGGAACCGGTATGTCCGATAATTCCCACAAACTCTCCCGCTTCAATCCTTATGTTCACATCGTCCAAAGCTTTTCTTTCGTATGCCGTCCCTTCGCCGTAAATATATGTTACATGCTGCATTTCAATTGACATATCACATCCACCAACTCTTCCCTCGTTAATATTCCTTCCGGTATCGGCATTCCCGCCTGCCTCAGCGCCGAAGCAAGTCTGGTAATCTGAGGCATCGTAAGCCCCAGCTCCTGCAGCCGCTCCTCCTCAGAAAAAATCTCTCTGGGAGTCCCGCTCATAACGACTTTGCCATGATCCATCACATAAACCCGGTCTGCCTGCGTCACTTCCTCCATATAATGAGTGATCAGGATAACGGTAACCCCTTTCTCCCGGTTCAGCTCCCTGACCGTATGAAGGACTTCCCTGCGGCCATTTGGATCAAGCATAGCCGTAGATTCATCTAAAATAATGCATTTGGGCTCCATAGCCACGATTCCTGCGATCGCAACTCTCTGTTTCTGTCCGCCGGACAGCCGATTAGGAGAATGGTATCGATAGGCGCTCATTCCTACTGCTTCCAGACTTTTTTCTACTCTCTTCCAGATCTCCTCGGTAGGAACTCCCATATTTTCCGGTCCAAACGCCACGTCTTCCTCCACGACACCGGCAATGATCTGATTATCAGGATTCTGAAAGACCATTCCGGCGCTCTTTCTGATGTCAAGCAAATGCTCCTCATCGTTGACATCATATCCGTCGATCCATACCGCTCCTTCCGTAGGATAAAGCAGCGCATTCAGATGCTTCGCCAATGTAGATTTTCCGGAACCATTATGTCCCAGTATCGCTACAAACTCTCCCTGTTCGATTGTGAGATCCACATCTGAAATGGCAGAGATCACTTCTTTGATCTCTCCCTCATCTCCTCTGCGTACAAAATCATGTTTTAATTTTCTAACTTTTATAAAAGACATCTTCCATTCCTCTGCCATTTACTTTCCATGTAAAACTTTCCATATAAACACCGTTTACGGTCAACAGCATTCTCACACGCTTTACATGCCCCATTCCCGTATACATACATTTCCACAACCCTTGCCGGCCGCAAACGCCAAAAGGCTGCGGCAAAAGTTGCAAAAGACTAATCCATCCTTTGCCATTTTGCCACAGCCCCCGCATTTATTCAATATAATCTTCAAATTTTGTCAGCTTTCCCTGAAGTTTCATATGGTCAAACCGATTCTGTCTCAATGCTTCATATAATACAATAGCTACAGAATTTGAAAGGTTCAAAGACCGGGTCTCTCCCACCATCGGAATCCTTATACACCGGTCTTTGTTGTGTGCCAGGATCTCTTCCGGTATTCCTCCGCTTTCCTTTCCAAACATAATATAGCAGTCCGGTTCATAGGATACTTCGGTATAAACATTTTTCCCTTTTGTTGTCGCCATATAGATCTTGGCTCCCGGATTCTTATCCAGGAAATCCCGGAAGTTTACATATCTGGTCACATCCAGATCCTTCCAGTAATCCATTCCGGCACGCCGGATCTCTTTTTCAT
>CAZLZX010000237.1:0-3992 GCA_964564095.1 uncultured Eubacterium sp. | reverse complement strand
GGAATATTTTTATTATCATTTATACGGATAAAATAAGCACTGCGGTAATTCTTCCTGTGCTTGGAGCTATCTGTATTTCTTATGGTATTTTTGGAATGGTAAGGACAAACCGGGAAAATAAGACTTCCGGTCACAAGGCAAATACGAAAATGACAATGCCGGTCATGCAGTTGTTGTTAGGCTGTTTTTTAGCCGTTATTGGGATGATAGATATTTTGCAGGTAAATTTGCCCCAGAATATATGGAATGGGTTGTTGGTTGTTATGGTTGTTATCATAGCCGCCGCTGCAATTTTTTTAAGACGAAGATAAGGAGAGGAGAAGATAAAAGCTATGGCAAAGTTTAATTACACGGCAAACGCCGGACAGACGTTCATGCCGTTTCAGGAGAATATTAATGTTCCGACATTACCTTATACACCGTTGGACCGTCCGGATCCATTATTGCCTGAACTGGAAATGAAAGAGGAATTTTTAGAGAGAGGATATATCATGACAATGCAGTGCCAGCACTTTCTGCCCGGGGTGGAACCGGAAATGATCGACTGGTGGTGGGCAAACATGGAAAAGGGATATTACCTCTGGGCGCCGGGGGCGCACAAGCGTTTCAACTGGGTGCGGACACCTTGGGAGTATGGATTTGAAAAATCCGCACACTGCATCTCGGAGTCTATGGCGCCGGGGATTCCGGTATTTGGAGGAAATGGGATCCAGATCAACCGTATGGGACTTGATATGTTCCCGTTTAAGACACATCTGGAGCATGTTTTGGTGGAGGGCGTGTTCAACCGCCTTGGGGAATTTGTAGATTCTACCGTACATATGTGGGAGAAAACCGAAGGAGGAACAAACCACATTACAGCAGGATTTTTAAATACGAAAATTACAGAGCTGCCGGAGTTTATTTTAGAAGATCCGACCCAGAAGCCGGCGGCGCCGGAGGACAGCCAGAGCCATGCGGAGTATGAGGCTTCCCAGTGGCCGATCTTTCTTCCGAAGCTGTATGATCTGTGGAAAGACCATCCGGATCCATCCCAGAACGTACAGTGCGACCTTCGGGTAAAAGAAAATCCGGACGGAACGATCAGCTATATCGCTGAAAACGGACCGCTGAAACCATAAGCAAATACACTTTTATACCATAAAAAACCAAAGGACGGAGTCTCGATCTATAGTCGGGGCTCCGTCCGCTGTATAGGAATCATTCTAAAAACGTATATCACAAATTAGATAATAAACGTCAATCAAATATTTCCATATGAGTTAGAAAATTGTGCAGAGTTTTGTTTTGATTGTCTTTTCTCCATATGAGATAGAGATTGCGCTGTTCCCTTTCTCCAATCAGAGGAATAAAGGTAATATTGCGGATATCGGCTCCCCTTTGAAGCGTATATTCAGGAAGCACGGCGATTCCTTTTTTGACAGCTACTAAAAGAAGGATCGTGTTGATATCGTTTGAGGTGTACACCACATTCGGAAGAAAGCCAGCATCCTCATAGTCGTGGGCAATTTTTTTTGTTTCGTCCTGTGCATCCTCGTAAGCCTGAAAGATAATGATTGGTTCTTTTTGAAGCTGCATGCGGCATAATTCTTTTTGACCGGACAGGGGATTGTCCTGATGCATGGCAACAAAGAGATTGCATTTTTGAATCTGATGATAGGCAATCTCTTCCGGAAAGTTCAGTCCGAAGGACAGATTAAAGGCGACATCAATATCTCCTTTCATGATGGCGTGATCCAAATCAGATACATTGCCTGAATAGAAGGAGAGGTCTACGCCCGGATAACGGCTCTTAAAATCCTGGATGATGTTGCTTAAATTTGGATAGTCCGTGTTTCTTACAAATCCAATTCCAAGCTTTCCCAGATCTCCGGCGGAGATTTCCTGAAGACGCAGTTTTGCCGACTGCATCCGGTTTAAGATTGCCTTTGCATCCTCAAGAAACATCCGACCTGCATATGTGATGGATACTCTATGATTTTTACGTTCAAAGAGCTGGGTTCCAAGTTCTTCTTCCAGTGCCTTCATTTGCAGTGATATGGCAGTTTGAGAGATAAAAAATTGTTCTCCGGTTTTGGTAAAATTCAATGTTTCCGCAGCGGAAACAAAATATTCCAACTGTTTGATATTCATAGGGGCCTCTTTCATCTGTGGCTTTTATATTTAGCAACTGTTTTGTACAGGGTATTATTTATACACAAGGGTTTGCACGCAAAAGATGCAAGCTATTGCTTTCTACCTTTGATAACAGTATAAATCATACAAAGGATGCAAGCTATTGCTTTTTGCCTTTGATTACAGTATAAATCATATGAAGGATGAATGGAACAATAATTACTGCGATTGTGATAAAACCAAGATAACTGTATCCTTTTTTTACCAGAGGCAGCAAACCAAACTGGGCAATGGAGAAGGTAATGACCGTGCAAAGGAAAGCTGCTATAATGGTTCTGCCTTTTCGTTTTTTTATTGCCTGGTCGGCGGTATCCTTCTTTTCCATACCGGTTACGCAGCGGTTTACAAATCCGGAAATCATATTTACACCGGAGAACACAGAACCTATAATAATAAGTATAGAAACGATCGGAGCCAGTAATTTTGCCGCTACGCCGCACTGTGCAAAGAGCAGTGTATAGACGGAGTAATTTGGTAATTCAGGATTCATTGCTACGGCAAGAAGACCGATATTTACAAGGGAAATAATGACACTGTTAATAATAAAGCCATAGATCATACTGGTTGCCGCTTCTTTTCTTCTGGTAAATTTTTGTGCGTGCTGAACATACAGACCGATAGAGGCCACGTGATATGCACCGTATAAGATGCAGTACCACAGTGCGCTGCCGAATCTGCCGGATTCCTGGGAACCAACGGGAAGCTGTCCGCTTGCCATGGAATAAACAGCGGCTGTAATATCTCCCCATTGTGCAATGATGTTCGGAATAAATACGATCAGAACGCCGATGATCAAAATGTAAGAGACAAAGGTTGCAGCCATGCGGATCTTGTCGGTATCGCACAGGGATAAGGCAAAGATAAAAACGCCCACGATCAGGGTGCATAAAATGTAGGGGATCCCCAGCAGCTCATGCAGTGTGGAGCCTCCGGTTGCAAAGGCAATACTGGGAGCCAGACAAATAAGCATCAAATAGACAAGCTCATACAGGGGGGAAAATACGACATGAAATTTCCCGTAAAATTTGTCTGTGAAATCTCTGTAGTTTACGGTTTTGTGGTCATAGGCAAAGCGCAGGGCATACCATTGAAAGAAAGCCTGAAACAACTGGGCGATCACAGGTGTGAGCAGACACCAGATGCCGAAGTTGATAAAATACTGATATAATTGTGTGCCGGATGCGAAGCCTCCGCCAAATTGACTGGTAAACCAGACAAAGCCTACGCCCAGGGCAACAGGGAGACCGGTTGTTTTTTTCTGTTTCATGAGAAATACCTCCTTGGTTTGAATTATTTAAGCTGCAAAAATCAGTGTTTTGTAATTGTTATTGAACCAAAATGTGGTTATGATAAGCATATGCTAAGTTTAAACCAGGAATTTTTCAGAATCAAACATGGATTTGATGGGATGAACATAAGTAAAACTTATGGCAGATAAAACTTGCGGGTATTCATAAAGCATAAAGTTCAAAGATATGTAAGTTTTGAAAGAAACGGGTATTTTAAAGGAATGAGTAGAAAAGGGCGTAGAAAAGAGCACAAGAAAAGAACAACAAGAAAAGAGCGTTGATTGACAGTGCAGGGTATCAATGCTATAATACATAGCGTTTTGATAGGAAAAAGGAGAATGCGGCATGTTAAATCAGTTTTCAAGAACAGAACTGCTTATTGGAAAAGAAAATATGGAGCGCCTGAAAAACTCTCGAGTAGCCGTTTTCGGCATTGGCGGAGTGGGAGGCTATACCGTGGAAGCTTTGGCAAGAAGCGGCGTGGGTACTTTAGATTTGATTGATGATGATAAGGTTTGTCTGACGAAT
>CAZLZX010000236.1:0-4006 GCA_964564095.1 uncultured Eubacterium sp. | reverse complement strand
AGGTAACGTATACAGAGTTGATGATTTTCAGCATGTAAAACCTGGAAAGGGCGCAGCGTTCATCAGAACAAGATTAAAAAATGTTAAGACCGGCGGTGTGGTAGAAAAAACATTCCGTCCGACAGAGGATGTAGAGACTGCACGTATCGAGAGATCTACCAAGCAGTATCTGTATAACGATGGCGAACTGTACTATTTCATGGATACGGAGACATATGATCAGCTTGCATTAAGCACAGATGCGATCGGCGATACTTTAAAATTTGTAAAAGAGAACGAGAATGTTACGATTCTTTCTCACGAAGGAAGTGTATTTGCGGTAGAGCCGCCTATGTTCGTAGAGCTTGAGATCACAGAGACTGAGCCGGGATTCAAAGGCGATACAGCTACCGGCGCTACCAAACCGGCAGTTGTGGAAACAGGCGCTACCGTATATGTACCGCTGTTTGTAGAGCAGGGAGACAGGATTAAAATTGATACGAGAACAGGCGAATATCTGTCACGTGTATAAGCTGCATCGTATCCGAAGGGAAGCTCCTGGAGAGGTTCCTGTAGGTATTGCAGGAAAAGAACATGACTGGTGCATGGAAGAATTTTAAGTTGGTAATCATTTGCGGGAGCTTTGGGGACATGCCCTTAGTCTCCCGTTTTTTGATATCGAAACGGAAGCTTTGATGAAGGGATCTGTTTGGAAACGGATTTATAGCTTGATTTATTTGTTTTGACTGAATGGGAGATTTCGATGAAATATGATTTTGATAAGGTAATTGACCGAAAAAGCACCGCTTGCGAAAAGTACAGCTTTATAAAAGAGAAGGGACTGGATGAAGATGTGCTTTCTATGTGGGTGGCAGATATGGACTTTGAAACGGTCCCCGAGGTAAAGGATCGTATGAAACAGATCGCAGAGCATGGCATCTATGGTTATACCGGAAGGACAGATGCTTATTATGAGGCGGTTCGGAGCTGGTTTTTGAGACGTTTTTCCTGGGATATTGACAAAAGATGGGTAATTAGTACCCCGGGAGTCGTATTTGCTCTGGCAGCAGCCGTGCGTGCCTTTACGGAGGTCGGAGACAGCATTCTGATACAGCAGCCTGTTTATTATCCTTTTGCGAAAGTGATTACCCGTAATCATCGAAAACTGATCGTCAGCATTTTAAAGGAAGATGACGGATATTATGAGATGGATTTTCAGGACATTGAGGAGAAGATAAAGGAAAATCATGTTAAGATGCTTTTACTTTGCAGTCCCCATAATCCGGTGGGGCGTGTCTGGAAGAAAGAAGAGCTGGAACATTTAGCAGGTATCTGTGAAAAGTATGGAGCGCTTGTAGTGGCAGATGAGATTCATTGTGATTTTGTCAGAGAAGAATACCAGCATGTTCCATTTGGTTCTTTAAAGCCATGGGGAGAGCGGGCTGTGATCTGTACGGCGCCCAGTAAGACCTTTAATCTGGCAGGCTTGCAGGCGTCAAATATCATCATTGCAGATGTCGGTCTGAAGAGAAAATTTGTCTCAGAGTTAAATGCCCAGGGAGCTTTTGGTGCGGGCTTATTTGGGCTTGAGGCTTGCCGTGTTGCATATGAATCAGGGGAGGAGTGGCTGAATGAACTGCTTTCCTATCTGGAAGAAAATTACCAGTATGTGAAGTCTTATTTGAAGGAACATCTGCCGAAAATCAGACTGACAGAGCTGGAAGGAACCTATTTGATCTGGATGGATTTTCGGGCATATGGGTATTCGGATAAAGAGTTAAATGAAAAAATGCTTCATGAGGCGAAGATCTGGCTGGATGATGGTCCAATGTTTGGCGCAGGTGGGTCCGGATTTATGCGAATGAATATCGCAGCGCCTCGAAGCGTGGTCAAAGAGGCGATGGAGCGATTGAACAAAATATTTTCATAAAAGTGATTTTAAGTAAGAACGAAATAAGATAGAATTAAAAACTTAAGTTTCTGGCATTCTCGAAGAAAAATGTCAAGAATTGTAATTGTTTTAGGAGGGAACGCACTTCAGTTAAAGGACAGTCTGCCCTTTATCGTCTGCTATATGAGAATTTCTTATACAGCAGATTTCATGAAGGTGCGCTAATCAATAGGATAAGTAAGAGTGCATAATTAATGGAGAGACAGAAGGTAGTAGGCATGGTTGCCTTGCATACGCTATACCAACAGATGAAGTTAAAAAATTTATAAGGAAATATTTTGTAACTTTACATATCTTTTCGTTATCTTTATAATGAAAGAAAAAAATAACATCATTATGACGTAAGCAAAAGGAATTTCTATGAAATATGATTATTTAATAGTAGGAAGCGGCCTTTACGGCGCAGTATTTGCACAGGAGGCAAAGGCAGCAGGAAAGCGCGTGCTTGTGATAGACAAGCGTCCGAATATTGCAGGAAATGTATATACGGAGGAAATAGAGGGAATTAATGTTCACAAATATGGCGCCCATATTTTCCATACGAACAATAAAAGAGTATGGGATTACATAAATCGGTTTGCAGAGTTCAACCGTTTTACCAATTCTCCGGTGGCAAATTATCACGGAGAATTATATTCTCTTCCTTTTAATATGTATACCTTCAATAAGATGTGGGGGGTTGTAACACCACAGGAGGCTGCAGCCAAGATCGAGGAGCAAAAAAAGGCGGCAGGCATTACCGAACCAAAGAATCTGGAGGAGCAGGCGATCAGTCTGGTGGGAACAGATATTTATGAAAAATTGGTAAAAGGATATACAGAGAAGCAATGGGGACGTCCCTGTGATGAGCTTCCGGCCTTTATTATAAAGCGACTGCCGGTGCGTCTTACCTTTGATAATAATTATTTTAATGCCTTGTATCAGGGAATTCCCATCGGCGGTTATACAAAGCTGGTGGAGCATCTGCTGGAGGGGATCGAGGTTCGTCTGGGAGAAGATTACCTGGAAAAAAAGGATGCGTATGATGTTATGGCGGAAAGGATAGTTTATACCGGCGCCATAGATGCATATTTTGCGTATCAGCTTGGAGCTTTGGAATACCGGTCCGTAAGATTTGAGACAGAGGTGCTTGATATGCCAAATTTCCAGGGAAATGCAGCGGTTAACTATACAGACCGGGAAACACCCTGGACCAGAATCATTGAGCACAAGTGGTTTGAATTTGGAACACAGCCTAAGACTGTAATCAGCCGGGAGTATTCTTCAGAATGGAAACCGGGGGATGAACCGTATTATCCTGTAAATGATGAAAAGAATGGAAAGCTTTATGAGCAGTATCGGCAGATGGCAGAAAAGGAAGAAAAGGTTATTTTCGGCGGTCGTCTGGGAGAGTACAAATATTATGATATGGATGCGGTAATTGACAGCGCTCTTACGATGGCGGAACAGGAATTGCACCTGAAAAAATAGCGGGTATGAAACGGATGAATACGATGCAGAAAGATAAAATCTTAAAAGATACTGTATCAGGAGATATTATATCAGACGATACCGTATCAAAGGATGATGGAATAAAAGAGGAGGATAAAACGTACATCTGGAATACCGATTTTCATGGTATCGGTTTGTGGTGCTGTGAGAAGCTGGTTCGAGTGAAAAATGATGAGAATCTGATTACCTTTTTAAATGAAGAGGGGATCGGGTCCATGGAACTTGCAAAGGTTATGAAGGAGTTCTATTTCAGACAGATCGGAAGAGAGCTGAATATTTCCGAAAAATCTCTTGCAATAGAGATCTTGGGTCATGTGTATTTTGGAGAATTTACAGAAAAATTAAAACATATTCCCTTTGTGAAAAATGAGGATTCAAAATACATACAGTTCGTGGAATCCTTCCGGGTCCGCATGGATGTGATCGATTGCGGAGAGCGGGATATTGACAGCAACCGGTTTGTTTGGGACGATCTTGTTCCATTTTCAAAGCTGATTTTTACGATATCAGGGAAAAGAGCCTGACAAGAAGAAATCAAAAATAAGTTTATAATTTTGAAAAAATAAAAGTAGGAAGTGAATAAAA
>CAZLZX010000235.1:0-4051 GCA_964564095.1 uncultured Eubacterium sp. | reverse complement strand
AATCTGTGATTTAATGCAAATTAATATAGAGGAAATCGGAAAAAGGTCGTTGGATGTAACGGAGGATCCGGAACCCGTCAGCACCACCTGCTACGCCTTTGCACAGACGGAATCTATGGGAATGCTGCATCCGGGATTTAAGGAGCCGCCTGTGACAGAAAATGAAATATATGCTGCCCATATGTTTGCTGTCGCATGGAGGATACTGGGCATGGCAGGACGTCTGCAGCCGCTGGACATAGGCGAAGTATCTGTTTATCCGGAATTAGGGTTTACAGGCGGTCTGGCGAAAAATATCGGTATCACGAAACGTCTGGAAAGAGAATTAAAAACGGAAGCTTTGGCCAGTGAATATGATCCGATGTTGGCAGGAGCCATTGGAGCAGCTCTTTTAGCGCAGGAATTGTAGGACGGAGGTAATAGATATGATAGATTTTAAAGCGATGGTAGAAAATCGCCATGACTATGCAAAAGCCTGGAAGAAAAAGTATGGAGGCAAAATATTGGGATATTTTGAGCCTTATATGCCGGAGGAAATTGCATATGCGGCAGGAGTATTGCCGGTACGTATTCTTGCGGCTCATGAGGATGATGACATATCAGATAAATGGATGTATGCCTCATGTTATCCGGTTCGAGACATGGTAAATCAGATTTTAAAAGGACGCTACGATTACATAGATGGTTTGGTAAATGTAGAAGGATGTCAATGGATGTACAATGCTTTTGAAGTAAGTGTTAATAATAAGCCGGAATTATTTTCCCATTATTTTTTTATGCCGGATTATACGGATGCGCCTACTTCAAAGGACGTTGCGCGCTCTGAGATGAATGTATTTAAGCAAAAAATGGAAGCGTGGACGGGCAATGAGATTACGAAGGAAGCATTGGATCATGCGATTGCCGTATATAATAAAAACCGTCGTCTGTTAAGGAGAATTTATGAACTGCGAAGAGTAAATAACAGTGTGTTGCTGGGGTCTGAGGCGTTGAACATCGTATTGGCATGTCAGGTTATGGATAAGGCTGAAATGAATAAGATTCTGGAAAGATATCTGGAAGAGCTGGAAGAAAGAGAACCTTACAAAGACCGGATTCGTTTAATGCTGGTGGGCAGCGAAACCTTTAACACGGAACTGGAAGAACTGGTGGAACAATTAGGGGCAAATGTGGTTATCGATGAACTGGATACGGGAAGCTCATATTTCTGGAATGAGGTAATTGAACAGAAGGATTGTCTCATGGCATTGGCGCTTCGGTATTTGGGAAGACCTCATAATCCTATTAAAGATAATAACTGGAGAAGACGTATTCAGCACATATTTGAACTGACAGAAGATTACAATGTGGACGGGGTCATTATCGAAAAGCAGATTTATTGTCATTTACATGGTTCGGACAATTATGCGGTATGGAAAATGCTTCGGGAGAGGAATATTCCGTTTTTGTATTTTGAAAGAAGTATGAAATTGCAGGAAGAAGATACCGCATTAAGAATAGAGGCGTTTTTAAATATGCTTCGTCCGGGAGTAACACATTTGGCTGGCTGGAATAAAAGGTTTGAAGGATAAGGGGGACAGTGAAGATGAGTCAAAAAGGACAAATTTGGAAAACAAGACCGCTTGATTCCTGGGCAAAAGCAAAAGAGTTGAGAGCAAAATGGCAGAAATCTATTAATAGTCAGGATAACATCGTAGGGCAGGGTAACTGCGGTTTTTTCGGGGACTGGTCTAATTGTTTCCCGAACCTGACAATCGTAGAAGATAATCCGGATGGTGCTATGATCTGCAGCAAATCGTCCCCCTTTGCGCGAAAAAGTCGTCTTGCATGTGAAGTAAGAGGATGGGGGCGTGAAATTTGCGGTTATCATAATAACTGCTGGGGCGGACAGTTTTTGGGATATGACATCAATGGAGATCCCTTTCCTAACAGACAGCTGGTAGTGCCATTTCCCTGTGTCTGCGATTCCCATGCGAAACGAGGGGTTCAGGTAAGAGATTTCGAACCGGTTCCGCAATGGATGGCAGATCAGTGCATGTATCTGGGACCGAGGGATGAAGCCCGTGAGGAGGCTATGCTGGAGCACAGGGCATATTGTACCTTGCGCCAGATCAACGATATAGAAAGAATCTTTGATCAGAAATTTGATGATGAGAAGCTGCTCATTGAGATAAATGCAAATCAAAAGATTCAGGATTATGCAACGGAAATATCGATTCTTATGACGCATAAACCGGCTCCTCTGTCTGTAAAGGAATTGTATTCCTTTTACACACTAGGCGGTCTGACAAAGGTGGATCCGGAGGAGACTGTCAACTTTTGGAAAAACCTTCGGGATGAGGTTGCTTGGCGTGTAGAAGAGCAAATCGCAGCTGTAGGAAATGAACGTTTCCGGTGGATTGAGGCACATCCGCCAGCATGGCATTATCTGAAATATTATCGGTACATGGAAAAATATGGAGCCGTTTGTCTTGGATCTCAGTATACGCATGCTATTGGAGGAAATTGTCTGGAACGAAAACCGGATGGAAGCGTGTACCGCAGAGATATTATGCAGTACAGCGAGGATACCAGGATTGAGACAAGGGAGGATGCTGTGCGATTCATGATGGGACCGGATGCCAGAACACCGCAGCATTTTAAACAGGATGAATATATGAGACCGGAGGCAATTTATGAATTTGCTGATATTTTCCAGGCAGATGGAGCTATTTTTGGCTTGTGGCGCAGCGGTGTAGGCTGTACCATGACCAGAAAAGAACAGGCAATGCGATTACGCAAAAAAGGTTTATCCGTTCTTACTTATGAAGGCAGTCAGCCGGGAGACAGAACAGATCTGGATGAGAAACGTTTTCTGGAACAACTGGATAGCTGGATGGAAAGTCTCGGTCTTGAAAAACTGGAAGCATAACAAAGGGAAGGAAGATGTAGCATATGGTCACAGGCGGCATTGATGTTGGAATAAAATATACAAAAATTATAATAAGAAAAGATAATAAAATTATTGCAAAAAATAAAGGAATATCAGGCTTAGCAAAACGAGAAGAGAATGTAAAGGAGATTTGGCAGCAAACACTGCGGGGGGCAGGTCTGGAACCGACAGATGTAGATGCAATCGTATCAACAGGAAAAGGAAAGTACAATGTATCGATTGCAGATAGACAGAAAACAGAGATCATTTGTTTGGAAAAAGCCGTTCGGGAATGTGAGCCGGAGGCGACTATGGCTGTAAATATGGGAGCGGATGAGATTCTTGTGGCAGTGTTGGATAGGAAACAGGCTTCGGGAATAGCTGAGATGGTACAAAACCAGAAATGTTCGGCAGGATTGGGACTGATGATTGAGAATTTGACAGAAGAGTTTGGCTGGAATTATAAAAAGACAGCGGAATTGCAGGGACAGCATGTCTCGGTAATCAGTGATGCGTGTGCCGTATTTGGAAGAATGGATGTCCTGGAAAATCTTAATCGGGGAGTGACAAAGGAGGATGTAATGCTGGGGGTTCTGCATGGGACAGCGGTCCGTGCAAATTCAGTTATCAATGATATTACTTTGCCGAATATGGAGAAAGTCATATTATGCGGCGGTCTCAGCAAAAATCAGGCATTTGTCAGAGAATTGGAGTCTGTATCAAAAAAGAAATTATCCGTATGTGCAGATGCGGAGTATATGTGTGCGATCGGGGCAGCAATTGCCGCAGCTGAGTATAAGGAAGCGTGTCATGAATAAACTGATTTCAGCGAAAGAGGCGGTAGCCGGATTAAAGTCCGGATCAACGATCATGCTGGGAGGATTTTTCTACAGCGGAGCTCCTTTTGATCTGGTGCGGGCATTAACTGCCAGAAAAGGTGAACTAAAAGATCTTGTTTTGATTTCAAATGATGCATGTTCTGAATTTGTTTTTCCGGATGCCTTAGGAAATGCACTGGTAGGAACGGGAATGTTTAAAAAGTTGATCTGTTCCTATATAGGTCATAATCATACGGCAATGAAGATGGCAGAGGAAGGAAAGCTTGATTTAGAAGTGCTTCCTATGGGAACCTTTGCAGAA
>CAZLZX010000234.1:0-4057 GCA_964564095.1 uncultured Eubacterium sp. | reverse complement strand
AAATGAACTTTATGTAAACGCAGATATGGGACGAATCCAGCTGGTATTGCAAAACCTGATTGACAATGCTATTAAATTCAGCAGTAACGATTCATCCATCGATATTGAAACGACTGTAAAAAATGATAAGGTATTTATTTCTGTCAAAGACCACGGTATCGGTATTCCCAGAAGCAGCATCAGTAAAATCTGGGAACGCTTTTACAAAACGGACATCTCCCGCGGAAAGGATAAAAAAGGAACCGGTCTGGGACTGTCTATCGTAAAGGAAATCATCAGCGCACATCACGAAAATATTAATGTGATCAGCACGGAAAATATCGGAACCGAATTTATTTTTACTCTGCCCCTCACTTCCGGGCAGGATTAACAAAGATGATCTATCCCCACAGGGGCTTAGTTTTATATCCATCTTTCGATGGACAAATCAGGAAAGAAAGGAGCGTATGGATGCATATGCGAGTAATGCGCCATACAAAAGGAAAACATGTCAATTTCAAAACAAGAATTTCTGAAACTGCAAAACGGCAGTGATATCCGCGGTATTGCCTGTGAAGGTATCGAAGGAGAACACACAAATCTGACCCGGGAAGCGGCTTTTGTGATCGGTCAGGCATTTGCGGTATGGCTGATGGAAAAGAAAAATATTCCTGCCGAGGAATGTATCATCGGTGTTGGTACCGATTCCCGCATTACAGGACCATCTCTGAAAAAACAGATTATTCAGGGCATTCTCTCTCAGAATGTTTATGTATCTGACTGCGGTATGGCTTCCACTCCGGCAATGTTCATGTCCATTGTTTATCCTGAAACCCGATATGACGGCGCTATTATGATCACAGCCAGCCATCTGCCATTTAACCGTAACGGTTTCAAGTTCTTCGATGCAGACGGCGGTCTGGAGCATGATGACATTACCAGAATTTTAGAGATTGCTTCCGAGCTGGATGAAAAGGTAACAGAGGCGGACATCAACAGCACTACTGTGGAAAATCCTGACCTTGTCTGTGAATTTGATCTGATCTCCCTTTACAGCGCAAATCTATGCATGAAAATCTGTGATGCTGTAAATGCCGATACTTACGAGGAGCCATTAAAAGGCTTAAAGATCGTAGTGGATGCCGGAAACGGAGCAGGCGGTTTTTTCGCCACACAGGTGTTGGAAGAACTCGGCGCAGATATCACAGGAAGCGCCTTCTTGAACCCGGACGGTTCCTTCCCGAATCATATTCCAAATCCGGAGAACAAAGAGGCTATGAAGGCAATCTGCGATGCTACGGTAGCCAACAAGGCTGACCTTGGACTGATCTTTGATACGGATGTAGATCGTATGTCCGCAGTGCTTTCGGACGGAACGCCCATTAACCGTGACTCCATTATCGCCATGATCGCAGCAATATTAGCTCCGGATCATCCGGGCAGCACGATCATTACCGACTCTGTAACCTCCGATCGTCTGACAGATTTCCTGGAAAAGGAACTGGGCTTAAAACATCTTTGCTATATGCGTGGTTATAAAAATGTTATCAACAAATGTAAGGAGCTGAATGCTAACGGGATCAACAGTCCGCTGGCAATGGAAACTTCCGGACACGGATGCTTAAAGGAAAACTATTATCTGGACGATGGTGCATTCCTTGCCGTAAAACTGGTTATCGCCGTGGCTAAAGCTGCAAAAGAAGGTAAAACCATCGACCATCTGATAGAAAAACTGGTAATGGAATGTCAGGCCCGCGAAGTGCGTTTTAAGATTCACACGGAGGACTTTAAGGCTTACGGACAGAACGTCCTTGCCGCATTCAAAAAACGCGCCGAAGCGTCCGGTTATGAGCTTCCGGCTTCTCATGAGGGGATCCGTATTCGCTTCTCCGGTATCTGTACAGGATGGATGCTGCTGCGCGCTTCCCTGCATGATCCGGTAATGGTATTAAATCTGGAAGGCCAGACAGAAAGAGACTTAGAGATCATTACCGGTATTGCCCAGTCAATGATCGAAGATTTTGACAAGCTGGATATTTCTTCCCTGTAAATCTATTCTCTGGGGCATAATAAAATGCCCCAGAATATATTCTTACTGCCGCACTGCACTGCCTGAAATCAGCCATGGTGCGGGCTGCTGTTCAAAAGAATTTTTCGCATTCAATTTGGATACTGCAATCTGAATCACTTCTACATCTTTGATGCCATATTTTTCGAAGGTCTTTGACAGATTTGCCGCTACCGTAAAGTCCAAAGTATAGACAACGATCTCTATCTGTGGATTTAATTTCATGAGGCATTCAATTTCCTGCTCCATACTTGCAGAAGCCACGATAAACGCCAGGGATGGAATCGGATGACCTGCCATTGTCTCTTCATCCACATGGTCAATGATGCTCACATTATGTAAGCCAAAATGTTCAATATTTTCTTCCATTGTCGCGCGGTCATTCTTGTTATATTCCACAGCCAGTACACTTCCCTCACAGGCAATGATCGCAGCCTCAATAGCAATACTTTCTCCGCCGATCACACAGATATCATCCTGTAACGCCACATGCATCTTATTTAAAATAACTGCACGGATCTCGCTTCCCACATAACGGATCGTACCGCGTTTAAAATTCTTATTATCCATGCCCAGTTTATAGGTATTCCGAGCATTTGGATTGAGGATCAGCATTCCCGCAGAGGCGTTAATACCACGATTGATCATATCACTGACCTTATCGTGTTTGATCTCTCCCTCCGGTTCCGAGCCTTCGTTATACCATACCTCACATTCGCCCAATCCGGCATTCCACATACGATAGAAAATGTCCGGCTGTCCAGCCTCCGTAAACACCATAACCGCCCGATGGCTCTCCACCATTGGGATCAGGTTCTTATTCTTTCTCGTAATATCTAACATTTTCACTTTTTCCAGATCTACTGCCGCATTTTTGGCATAATACTGAAGCCATGATAAAATAATTTCATTTGTAAAAAGCTGCTGTTCCATAGTAAAACCTCCAAATACTTATTTTTAGCAATGTCTGCAAAAGCTTTGAGCTTTTATATCTCTTAACTTTATATTTTAAGTATACTAGATTTTTCCCTAAATTTCATCTATTAATTGCAGCTTCCT
This sequence comes from uncultured Eubacterium sp., assembly GCA_964564095.1. Classification (GTDB taxonomy): domain Bacteria; phylum Bacillota; class Clostridia; order Lachnospirales; family Lachnospiraceae; genus Brotonthovivens. The sequence continues at coordinate 951 of CAZLZX010000234.1, read as the reverse complement.
GTTTTTATAAAAATAATCATGCAAAAAACCCTGTCTGAACATATATTCAAACAGGGTTCTGTGTTACTCATATGAAAATCAATTATACAAGCTCAAGTACAACTTCCATTGCAGCATCGCCTTTACGCGGTCCAATCTTAACGATTCTTGTATAACCACCATTGCGGTTTACGTATTTAGGTGCAATTTCTGTAAATAATTTGTTTACCAGATCAACTTCTTTGGTAGCTTTCTTTTTGCCTGCGTTTTTAGCCGGAACTTCTGTTACCGGGTAAAGAACTTTCAGCATCTCTCTTCTTGCATGAAGACGGGATGGCATATCTTTCTCAACTTCATCATAAACAGTAACTTTCTTGCCATCTACAACTTCTTTTACTCTCTTGCCATCAGCATCTTTACGAGCAACTTTAGCTGTAACTTTTACTTCTTCGAAGTTATCTTTTTCTCTTACTGCAGCAGCGATAAGTCCTTCAGCCACTTTACGTACTTCTTTAGCTCTTGCTTCTGTAGTAATGATTCTGCCATTGTACAGTAATGCTGTAACCTGGCTTCTGATCAGAGCTTTTCTCTGGTCTGATGTTCTGCCTAATTTACGATATTTAGCCATTATTGTTTTCCTCCATTTTGTGGAACATCCGGCAACGCATCTTTGGTCTTGTATGCCGAATGCCAATTAAATTGTTTCTGCCACTCATGAACTGACGGGAAACCGCGTCTTTGGTCTTACGTCTCCTGCCAACGAGTATATAAATTGGTCTTACTCCTCGCCCTGGTTTAGTTGTAAGCCCAGTTCTTTTAATTTGCCTAAAACTTCTTCTAAAGACTTACGTCCAAGATTACGAACTTTCATCATATCATCTGGTGTTCTGTTTGTCAGCTCTTCCACGGTGTTGATACCGGCTCTCTTCAAGCAATTATAAGAACGAACAGATAATTCAAGTTCATCAATGT
>CAZLZX010000233.1:0-4071 GCA_964564095.1 uncultured Eubacterium sp. | reverse complement strand
GGATATACTTTCTTTCCTGGCAAATGACCGCCCTCGCCCGGCTTTGCGCCCTGTGCCATCTTGATCTGAATCTCCTGGGCACTTACCAGATAGCGGCTCGTTACACCGAAACGTCCGGAAGCAACCTGCTTAATGGCAGAACAACGATTCTTTCCATCCGCTCCAATCGTAAGGCGATCCAGATCCTCGCCGCCTTCGCCGGAGTTTGATTTGCCATGTATCATATTCATGGCAATCGCCAATGTCTCATGGGCTTCCTTCGATATAGATCCATAGGACATAGCTCCTGTTTTAAATCTCTGTATAATAGAATCAACGCTTTCCACCTCATCAATGGAAATACCTTTTTTCGGATAAATGAAATCAAAGGTTCCACGCAGATTCATAATATTTGTCTCATCATTTACCAACGCCGTATATTGTTTAAACAGATCGTAATCGCCGCGTTTTGTTGCTTCCTGCAGCAGATGAATCGTCCGCGGATTGTAAAGATGCTCCTCTCCGCCGCTTCTTGATTTATGGCTTCCCGGGCTGTCCAGGGTCAGATCTGTAACCAGTCCCAGCGGATCGTATGCTGCGGAATGCAGCTTATCTACATTCTCTGCAATATCCTCTAATGTAATGCCGCCGATTCGGCTGACCGTATCCGTAAAATACTTGTCAATCACACTCTTGTCGATACCAATGGCCTCAAAGATTTTAGAACCATGGTAGGACTGAATAGTGGAAATACCCATCTTAGAAGCGATTTTTACAATACCATGCAAAATTGCGGAATTATAATCTTCATATGCTGCATAATAGTCCTTGTCAAGCAATCTGTCATCAATTGTCTGCTTAATAGTATCCAGTGCCAGATACGGATTGATCGCACAGGCTCCATAACCAAGCAATGTAGCAAAATGATGTACCTCTCTCGGCTCGCCGCTCTCTAAGATCAACGCCAGGGCCGTACGCTTTTTGGTTTTTACCAGATACTGCTGCAATGCAGAAACTGCCAGCAATGACGGAATCGGCACATGGTTCTCATCCATATCACGGTCGGATAAGATCAGAATATTTGCTCCGTCTCTGTGCGCACGGTCTGCTTCTACAAACAGACGATCCAAGGCTTTTTCCAGACTTGTATTTTTATAATAGGTAATGGAAAGCTCCTCTACTTTAAAGCCCTCTTTTTTCATATTTCTGATCTTCATCAGATCTGTATTTGTCAAAATCGGATTTCTGATCTTCAATACCTGACAGTTCTTTGGCGCCTCTTCCAGAATGTTTCCATCCTCGCCGATATATACAGATGTGGAGGTTACGATCTCCTCACGGATCGCATCAATAGGAGGATTGGTAACCTGCGCAAACAACTGCTTAAAATAGTTAAATAATGGCTGATGCTGTTTGGAAAGTACGGCAATCGGGGTATCAATACCCATCGCTGTGGTTGCTTCCTGTCCGTCCCTTGCCATTGGAAGCATAACATTCTTTACAGAATCATAGGTGTAACCAAACGCTTTCTGGCGGCGTTCCAGCTCTTCCCTTTTGTATTCCGGCACACGCTGATTCGGAATCTTTAAATCCTTTAACTGAAGCAGATATTCATCTAGCCACTGACCATATGGCTGACGGCTTGCATAACTTTCCTTTAACTCATCATCATCCACTACGATTCCTTTGAGTGTATCTACCAGAAGCATTTTTCCCGGACGCAGACGTTCCTTTACCACGATCTTAGAAGGATCGATATCAAGCACACCTACCTCTGAGGAAAGGATCAGATAATCATCATCCGTAATATAGTAACGGGAAGGACGCAGACCATTTCGGTCAAGAACAGCGCCCATCATATCTCCATCACTGAACAGGATCGATGCCGGACCATCCCAGGGCTCCATCATCGTAGCATAATACTGATAAAAATCTTTCTTCTTCTGAGTCATGATATGGTTGTTGGCCCATGGCTCCGGAATAGCGATCATCACTGCCAGCGGAAGCTCCATACCGCTCATTACCAGAAATTCCAGTGTATTATCAAGCATTGCTGAATCGGAACCGGATGTATTTACCACCGGAAGGACTTTGGAAAGCTGGCCTTTCAAATGCTCAGATTCCATCGTTTCCTCTCTGGCAAGCATCTTATCGGCATTACCACGAATCGTATTGATCTCGCCGTTGTGAACGATGAAACGGTTCGGATGCGCTCTTTCCCAGCTTGGATTTGTATTGGTTGAGAATCTGGAATGAACCATGGCAATGGCAGATTCATAATCCGGATGCTGCAGATCTGCAAAGAACAGACGCAGTTCATTTACCAAAAACATACCCTTATATACAATAGTTCTGCTGGATAAAGAAACCACATAGGTATTGTCATTACTTTGTTCAAATACACGGCGAACCACATACAGCTTTCTGTCAAAATCCAGACCCTTTTCCACTTCATCCGGACGTTTTACAAACGCCTGCATAATATACGGCATACAATCAACGGCCTTTTGACCAATAACCGTCGGATCTGTCGGCACTTCTCTCCATCCCAGGAATTTCATTCCTTCCTTTTCTACGATAACCTCAAACATTTTCTTTGCCTGGTTACGTTTCAATTCATCCTGAGGGAAGAAGAACATTCCAATACCATAATCTCTTTCATTACCTAAAAAGACGCCGAGGTCGGACATGGTTTTGGAGAAAAATTTGTGGGAAATCTGTAAAAGAATACCAACTCCATCACCAGTCTTACCTTCGGCGTCTTTGCCTGCTCTGTGTTTTAAATTTTCTACAATCTTAAGTGCGTTCTCCACAGTCTCATGGGTTTTCAGACCCTTGATATTTACAACTGCTCCGATACCGCAATTGTCATGCTCGAACCGCGGATCGTACAAGCCCTGCGCTGTCATAACAGCTTCTTCTCTGCGATTTTTCATAATCTCGCCCTTTCTATATTTTGTTATCATTGGATGAGTGTTGTTGTCCCACATCATCCGGCAAACAATAGATACATATTGTGATAAAATCTATTGTTCTGAATTGAAATACTTTATGAAACGCCGAATGGCGTAATGGGGTACCCCAGAGGGTACACGTTTTGAAGCATTGCAAACCATCCAGTCTGCTATGCAAAAACTATCATACACCAAAACCTCATGAATGTAAACCCACTTTTTTCTCTATATTTTCTGATTATTTGAATATTATGCTTTTTTTATATATTTTTCTGATAATTTTTGCTATTATTTTAATTTTTTCCCATTTTCCATCTAATCTATGCAGTAAAAAAAGCAGAAAGTTTTTGAATTTTTCTTTCTGCCATTATTCTGAATATAAAATTGTGTCGAAATTGTTTCTCAATCAGCATATAAAAATTGTTACAATCATATCCGCTAACTCAAATACGCCACTACTTCCTCAATAGAGTCAAAAACCGGTTCCGCCGCATTTTCTTCCAGCTCCTGCCTGCTTCCAAAACCATAAGTGATGCCGATACACCCAATACCTGCATCCCTGGCTCCAACAGCATCATACTTTGTATCACCAATCAATATCACTTCATTTCTGTCTGTCACTCCCAATTTACGAAATGCTTCTTCCAGCACTTCCTGTTTCGTATCGATCTTTCCATCCAGACTGGCTCCTATAACATGATCAAATAAATGTTCCAAATGCTGCCTTTTCAATATTCCCGTAACCATCGGTTCCGGCTTGGAGGTTGTAATAACCTGCATATAACCTGCCTTTCGAAATGCTTCCACGGCTTCCAACACACCGGAAAAAGGTCTGCAATTCAGCATTCCGCCGCCATCCATATAGTGTTCTCTGTATTTTTCCACCGCAACCTCAGTCTGTAATTCGCTTAAAGGATAAACTGCGGGAATCCTGTCCCTCAACGGCGGTCCGATAAATGTTCTGTACGTGGGCTCATCCAGCTCCGGCTGTCCAAAGAAATCCATCGCATATTTCAAAGATTCTACAATTCCCGGATAAGTATCCATGATCGTGCCGTCAAAATCCCAGAAAATATATTTATATCCATGTTTCATATTGCTTACCTCCTAATAAATCCCTTTGGTACAATGAATATTC
>CAZLZX010000232.1:0-4182 GCA_964564095.1 uncultured Eubacterium sp. | reverse complement strand
GATACTTTGTACTGTTTACCACCTGTTGCTATAATTGCGTACATATGGCACCTCCCTATTATCATTACTCGCCAATTTCGGTGCCGTTCTAAAAAAGAACAGACTTCTAAAACCTCATTGTGCGGCATACCTGAGAATAATAACACATATGTCCTGTTACGTCAACTGTTCCGGCAAACTTTTTGAAACTTTTTTTCGAGTCAGTTCCACCAGATCCAGTTTTGTCATATCAATAACCTGTATCGGTATGGGATCACTTTTTACAGCTTCTGAAAGGTATTGCAACAGCTCCTTTTTGGCATCCTTGCTTTTCAGATCTATAAAGTCGATAATAATAATACCTGAAATGTTTCTGAGTCTCAGTTGTGCGGCCGCTTCCTTGGCAGCCTCTTTATTAATCGCCAGAAAATGCTCCTGAGGATGTTTCTTTGCAACACTCTTGCCGGTATTCACATCGATAACCGTCAGTGCTTCCGTTGGTTCAATGATCAGATAACCGCCGGAAGGAAGCCATACCTTTTTAGATAATGCCCGATCTAACTGCTTTTCTATGTTGTAAAGAGCAAAAAGGGATAAAAGCCGGTCCGTATAAAGGCGAACCGGTATCGGCTCCAGTTCGGAAATTCCTCGTTTAAATTCGGATACCTCTTCGTATATTTCCGGTATATCGGTAATGATCTCCGTAAGTTGTCCATAATAAATATTTTGTAAAACCTTTAAATATTCCGGTATGGACTTTTTCAGACAAGAAAAGCAGGTGCGGTATTGACCATCGTGAAGAATGCGGTAAAACTCTTTCTTAAGCTCTTCATATTCATAAAGTATGTCCTCAGCCGCAGCGCCTTTGGCATTCGTTCTTACAATAATACCGAAAGCTTCATCCTGCTTATCCTTGAACAGCTCCGTCAGCTCTTTACGCTTTTCGCTGCCTATTTTTGCTGAAATACCCAGCTTTTTATTTTCTGATGTCAGCACACAATATTTCCCGGTAAGATTCAGATTTGTAGATAAAACAGGAAGCTTGGTTTTCAGATTTTCTTTGGCGATTTGGACCAGTAATTCATCTCCTTGAACCATTGACGGGCTATTGATCTTTTTTATATATACAGGCGCTTTGCACTGCTCCAAGGGATAATATCCGTTAATCCCAGGCTGAATTTCAATAAAGGCCGCATTTAAGTTTTTAACGATCTTTTGGACACGGCCGATATAAATATTTCCTAAAATGGAAGGCCTTGTCTTTTTTTCCAAATGAACTTCAATTAAAGTGGAATCTGAAAATAATCCGGTAAACAGATATTTTTCTCTTGTTAATTTGCTTTCATATTCTGTAATAATGATTTTGGTCTGTGTAGTTTTCATATTTTATAATAATGATTTTGATTCTGTGTGGTCTTCATATTTTATAATAATGACTTTGATTCTGTGTAGTTTTCATATTTTATAATAATGATTTTGGCTTCGTGTAGTTTTCATATTATAATAATGATTTTGGCTTCGTGTAGTTTTCCCATTGCTTATAAAATCTCATTGCCAAAAAAGTTCAGAGGGACAAACTTGTCTTCGTGTCTGGCGTATACGTCCTTTCTCTGGATCTGATAATCAAAAGGCTGATAGGTTTTTCCGAAAAACTTGCAGAAATCCTCAATGATCAGTTCTGGCTTTATATTTTCTTCACTTCCCGCAGACAACATAAAGTGAAATCCGTAAGTTTCTTCCGTTTCATATAGATCAAAGGCAAAAATATGCGGTTTTATATCAATTTGACGTTCGCTTTTTTTCGTCTGCTTGGTAACAAGGATTTCTTTTCGGGCCTGAAAATAATCCTGAATACCATATTTGATCTCCTCCCGCGTAAATACGGGCGTTTTTCCCTCTTTGTAATAGACATTGTATTCTGCACCAGCTACAATGGCCATTGATTTTTTTGCGCCGTCCGGAAGCTGCACGTAATCTACGATTTCCACCCCTTCTACCATCACGTTATTTAAAGCATCGATGGAATCTTTTGTATTGCGGGTCGAATGTACTTCAATATCCAAATATTCGCCATCGCTGATAATTCCTACTCCCAAAGGTGCGGCAAAGGACATGATCTGGTGCGGGCTGAAGCCTTCCGTATATGCGATATCAATATCAGCTCGTCTCATGGCTTTTTGAAAATAGCGCATAATATCCAGATGTCCGATAAATTTCATCACGCCGTATTTGCGGAATTTGATTCTAATTTTCATAGCAGACACCTCCTTTGTATACGCTTGCGCCGCAGCCGGAGCATCCCTGCCGGCAGTTAGGTGTTACGATACCCTGCTGGGCATTGCGCCATTCCCGAAGTAAAAATGCTTTTGAAACACCGGCATCAATGAAATCCCACGAAAACAGCTCATCCTCGCTTCTCTCCCGTGTCGTGTAAAAGGCTGGATCTATGCCCAGTTCGGAAAATGCATTTTCCCATTTGGTATGATCGTAAAACTCTGACCATGCATCAAAAATCCCGCCGTGTTCATAGACATGAAGCAATACTCTGGAAAGCCTGCGATCGCCTCTTGCCAATATACCTTCGATAAAGGTTACATCTGCTTCATGCCAGTTGTACTTGATACTTTTTCTGTTTAACTGTGCTTTTACAGCCTCATTTACTACTTTAGCTTTACCGAGGAAATCATCCCTGGTGCACATAGGAAACCATTGAAATGGAGTAAAAGGTTTTGGAACAAAGAAGGATGTACTGATTGTGATCTGGCATTTTCCATTTCTCTGATCCTTTGGTATCTCATAATACCGTTTGGCTATTTTGTTTCCAAGTTCTGCAATTGCCTGCATATCTTCTGTTGTTTCACCCGGAAGTCCCAGCATAAAGTAAAGCTTTACCTTTTGCCATCCGCCTTCAAAGGCAAGACCGGAACCATTTAAGATATCCTCCTCTGTCAGACCTTTGTTTATTACGTCGCGCATACGCTGTGATCCGGCTTCCGGAGCAAAGGTAAGACTGCTCTTTTTGATATCCTGTACTTTGTTCATGACGTCCAGTGAAAAGGCGTCGATCCGTAAAGACGGCAAGGATATATTGACTCCTTTGGATTTAAAATTATCTATTAAAAATGTTAAAAGTTCCTCTAAATGTGTATAGTCGCTGGAGCTTAAAGAGCTCAAGGAAATCTCTTCATGTCCGGTGTTTTTCAGCATCTGGTATGCTTTTTCTTTTAACATATTTACATCACGTTCACGTAATGGCCGATATATCATGCCTGCCTGACAGAACCGGCAGCCGCGGATACAGCCGCGCATAATTTCGAGGACAACTCTGTCCTGGGTTACTTTGATAAAGGGCACGATAGGTTTATCGGGATATACAACATTTGTCACATCCTCCACAACCTGGCGTTTGATCACTGACGGCAGGTCATTGTAGATCGGAGCAAAAGAAGCGATCGTACCATCTTCCTTGTAGGTTACCTCATAAAATTTCGGCACATAAAGTCCCGGGATCTTTCCCGCTTCTCTTAAAAATGCATCCCGGTCATAGCCCTCCTGTTTCATCTGTTTATATAAGTCAAACAGATCATCGTATACGGTTTCTCCTTCGCCGAGATAGAAAATATCAAAGAAATCTGCCAGAGGCTCCGGATTGTAGGTACATGGTCCGCCTCCGATAACGATAGGATCATCCTTTTCTCTTTCTGATGCGGACAGCGGGATCTGACTCAGATCTAGAACCTGAAGGATATTGGTATAACACATCTCATACTGGATCGTGATAGCAAGAAAATCCATGTCCTTGACCGGATCCTGAGATTCCAGACCAAATAAAGGAATATTCTGCTCTTTCATGATCTGATGAAGATCCGGCCATGGCGAATAGACACGTTCACAAAAAAGATCTTCACGTTTATTAAACATATCATACAGGATCTGGATCCCCAGATGTGACATGCCTATCTCGTAGACGTCCGGGAATGCAAAGGCAATCCGGATATCTACTTCATCAGTATCCTTTGTTACAGCATTGACCTCGTTTCCAATATAACGGGCAGGCTTTTCTATCTGCATTAATATTTCATCGCTTAACGCTAATTTTCTCATGGTTGTCCTCTCAAAATACGAATCATTTTCGTCTTTTCTGTATGAAAGTAATTTGCACTTCCAACATTATACGTACTCTTTCAAATAACTTCAAGTATG
>CAZLZX010000231.1:0-4192 GCA_964564095.1 uncultured Eubacterium sp. | reverse complement strand
GCTATAGAAACAAGGAACAAAACCTTCTATGGTTTTGACCCCAATATCATCATATATCATTATCGTTTGAAACTATAAGTAGTAACTGTTGCTTCCAGGCGTACCTCGCACAGTTATACATTCTATGCCTACCATATCCATCAACAGCTGAAAGGTAGAAGAATAACCATAACATGTTCCCTCTTGTTCTATTAGAACGCCATAAGGTGTATCATTCCCTGATTGCCATACCTGCAGCACCATCGGCATAACAAATTGCGCCATCCTCTATTTGGTCCGGATGAATGAGATAATAATCTGACAAATAGGAAAATTTTGTTAAAAAACTGTATGCCCTTCAACAAAAAACTGACCCCCAATCGTTAGATTTTGATTCTAACCTTTGGAAGCCAGTTTTTGTGTTATAAAACACCTACTCCTTTTACTTCATATTTATGATTCACGATCCTCCAAATCGCCTCTGGATTTACGCCGGTTATATGAAATAACACTTAGTAAACCAAGAAGCCCCATAACAACGAAAAGGTAAATCGCAATACTTAAATCGAGAGTTGACATACCTTACACCTCCCCATCATCTTCTTTATGTGTGATTTTGAATATACCAGTGATCGCAAGAGACACTACAGATACAAAAACAATCAAAAATACAAATGTACCTAACACCCAACTCATATGATTTCCTCCTTTTCGTCAATTTTCTAAACATTCTTTTCCTTTATCTGGCGTAACATCCCTTTCTCTCCCTTTGTAAAGAGATTTCCTACTATGTTCACACCAAATGCAACAATCAGAACAACATAGAAACTATTAGCAAATGGCGTACTCGCAATTGGCGCGGGGCAAGCAAACGTCCACCATACATTAACAGCCAATGAAGCCAGCAAGGTTACCCATGTTACTTTACGATTAATTTTCCAGATCATACCCAGGAAATAGCAAACGAAAATTGGAAGTCCGACAGAGAAACAGAAGAAGAAAATCGGCATGGCAACAGACGCTTTCAATGCCGGAATCACTCCAGCCGCCGTACACAAGATAACCATAAGATAGCTGATTCTCATATGTTTCTTCTCTGATACATTCTTTTTCCCTGGAATCGGTACAACAATATCATCTGTAATAACATGTGCCATAGACAGCAATAATCCGCTTCCGGTAGAAAGATTGGCACACAACAAAGCAACCATTACAATACCGATCAATGCCGGTGGAAATGTCGTAAGCAGCAGATCCGGCACCACCAATTTAGGTGTTGTATTTTCAAGGCCAATAAGTGCCACACCTACCAGTCCCATAATAACCCATGGAAACGCTGCCGATGCATTGATTAACGCTGCCGGGAACACGCCTTTCCTGACTTCACGTGTATTCTTTGCTGCCATAACAGGAAGATACATACAATGTTCGCTGCTTGCCGCAAATACGTGAAGAATAACAACCGGAAGCATTACACCATACAGTATGTTTCCATCAATATGAAACACATTTGTCATCCAGCCATTACCCGCATCCGCGAAAATCTGCGCAACACCTTCATATCCGCCATATCCGTTTGTATTTAACCATCCCCCGAGATAGAAAATCGCTATAAAAGAACCTGCGATCAACATGATTGCATTTACCAAATTCATGTAGGATGCCTGAAGATTTCCTGCAAATATCATATAAACAATTGTGATCACACCTGCGATCAAAACACACCCAGGAGTAAACGGAATCGCTCCTCCTGTCAGACAATAAATGGCTGTTGCCGTACTCATAATCTCAGATATTGCAATACCAAGCCATGCAGCAGGCGCTAATGATGCATTGTAAAGCCCCACTTTTTTTCCAAATAATTTTTCCAATGCCTGTGGAAATGTTTCTACATTTAATTTTCGGAACCAGGGTCCAAACCAAAGCATAAATATCGGAATAAAAAAGGCTCCAACCAGAATCCCCCACCAAACTACGGATACACCCATGACAGATGCCTGCTCCCAAAGGGATGATGTATGTCCGCTTCCCAATGGTGCAAGAACAAAGGTACACATAACCATAGGCCATAAAAGTCTGTTAGATGCAGTAAAATAGTCCTTACTAGTTTTAACCTTTCTTTTCGCAACGATACCGAAGATTACTGATAATCCAACAAAGTAGATTACAGCGATCACTAACGGCGTATATGTTGTCATAATCACAACCCCCTTTTCTACAATATATCCATAAGATTTTGGAACTCCGGCAACCCTAAGATGCTGCCGGAGTTCTACATCGGTTGGAAAGTTAGAAGATTTCTCTATTTATTTACCGGAACAATTGGTAATTTAATGCAGCTTTGATGTTCTGCATCACGATAAATTTTATGTGTTGTAACATCAGCCGGACAATAATGCCACATTACATCGTACGTCTCCGGATCGGTAGGGATATCAATCGCAGAGATGTCTACGCGAATCCGTGTGCCTGCTTTGAATACATGGCCACATGGACGAAGCTGTACAACATATTCATTGATTTCGCCAGGAACGATCGGTACATCTTTTGTGTGATCATGGCATACTTCCCATGGTTTACATTTCGCTTCATCAATCGTACGATGCTGTGCCCGTAACCAGCCTGCTCCCAATGGAGCAACACCGCCCAGACCATCTTCCCGAAGATCAACTCTCCATGTGGTTTCTTCATTATCAATAGCAGCGAAAATCGTAGCCTGCGCACCGCCAACAACCATCATATCTTCTGGCAATGGATCCGTAACATAACTGATCATAGCTCTGTTTTCTGTAACAGTAAGCGGTTGATTCACAAAAGTATCGTGATAATTGTTAAATAATTCCGGCTCCGTCTCTAATTTACCAAGAGAATTGAAATAGAAGGTTGTCCACTGTGTATCCATTGGCGGAAATTCTTTGTCTTCATGCCATCCGATCACACCACTTGTCTGATAGCGAACATCCGGCTCATCCATGATACCTGTTTCATATCCCTTTAACCAGTAATCATACCAGCGGAGCAATTCATCATGATCATCTTTCCATGGACGCTCGCCCATATCTTTATATAACCGAAGCTTCCTTGGAACATCCGGCATAGAATTCCAGATATTGATCTGGGAAAGTCCAAAGAAGGAGAAGTTTGGTCCACCGATATATGCAGGAACATTGATCTTATCAATTCTTTCGATAATAGAACGGTCTCTCCAATATTTGTTATCATTTGGATTCAGCATCATATCAAACAGAAGAGGATTTTTTTCCGGGTATTTCAGCAAATGATACAGATAAGGATATTGTGCAAGCCTTGGATCTGCACAAGCTTTATCAACCATTTCTTTCAACTCATCTTCAGGAGTATTCTGAATCATCCATGATTTTATATTTTTGATGCCATAGCCTACCCGTGCAGGATATGTTCCCGTATAAAGCCCATAGAAAAATAAACTTAAAACACCGCCATCATAATTACTGTGATTATAAGTATCATCGCCGTAAATTTCCCAAGGTGCTATACAAGTCAAATGAGGCGGCTGCGTCTCTGCGATCTGAATCTGCGTATTAGCAAAATAGCAGATACCGCAAAGACCTACTTTGCCTGTACACCACTCCTGCTGCGACATCCATTCAACTACGTCATGGCCGTCTTCGCCCTCATAGTGATCCATAAATCCATACATTGTACCTTCCGAATCTCCCGTGCCGCGATGATCAGCAATGACAAACACATATCCACGCTTTGCAAAATAGAACGGATCTCCGGATTCACAGGATGCCTCAAAAATACTTTTTCCAAATGGCATAGGTGGTGTTTCCGGGTAAACCTGCGAAATTTTTCCATAAGGGGACATCGCAAGAAGCGCTGGGAAGTTACCTTCTGCCTTTGGACGATAAACATCCACTGCAATTTTTACCCCATCTCGTACTGTTACCATCACATTTTCTTCACGAATAACCTCATAAATTGGTTCTGACTTTTTAAATTCATTTGCCATAATAAAAAACCTCATCTTTCATATAGATAGTGTTTCGGCATTTGCAAACTGCTAAAAACCGTTAGAAAATATTCATAAAATGCTGATCAACATTTAATATCTGTTTGTTTTTGATATTTTTTATTATCGATACTTACTTTTTGGTAACTATCTTTATATAAATTATAGCAAAATGATTGTCTTTTTTTTCGTATATTTCTCTGCAAAAAGCGTACTTAT
>CAZLZX010000230.1:0-4230 GCA_964564095.1 uncultured Eubacterium sp. | reverse complement strand
GGATGAGCTGTGACAGAAAATGGATTAGCTGATGACATTTTCTGTAAAGTGTGCTAGAATAGTATCTCGGATAAATTTGTTTATAAGATCAGGTTCGCGTTACTATATACAGATATACAACAAAAGATAAAAGCTTTGGAGGATACTATGTCACTCATACAGTCAATTTTAATGGGATTGATACAAGGACTGACAGAATTTTTACCGGTCAGCAGTTCCGGACATCTTGCGATATTTAAGATATTATTTCATGTGGAAACAGATACCGGTATTCTGTTTGACGTTCTGCTGCATGTGGGGACATTGATTGCGGTGTTCGTAGTGTATTATAAAGATATCGTCCGTTTGATCGTAGAGTTTGTAAAAATGATCATTGACTGTATTGTGAATTTGGGTATTCTTTTTTCCAAAGCGGAGGAGGGCGAAGAGAAAAGGTATCGCCGGATCATACGAAACAGCTATCGTAAATTTGTTCTTCTGATTATTATAGCAACGATTCCTACCGGCATTATCGGCTATGTGGGAGCCGATCTGGTAACGGCAGCTTCCGAGATTTTGCTTGTTCCGGGTATTTGTCTGTTGATAACGGCTGTGTTGTTATTTATTTCAGACCGTGTCCCGGACGGAACCAATCACCCAAATCATGTTACGGCTACGAACGGTTTTATCATTGGTATTTGCCAGGGCCTTGCCACGATGCCCGGTTTGTCACGATCCGGTACGACCATTGCAGCCTGTGTTATCAGCGGATTTGATCGAAAATTTGCAGTTAAATTTTCCTTTATTTTATCTATTCCGGCGATTCTTGGCGCTCTTGTGTTACAGCTAAAGGATATTTCGGATATTACACTTGCGGCAGGAGAATTACGCAATTATATTATTGGTATGGCAGTTGCTGCAGTGGTAGGATATGTCTGCATAAAAACAATGCTTGTTGTTGTACGCAAAAAGAAATTTACATATTTCAGTATTTACTGCCTGGTAGCCGGTGCGCTGGCAATCGGTGGTTACTTCTTTATTGCTTAATAAAGAAACAAATTTTGGAGGGGTTATGGCTTCAAAAAAAAGAAATACACGTAAAAAAACTGCCCAGCAGGAGTTTTCCTTACAGAGTGAAGTGATTCTTCTGCTGATTCTGGCGGCTTCAATTATTATATTTATATGCAACATTGGACAGGGCGGTGCTTTTGGAAAAGCCATCAGCGCCTTCTTTTTTGGTACATTTGGACTTATGGCTTATATTTTTCCGTTCTGGCTCTTTTTTATGAGCGCATTTTTGACAGCGAATCAAAAACGTTCCGGAAAAGTGATTATGAAGACAGTGGCAGGCGTGTTGCTGTTGATTTTTTTGTGTATCCTTGTGCATCTTTTGATGAATGGAAGTGATGATTTTAAGCTTTTTACATTGGTAAAGGAATGTGTTTCAGACAAAAATGGCGGTGGATTGTTAGGCGCCTTATGTGGTATGCTTTTTACAAAGACGATCGGACTGGCATGTTCTTTTGTCATTACGATCATTGTTTTGATCATCAGTATTGTACTTTTAACAGAGAAGTCTTTCTTTGGAGGCTTGAAAAAAGGAGGCTCCAAAGTGTACAAGACTGCAAAGGATGATGCAAAGCGGAGAAAAGAGCAGCAGGCGGAGCGGGAAGAGCGCAGAAGAGAACGTCAGAGTCAGCGGGAAGCCGCGGCGGCTCAGACTGATAAGCGGGTCGATCATAAGGTTTCAGGTGTAGATATGGACAACACTGCGTTAAAACCAAAGAAAAAACGCAGAAAATCTACAGAAGATATGAGCGAGATAAAAATTGATGCACAGGAAATGCCACAAACCGAAGAAGTATCCCAAGAGATGCCGGTTTATGCAGATCCGACGTCAGCGGTTTCCTTTCCAGAAGAACAGGCTGCATCCGTGCCGGATTCTGTTGTTTCTGGTTCCTTTAGTGTGCCAGATTCTTCAGATACCGTATCAGAACCAGGGTTTTCCGTACCGGAGCCGGAGATTCATATTTCTAATGAAGAGCCTGTGCAGGTACATAAAAATAAAAAGCAGAAGGCAGAGGAAATATCAGATGGAGTGGAAACGATTTCCAGAGAGATCGAATCTTCTTCCGGTCAGGAAATCGACTATGAATTTCCGCCGGTTTCGCTGCTTAAAAAAGGAGATCCTAATGCGGCGGGGGATTCCAGACAGCATCTCCAGGAGATGTCTAATAAGCTGCAGCTTACGTTGACAAACTTCGGTGTAAAGGCTCATGTGACCAATGTTACCTGCGGTCCTTCCGTTACCCGTTATGAAATACAGCCTGAAATGGGGGTAAAGGTAAGCAAGATCGTAGGTCTGGCGGATGATATTAAATTAAATCTTGCCGTGGCGGATATTCGTATGGAAGCGCCGATCCCGGGAAAGGCAGCAATCGGTATCGAGGTGCCGAATAAGGAGAATGTGACGGTAGCGTTTCGAGACCTGGTGGAGTCTAAGGAGTTCCAGGGACATGCGTCTCACATCTCTTTTGCGGCCGGAAAGGATATTGCCGGTAATGTAATTGTGGCGGATATTGCGAAAATGCCTCATCTGCTCATTGCAGGTGCCACAGGTTCCGGTAAATCCGTCTGCATCAATACGATCATTATGAGTATTTTGTATAAAGCCCATCCGGATGATGTGAAGCTGATCATGATCGATCCAAAGGTTGTGGAGCTCAGTGTATACAACGGAATCCCGCACTTGTTCATTCCGGTTGTGACAGATCCTAAGAAAGCGGCAGGAGCGCTTCATTGGGCTGTTTCGGAAATGACAGACCGTTATCAGAAGTTTGCGGAATACAATGTCCGTGATCTGAAGGGATATAATAAAAAGATAGAGTCTATTAAGGATATTGAAGACGAAAATAAGCCGCAAAAAATGCCGCAGATCGTTATTATCGTTGACGAGCTGGCGGATTTGATGATGGTGGCTCCCGGAGATGTGGAGGATGCGATCTGCCGTCTGGCACAGCTTGCCAGAGCGGCGGGGATTCATTTGATCATTGCTACACAGAGACCGTCTGTGAATGTTATTACCGGTCTGATCAAAGCGAATATGCCTTCCCGTATTGCATTTTCAGTAACCTCCGGTGTGGATTCCAGAACGATTCTTGATATGAATGGTGCGGAGAAGCTTCTTGGAAAGGGCGATATGCTGTTTTATCCTCAGGGATATCAGAAGCCTGTCAGAGTACAGGGCGCATTTGTTTCCGATAAAGAGGTGTCTGATGTGGTAGATTATCTGACAGAAAACAATGGACAGGCAGCATACAGCACCGAAATTGAAGAAAAAGTAAAATCAGCCGCCACCTCTGCCATGGGCGGAGGAAGTGGATTTACCTCTTCCGCCGACGAGCGGGATGTTTACTTTGCCGAAGCGGGAAAGTTTATTATAGAGAAAGAAAAAGGTTCTATCGGCATGCTTCAGCGCATGTTTAAGGTAGGATTTAATCGTGCTGCAAGAATTATGGATCAGCTTGAGGAAGCTGGCGTGGTGGGACCGGAAGAGGGAACCAAACCCCGTAAGGTACTGATGAGTATGGAAGAATTTGAGCAGTATATTGATGAGTATGTATAGTGCATGAACCGATAAGCAGGAGAAGTATCATCGCTTATCGTTCAGATAGATATTACATTTTAATTCACTTTTAGGAGGACAGATTCTTATGAAAACAGACATTCAGATTGCTCAGGAAGCAACCATGGACTACATTGTGGATGTAGCAAAAAAACTGGATATCGCAGAGGATGATTTAGAACTTTATGGAAAGTATAAAGCAAAACTTTCCGATGAATTAATGGATAAAATAAAGGATAATCCGGACGGGAAACTGGTCCTGGTAACTGCTATCAACCCGACTCCGGCGGGCGAAGGTAAGACAACTACCAGCGTAGGATTAGGTCAGGCGTTTGGCAAGCTTGGTAAAAAAGCGGCACTGGCATTGAGAGAGCCGTCTTTAGGACCATGCTTCGGTATCAAAGGCGGAGCTGCAGGCGGCGGATATGCCCAGGTTGTTCCGATGGAAGATCTGAACCTGCATTTTACAGGAGATTTTCACGCTATCACATCAGCCAATAACCTTTTAGCAGCATTGCTTGACAATCATATTCAGCAGGGAAATCAGCTTTGCATCGATCCTCGCCAGGTAGTATGGAAACGATGCCTGGATATGAATGACCGCGTACTTCGTAATGTAGTCGTAG
>CAZLZX010000229.1:0-4247 GCA_964564095.1 uncultured Eubacterium sp. | reverse complement strand
CTTTATCTGCGACATGGACGGTGTTATTTACCATGGCAATCATCTTTTGGATGGAGTAAAAGAATTTGTAGATTGGCTATATAGAGAAAACAAGCAGTTCCTGTTTCTGACAAATGCCAGCAGCCGGTCGCCGAGAGAGCTTCGGCAAAAGCTGTTAAGAATGGGATTGGACATAGGCGAAGAGCATTTTTATACCAGTGCATTGGCTACGGCAAAATTTTTGCAGAGTCAGGAACCGGGATGCAGTGCATACGTAATCGGGGACCATGGTTTATATAATGCCTTATACGATGCCGGAATCACGATCAATGATGTGGATCCGGACTATGTGGTGGTAGGAGAGACTACCGATTACAGTTATGTTCATATCACAAAGGCTATGAATCTGGTAAATCAGGGAGCTCGTTTGATAGCGACAAACACGGATATTACCGGACCGGTGGAAGGCGGTATCGCTCCGGCATGCCGGGCTTTTGTGGCGCCCATTGAGGCTACAACAGGAAAAAAAGCATATTATGTTGGAAAGCCGAATCCTCTGATGATGCGTACCGGTTTAAAGATCCTTGATGTACATTCCTCTGATGCGGTTATGATCGGAGATCGTATGGATACGGATATCATTGCTGGTATAGAGACTGGACTGGATACGGCTCTCGTGATGACCGGTGTTTCTACAAGAGATACTGTGAAACAGTTCCCGTATCGTCCACGGCTGATTTTAAACGGTGTAGGGGATATTCCTAATTAGCGGGGCTGGCAATAAATATTTTAAATAAGGTCAAAGGGAATAAAAATGTTTTGTCTGGATTGCGGAAAAGAGATTGGAAAAAAAGAAAAATGTCCATATTGCGGTTTTGATTGGACAAAGGACTTATGCGATAATGGATTTGATTTACATTTACCAAAAAGATCCCGGCATGGACTGAAGGATAGAATCTCAGAACCATTGTTTACAGATGAAGAGGCATTAATTATGGGGATATATCATGATGATTTCCATAAAGCCATATTGATGGATCGAATACGAGAAAAGAGAAAAAGAAAATGATAAAAATTTATAATGCAAAAGATCAAATAGAAGCAAATCGGCTGATGGCCTTTTTACAGGCAGAAGAAATTGCGTGCTATACTTCAGAATCAGGAAGCGGCGAATATATGCACATTACTATGGGATATTCTGTGTTTGGCGTGGATATTTATGTAAAGGAAGAGGATGCGGTTCGGGCAAAAGAAATTATAACTGAGCTGTTAGAAGAAGATAATAGCTATTCGGATGAGTCTGAAATCGAGGAGGAAATAGATGCTATATCGGCTGAGGAAAGAGAGATTCAGTCAGATGAAGATGAAGCACCTGTGGAGGAAAGCTGCACCAGAGCAAATGAAAAAGATGAAAACGTGCCGTGGTATAAAAACCAAAGAATAATTGGAAAAATTATAGTACTGATAATCGCTTTGTCATTGATATGCAAAGGAATTATTGAGCTTTTGATGAACAACTAAAGCGATTGGCGTGGATATTTATGGACGGGGATAGTGCCTCGTCCTATTATTTTATATGAGGTAAGAACATAATGGCAGAATTTATATCAATATCAGGCAAGAATAGAAATGAAATAGAGCGATTATCTGAGTTTGCCGCGCAAATTGTAAAACGTCATTTTGATCCAATCATTGGGGCGGCTCAGAATGATTATATGATCGGTAGATTCCAGACACCTCAGGCGATAGAGCAGCAGATCCGACAGGGATATCGCTATTATTGGGTAATGGAGGGAAGCGAAGCAGCAGGCTTTATGGCTTTTTACCCTAAAGATGGAAAAATGTATCTGAGCAAATTTTATGTGGCACAGCCTTTTCGAGGAAGGCATCTGGCAGGAAATATGTTTGCGTTCATCTGTCAGGAGACGAAAAAGGAACAGCTTTCTACTGTTTTTTTGAACGTAAACAGAAACAATACGGATGTGATTGAAATTTATAAGCATTTGGGGTTTGAAATTGTCGGTCAGGAAAAGAATGATATCGGTAATGGGTTTTTCATGGATGATTTTGTTTTGGAATATTCGATAGAGCCAGTCCTTTTGTTTGCCGGCGATAGTATTACAGATGCCAATCATTTGTGGGAGCCGCAGATAAACCGGCTTGGAACGGGGTATGTTCGCCTGATTAGTGAAAAAATGCCGAATGCCAAGATATTAAATCGAGGTCATGACGGTTTTACTGCTGGTATGATGCGCAGATTTTGGGAGGAGGATTGTATTTCCTTGCAACCAGATTTAGTTACGATTCTGGTGGGAATCAATGATCTTTCAGAGCACCTTTGTTGGGGCAATAGACATGGGGCTGAGGAGTATGAAAAACATTTAGAATGGCTTATAAATGAAACGCTGGAGAAAACGAATGCAAAAATAATTCTGATGGAGCCGTTTGTTTTTCCAAGACCCGCAGAGTACATCAATTGGATAGAGCCGTTGGCGGCATTTCGGGAAAAAGTGTTGCATTTGGCAATTCAATATGAAACGAAATTTGTTCCTTTGTGGAATATTTTTCAGAATGCACAGAAACGCCGGAGGGTAGAGGATCTTACCGTAGATGGCATACATTTGACTGAGGCCGGGCATGAAATATTGGCGGATGCCTGGTTGGATGTGTATTATAAGTGAATTGCTTTGAAAAAAGATGGGCGAAAAATCCAATGATTACGAGGTAATTGTACTTTATTAAAAACAAAGAGTAGGAAAATATGAATATTAAATAAAATCTTCCAAAAAAGTTGAAATAATTATCTCATATCCCATATAATGTAGCATAGGAGAAGCGCTGTGCGCATTCTCCTAATGCTAACGATAGAAAATGTGAAATATTTTCTAGAGTCTTATTATATGGTGCGAAGCACTTGATATCATGTAGTATAAGAGCACAGGAGGAACAAAATGGGAGGCTTTTTTGGAGTTGCATCAAAAGAAAACTGTACCTTTGATTTATTTTTTGGAACGGATTACCATTCTCACTTAGGAACAAGACGTGCAGGTATGGCTGTTTATGGAGAGAATGGTTTTAGCAAATCAATTCACAACATAGAAGGTTCTCCGTTTCGGACAAAGTTTGATAAGGAACTGAGAAAGCTGGAAGGAAATCTGGGTATTGGATGTATTTCTGATTTTGAAGCACAGCCGATTCTGGTTCGTTCCCATCATGGAACGTTTGCAATTACGACAGTCAGCAAGATCAATGATGCAGACGAAATCGTAGACGAGATTTTAAAAGGGCGTACACACTTTTTTGAAATGAGTAATGGCGAAATCAATCCGACAGAGCTGGTGGCAGCTATTATCAATCAGAAGGACAACCTGATTGATGGTATTCAATATGCGCTGGATATTGTTGATGGGTCTTTGTCGATGCTGATTTTAACCCCGAAGGGCATCTATGCAGCAAGAGATAAAATGGGACGTACTCCTGTCGTATTAGGAAAAAAAGAAGATGGCAGATGTGCATGTTTTGAAAGTTTTTCCTATTTAAATTTAGGGTATCAGGATGATCGGGAACTGGGGCCGGGAGAGGTCGTTGTATTTGATGCCAACGGAGTAAAAACATTGGTCGCTCCGGGGAACAAGATGAAGATCTGCACTTTCCTTTGGGTTTATTATGGATACCCATCTGCCGCCTATGAAGGAGTGAGCGTAGAGCAAATGCGTTATAACTGCGGAAAGCTTTTGGCGAGAAGAGATGATGCAGATGTTGATGTAGTTGCCGGTGTTCCGGATTCTGGAATTGCTCATGCGGTTGGGTATGCAAATGAGACCGGCATCCCATTTTCAAGACCGTTTATTAAATATACACCTACTTGGCCGAGGTCTTTCATGCCGACGATTCAGACCAAGCGAGATCTGATTGCTCATATGAAGCTGATACCGGTACATGAACTGATTAGAAATCGGAAGCTGCTTTTGATCGATGATTCTATTGTTCGTGGTACACAGTTGCGTGAGACAACTGAGTTTTTATACGAAAGCGGTGCGAAGGAAGTGCATATTCGTCCGGCGTGTCCTCCGATCTTGTTTGGTTGTAAATATTTGAATTTTTCACGTTCTACTTCCGAGATGGAGCTGATTGGACGTAAAGTGATCGAGGAACTGGAAGGTGGAGAGGTAACAAAGGAAGTTGTGCAGGAGTATGCAGACCCGGATTCCGAAAAATATCAGAATATGGTAGATGCCATCTGCAAAAAGTTAAATTTCACATCTTTG
>CAZLZX010000228.1:0-4280 GCA_964564095.1 uncultured Eubacterium sp. | reverse complement strand
AGCAGGGAAAAGATACTGGACAGCCTCAGATTGAGTAAGCGGTATATGAGCCAGTTTGTGATATAGGGAAAATAATGTTCTTAAAATGCCAGGATTCTTCATTGCACGAAAGCGTACAAAGTGTTATTATAATGTTAGGAAAAATGTCATATAATATCTGATATGAACGGCATATCAGGTGCGAAAGGATGGATTAGATTATGAAGAATTTCTGGTTTGCAGTGCGGGTTATAGCAATCATTTCAATCATTGGTATCGTAGCTTACAAAGCCTATGAGTATTTTACCAAAGATGACATGCTGGAAGAGGATGAAGAGTTTGATGCAGACTCTTTGGAAGAAGAGCCGGGAACCATTGCCGGCAAGATCAAAGCAGCGGCAAAGAGAGTGGTAGGCTAATTACATCAGGCAGTTGGCAGAAGAAGCCTGGCGTATGAACGGAAAATTGAATAACGAGTACAGATTACAGGATGGGAAATGCGAGATCGCATTTCCCGTTTTCCCTTTTCTTTCTGTATGAAATATGGTATGATAAACAGCGGAATGTACCGCGTTAAAGCGATATCATAGAAAAGAACCGGAGGATAAGTAACATGATAGCAAAACGTTTGCGTGCGTCACTGGATTCGTCTATTTGTATCCGTGACATTTTTGAGGAAGGGAAAAAATTGGCTTCGATTTATGGAGCGGAAAATATATATAATTTCAGTATAGGAAATCCGAGTGTGGAGCCTCCTGCCATTGTAAATGAATCAATGAAAGAGATTTTGGATCAGGAACCGCCATTGGCGCTTCACGGATATCCTGCCAATGTAGGGCATCCCGAAGTGCGCCGTCATGTGGCAGAGCATTTGAATCGAAAATATGGCTGCAATTATACGGAGCAGGGAATTATCATGACCAGCGGTGCGGCATCTGCTTTGGCCATGATCTGCAATACATTGTTGGATGTGGGGGATGAGGTAGTAACCTTTGCACCTTATTTCTGGGAATATAAAAGTTATGTAGAGACATTTTATGGGAAACTGGTTCCGGCACAGTGCAATATGGAGACACTGCAGCCGGATCCGGCGACGTTTGAAGCGGCTTTGAGTGAAAAGACCCGGTTTGTGCTGATCAACACGCCGAACAATCCGACCGGCGCCGTATATACGCCGGAATCTCTGCGTATGGTAACAAAGATTTTGGAAGAAAAACAAAAGGAGTATGGACATCCGATTTATCTGGTGTCTGACGAGCCGTATCGTAAGCTGGCATATGGCATTGAGGTGCCATATCTTACGGATTATTATAAAAATGTACTGGTGGTGTATTCCTACAGCAAAGCACTCTCCATACCGGGAGAACGTATCGGCTATGTGGCAATGCAGCCGGACGTGGAGGACTATGCGGATCTGGTAGCAGGTTTGACCGCCTCTATGCGTTATCTCGGATATGTAAACGCACCGTCTCTGCAGCAGAAAATGCTGCTAAAGTGTGTGGATGCTTCCGTAGATATCAGCATTTATGAGGAAACACGGAATATTTTGTATCAGGGTTTGACGGAAATGGGATATACCTGCATTCATCCGGACGGAGCCTTTTATCTGTTTATGAAGGCGCTGGAAGAGGATGATGCTCATTTCTGTGAGGTGGCAAAGGAAGAAAAAATATTGATGGCCCCGGGAACCGCCTTCTATGGACCGGGATGGGTCCGTATTTCTTATTGTGTGCCGGCTCAGGTGGCAAAGAGAAGCTTGCCGGGATTTAAACGTTTGTTGGAGAAGTATCAAAAGTAAAGCGATGAAGAATGAGATCATAGTGTATTACAGTAAATGGGACGGAAAAAACGGTTCTCATGATCTGCTGGAACAGGCGGCTGCAAAATGGTGTGCGGCACATCAGATGCCGGAGATTTCACAGTTTATTCTCTGCCGGGAGGAGACCTGGAAGAAGCCATACTTTGAATATCCGCGAGGGGTGGAGTTTTCTATTTCTCACACAGGAAATATCTGGATGTGCGCAGTTGCCGATGCAGCGGTAGGTTTAGATGTTCAGGAAGCAAACCGCTGCAACAGGGATAAGCTGTCGAAACGCTTCTTTCATCCAAAAGAGGATGCATGGCTGAACAGGCGTCAATATAGCGGATTTTTTCATATATGGGCTGCAAAGGAGAGCTATTTAAAATATAGCGGTGTGGGTCTGTCGTATGGAATGGACGGCTTTTGCGTGATAGAAGAGGATGGATTCGCAAGAGAGATTGACGGCATTAGTCAGCGGCATTTTGTGTGCAGCCTGGAGAAGGATGAGAAAGACGGCTGTCTTGAAGAGGGCTTGCCGGAAGAAGCATTCGATTGGAGCTTTGAAGAATATTTCCCGGATAGTAAACTGGACATACAGCCAAACCAGGACAGGTTAGCGGTTTGTGTCAGTTTTCAGGGAGAACGGGAAATTTATTTTCAACGGCTGTGATAAATAAAATATATTGTATAAAAATGGCTTACGAAACAGGATGTATAAATGCTGTCCCGTAAGCCATTCTATATTGTCTTTAGCGTGGGCTTTGTGTCAGAGCTTTTGAGGCCCTCTCTACAATTTCGCGCACCTTTGCGGAGGTTTCTTCATTCATATTAGATTCGTATGGAATCTCCATGATTTTATGATAGCGGTTCAATGCCCGTTCCAGGATATCCCGTTCTTCATCGTTATCGTTTCTGAGATATCCTTTATAGAACAGCTCAGGGCGATGAATTTCCTGAAAATGATCCAGCGTGTGATCGCTCATTAAGTAACCGTCTTCATCATCGCCTTCCAGAAGCTCCTCGAAATCCAGTGTTTCATCATCTATTTCCAGTCCCTGGCGCAGACGTTTGGCAATGCCGAAGATTTCGTTGTCGATGATAAGCTGAAGCGGATTGATGGTTTTGGCTGTTTCCAACTGACCCGCACCGCCCAGAACGCTGGCGTCGGACATTGCCATCATATGGATCAGGGAAGTGCGTTCAATCATATTTTGCCCATCCAGGATCATGCTGTCTGTGCCGGTTCCGTAGGAGTGACAGCGGATGTTGTATCCCTGTTCAAATACCTGCATACATATGAGCCGTCCGAATGTGATCTCGGTGTTGGACTGCAATGTGTAGGTTGTCTGCATATCCATAGAAAACAGAAGCGGTGTGGCTATGACAGGCAGTCCCGGGCACAAAAGCTCCAGCATGATGATCTGAGCCATGACATCGGCGCAGGCTGCCAATGCAGTTCCCTGTGCGGTAACCGGGGTGTTGGCGCCGGCCGTAGGAAGTGCGCATGGTTGAACCGGGATACCGGCCTTTGCACACTGGTAAATGATCTCGGCATCCATATATTTGAATTTTAATACCGGCACACTGCAGGAAATAAAGCTTACAAAAGGTTTTTCGCGAAGCTTGTCGAGCCCTCCGGCAGCAGTGGCGCACATATCAATGAGATAACGTGTATTTTTCGCTTCATAAGGCTGTATCCAAATGTGCTTTTCGGAAATCTGCAGAGCCTTTTCCAACGTATAGACGTCGATGGCTTCCCCCGGTACGCTGCTGTCGCAGGTGGATGGCAGCGCTACGAAATCCACGTGTTCCATAGCGTTGACCAGATGAAACCATTCGGAAGTATCTTCCAGATTGGCATAATGCTTTTCACTGTCAACCGGCAGATAATTTGGAGCTCCGGTGCAGGTTCGGGTATAGAAGCTGCCCTTTGGATGAGGGAATGCCATATCGTATTTTCCGGAAGGAGAATACAGGGTAAATTCAGCCGGGACAGAGGCGAGAGCCTTGTCAATGACTTCTTTTGGGAACGTCAGGCGGTCGCCATTGCAGATACAGCCATGGGAAACCAGTTCCTGTTTTAATAATTCGTGATCCAGATGGATACCGCGCTTCATGAGCAGGGTTTCCAAACGGTTTTTGAAAAGGTCCAGTTCCTGTTCGGACAGGACATTATATTTGATTCTTCCTTTCATGAATAAAATCCTCTCATTTTGTTGTATGATATTGGCTGCGTAAAGCAGTGTTTTGTCAGACAGGTCGACTTACAGATGACAAGACACCTGAAATCTTTTCAATTATACCAGACTGATAGGAGAATGCAAGGTTTGGCGCAGCCTAAAAGCAAATTCTGATGTTGTGGAAAAAGAAAAAATAGGATATACTTTGGAAATAAAATAAAAGTATGAGAGGTTTGTATGGAAAAAATAGATTATAATGATATCGCACAGCTCAATATAGAGCTTTTTAGAAGTAAACTTTATTTTCGCCTGAGTCTGAA
>CAZLZX010000227.1:0-4291 GCA_964564095.1 uncultured Eubacterium sp. | reverse complement strand
ATATCAAAGGATTAGATGAAGAGGAACATATTAGAAATACAGGTGTTTCCAATAAAAGTATATGGGAGACTTTGAGAAAATTGGATGAGCACCATAAACCGGTTATCATCAGAATTCCCATGATCCCCTGTTATAACTATCATTTGGGGCAGTATCCGGAGCTGGCGTACAGACTTGATCAATTTAATAATATTGAAAGAGTTGATCTATTGCCATTTCATGAGTATGGAAAAAGTAAATATGAGACGCTTGGAATGGCTTATCAGGCCAGATCTCACATAATTCCGCAGGAAGAACAGGAAAAAGTGAGAGATATCTTTGAAAAACAGGGATTAAAGGTACAGATAGGCGGATGAGCCGGGGATACTTATTAAATGAAGAAAGAAGATGAAATGATATGAATATAAAAAATGCAGCAACTGTAGGCGGCGGTGTTATTGGTTCTGGCTGGACGCTTTTATTTGCTATGCATGGTATAAAAGTTACCATGTATGATATCAATGATGACTGTCTGAATGCAGCACAAAAGACTATCGGGCAGTATATGGAAAATCTGATTGATCTCGGGGCTATTGAAGAAGAAGGAAAGGACAGAATCTCTGCAAATATTTTATTTACCACGAGCATGGAAGAGGCGGTGCAAGGAGCGGAATTTATACAGGAAAATGGTCCGGAGAGATTGGAAATAAAACGCAGTATTATAGCTCAGATTGAACGATATGCATCGAAAGAAGCATTGATCGCCAGCAGTTCATCAGGGTTATTGATTTCTGATATTGTGGCAGATGCAACATATCCTGAGAGGATTATCGGAGGACATCCGTATAATCCACCTCATTTAATCCCACTGGTGGAAATGACGTATTGTGATAAAACAGACCCTGTAAGTGTGCAAAGGGGAAAGGAGTTTTATCAGGCGATTGGAAAAGAAGCGGTTATTTTAAATAAGGAATGTCCCGGTTATATTGCAAATCGTTTGCAGTTAGCAGTATACCGCGAGATGATTGATCTGGTATGTAAAGGTGTTTGTTCTGTGGAGGATGCAGATAAGTCTCTCGTATATGGTCCGGGCCTTCGATGGGCAGTATTTGGTCATAATATGATTATGCAGCTTGGAAATCCCGGAGGTCTTAAGGGCATGCTGGAAATGCTTGGAAACGCAGGCGATGTCTGGCTGAATGATATGGCTGATTGGAAGCATATTCCGGACGACTATGCTATAAAAGCACAGCAGGCAGTGAATGAGATGATGAAAAATTATCCGGATGCTATTGGCCATACAAATGAAGAGATCATACATTATAGAGATAAGATGCTTGTAAATATTTTAAAATTACATGGGAAGTTATAGTTAAAAAGTAAAAGTAGAGCTGCCGTATCAAAGATTGAAAAAACATAAGTATGGTAGCTCTAAAATATTGTTGGGAAATTAAATAGTATGGTTAAGAATACGGTATGTAAGATCCAGTAATGCTTCATCCACATCGTCATTGAGAATGATTTTTCGGATAGCAGGAAGTTGTTTTTGAAACTGTTCTTCCATAAAGTGTTTCGTATCTGTCTGAGCATTTGGACAGTGTTTGCATTGCCCAAGTAATTTTAATTCTAAAATATGATTCTGATATGAAATGATTTCCACATTACCCTGATGTTTAGAGAGAGTTGGACGGATATAGGCATTAAGGACATTTTCAATTTGTTTTATAACGATATTCATAAAGCGTGATTCTCCTGATTTGTAATTCTGTATTTGATATGTATAATATAATTGGTACTATACTAAGTATAGGATTATTATAAATAAAAAAGTAATATATGACCAATACCAAAAAGATACTTTGAGTTATAGCTGGAAAGTTATAGCAGACAGGCACTGAACCAAGGTTATCGCAATTTCAATGACTTTTACCAAAGGCATGCAGTGTAAGACGGTGGGTTAATGTAGCTAAAAGAGGTATTTTTTGTTATACTTGCATTATGGGGACATGTGAATTGAAACGAAATATACAGTTGCACATGACGAATTTTGCTAGTAAGTTAAAGAGAGGGTAATATTTATTTGCCGGAATGATAGAACAAAAAGGAGAATGACAATATGGAATTAAGCTATATGACGATCAGAGAACAGATTTGTGATGTATGTCATAAAATGTGGCAGCGCGGAATCGTGGCAGCCAATGATGGAAATGTATCCGTGAAGCTGGAGGACGGCACTGTTTTGTGTACGCCCACGGGGATCAGTAAAAGTATGATCGGACCGGAAATGCTGGTGCGTACGGACATGGAAGGAAAGGTGCTGGAGGCAGCAGAAGGGTACCGGCCATCCTCCGAAATGAAAATGCATTATCGCTGTTATCAGGAGAGAGAGGATGTGGGCTCTGTTGTACATGCGCATCCGCCGGTGGCAACCACATTTGCGGCCGCCAATATGGCTTTGGATGCTTACTGTGTAATGGAAAATATTGTAAATACCGGTGCGGTTCCTGTAGTTCCTTTTGCCACACCGTCAACCGATGAGGTGCCGGAGGCGGTAGCCCCTTATCTGGAAAAGCACGATGCCATGCTGTTGGCGCATCATGGCGCCCTGACGGTGGGCCCGGATCTGATCGCAGCTTATTATAAAATGGAGTCCCTGGAACAGTATGCAAAGACGACGCTGTATCTGAAGATTCTTGGCGGCGCGCCGGATATGAAAGAAGAGGATATTCACACTTTGATTGGGCTTCGGGAGAAATATCACATAACCGGACGACATCCG
This sequence comes from uncultured Eubacterium sp., assembly GCA_964564095.1. GTDB lineage: Bacteria > Bacillota > Clostridia > Lachnospirales > Lachnospiraceae > Brotonthovivens. The sequence continues at coordinate 1,533 of CAZLZX010000227.1, read as the reverse complement.
GGCTATGTAAAATATAATGAGAGTGAGAAGTAATTTACTGTAAGCTTTCATAGAAGGAAATAATGCCAGTTTGAAATAGGGCGAATGTAATCCCGGTTGTTATGGACAATGGGTTCCTGTGGAATAGATGGTGCGATAGGGATTGATATTACAGGGATAGGAGCAAATGTTATGAATACCCGACAGATTGAATATTTTCTTGCTGTGGCGGAGGAATTGAATTTTACGAGGGCAGCGCAGAAATTGTTTGTATCTCAGACTGCGGTTACGCAGCAAATTAAAAATTTGGAAGAACAGCTTGGCGTGCAGCTTTTTGAACGCACGAAAAAGCGGGTCGTACTGACTCCGGCAGGGGAAGTTTTCCGGGGCGAAAGTCAGGAACTGTTGCATCATATCGATGCGATTACTGATAAGGTAAAGATGACTTCGTCCGGCTTTTCAGGAGCTTTGAATGTAGGATTTGTAACTGGCCTGGGTAATACGATTCTGCCGGATAAGATCCGTATGATCAATGTAAATTATCCGAATATCCGTATGAATTTCAGGTGCCAGGAGCCGTCCGCTTTGCTGAAATCTCTGAAAAACGGAGAGCACGATCTGATTTTTGTGCCGGTGTTTGACGAGCGTTTCATGGAGGGATTGTGCTACAAGGTATATGATGAGTATTCGCTGGTGGTAGTATTGCCGGGCAGACATATCTTGGCAGGGCGGGAAGGTCTGACCCGTTATGATCTGAGAAGCGAAAAGCTGATTCTTGCCTGCTCTAAGGACGGTCAGTTGGGAGAGGATAAGAAAATACTGGGACAGTTTGAAGCGGCGGGTATTCATCCGGAAATCGTGGAAAGAAATGAAAATGTAGAAACGATTTTCTTTATGTTATCAGCAAATATGGGTATTACCATATTGCCATCATATCTGTTTGATCCCGTATTTCATAAAGGAAAGCTCAGTGCGGTGCCGCTGCTGCCGGGAGATGAATTTGTGCCGGTAGCGGCAGTGTGGACACCGGAGAATCAAAATCCATCATTGGCAAAGATCCTTCCGTTTTTGGGATGAGGGAAGTCTTCGATTGAGTCTTTTTTATATACTTATGAAACGCCGGTGTCATAATGGGGTGCACCGGCGGATATACGGTAAAAGTACGGCAAAAAGCGGCAATGGTCAGAGGACCGATGCCGCTTTTTAGAAGGTTTAAGGTTTTTAAAGGGGGTTTATTAAAGGTTTAGGTATTTTTCAAAGAAGGTATGTTGATCCAAATACTTACAAATCGTATTCGGATCGGGTATGGGGTTTTTTTCTTGAAAAATGTTTTTTATTAAGTACATGATTATAATAAGGCATAGAAAACAAAAAATCCAATGAAAAAATAAGGGTTAATAATAAGAAAAAGTTATTAAAAAATACTGATTTGATATTTGCATATAACAGAATGAAATTTGACGCATGGGTGGTAAAATGGTACACTTTGACTAGTTGAAAAGGTATACCCTCTGGGGCACCCCATTATGCCATTCGGCGTTTCACAAGGTATAC
>CAZLZX010000226.1:0-4308 GCA_964564095.1 uncultured Eubacterium sp. | reverse complement strand
AACGGGATGGTAATCCGAATTTGGAATAACTATATGTATATAACGTATAACGGAATAAGCATATTTGGTGTATAATCTAAGAAAGTGTAAGTGATATATTTATATAAAACGCAAGAATCAATGTGTAGCATAATGCGTAAGTCCAGTTGATAGAAAGCTTCTGATAAAAGCAGTCTATTTACTGGACTTTTTTATCTTATGAAACTCGTATAAAGAAGAAAAAATCAAGTAATAACTCTAAATCAAGTAATACCCCAACATGTTTTGATTTCATAGCAGAAAAGCCCCCGGAATAAATCCGAGGGCTTTTCAATATACTTTCATTCATAGTAGATCGTCCTTCCGGGCGTTTTTTTGTATCATAAATACTATTTTTTATAAAAAAAGACAGCTATGCGAATATTGCATTAATTGAAGGGCGTTCGGGATTGACAAAAAACTGAAGGTAACACTATAATTATGTAATAAATTTGTCGAAAAAACGTAATAAAACAAAACAAAAAGATAATTTATAAATAGAAAAATTTATAAAAAACTGTAATTATAAAACATTAAGAAACAAAAGTTCATTTGCGAGGGCAGGAAATGAAAAAAATTATCATAAAGAAAACGATTATACTGGGGGCTTTTTTTCTTTTATGCTGCGCATTTTTATTTGGATGCGGAAACGTCAAAACAGACGCCGAGCAGTCTCCAAATCTTATGAATGCATCCATTACTTCTTACAACGAGGGAAGTGAGTCGAAGCAGTATGTAAAGGCATTGTTGGAATTTGACAAAGATATTTCCATAAGTGAGAAATCAGATGACAGTCTTAGGATTACAATCGCCGGGGAACGAGTACAACCGGATGAATATGTATTGACACAGGGAGATGATGCCAGTCAGGCAGAACTGCTTATTTCCGTAAACGCCATTACAAAAGGAGTATTGGAAATTGAGAGGTCGGAAAAAGCAAAAACTATTTCAGATATTATGGATGTGTCCGGAAAATTTGCAGTCAATGATTTTCAGATAGAGGGTCTGATTCCTTCTGGCGTAACACTTTCCGACGTGGCGTCGGATGAAACCAGTGTGACGAAACAGGTGGATTCCGTATGGAATATCCGAAGTATTGCCTGGGTTTGTTTAACTAAAAACGGGGAAGTGATTCCTGTAAATGAGACAGATACCAACGAAGAATTGGATGGGTATGTAGCTGTTCATGGACATGAATTTCTGATAGAAGATGAAGGAACTATTGCGGAAAAAATCGTAGAAGCGCTGGATCGGGTGTATGGAGATGAATATCAGTTTTCCAGTGATAAAAACCGTGTGACGGCAAAGGTGTTGAATGGAGATGCCGGAGAGTATGATATTCAGATCTATCAGTATTTAAAAATAAACGGAGAAGATGTCTCGACAGCAGAAGAAACACATAGTGATGATGCGGAACATGAACTGGGATCAAAAGTAAAAACTTCTGTTGTTGACCGGGAACCTACTGCCCAGGAGCAGGAGTTTTTAAATAAGCTTCATATATCACAGCTTTCGGAGGAACAGATCAAGGATGGAAGCGATGTGTATTCCGTTCTCACAATCACGGGCGATGCCATGCCGGAAGAGGAGATTTATTCGGTGCGTGATCTGGAAGAATTGATAAAGCTCAGTTTTACAAATCAGAAGATGAGTGAGCTTTCTCTTGCTTCTGAGGAGACTGTCGCCCTGGCAGGAACATCCGAAGCTACATATTATGGTATCGACTTTGTGAAATTTTTGGAATTGTGTGGAGTTGATATCACTCAAAGTGATTTATGTATGACATTGGAATCGGCAGACGGTAACAGTCAGCGGATAATGCTTGGAAAACTGATATCCGGAAATGCAAAACTGGAATTGGTTTTTGCCGATGCGTCAGGACCTTTAACAACGGAAACAGAAAATATACAGGGACCGATAGGATATCTGTGTCTGGCGGATGGATCAGAGGAAATCCCGTCATTCGGAAATGTCAAAAAGATTATTGTCGATAAAAGTGAGAACGCAGCAGTGGTTGAGTACAAATTTCACAACAGAGATCCCTATTTAGATTCTCTGGATCTAACCTTTACTGTGGAAGTATATAAACGGGGCTCCGAATATTTGGGAGCTGTAACCACAAAAACGTTCACAACAGAACAGCTTGAACAACTGATGAAAGAGTACCCTGAACATGTGATTGGAAACTATTACGGAACGATCGGAAATGCTGAAGAGTTTCAGTACATAGGAGTCGGCGGATGGCTGGACTATTTTGAAGGACTTGATCTGCGCTGGCTGTTAAAGGATCAGGTTGGTGTGGAGAGCTTTACCGGGTCGGCTGAGTTGATTGGAAGAGATGGGGAAATCTATGGAACCATCGATGATCTGAGTTATTTTTCCGCCGTGGATGATGAGGATTACTATGTGCTCAGTGCAGATGGAATTCGTATTCCGAATGCAGTGCCAATGATTGCCTGCACAAAAAATGGATATCCAATTTTGCCGGAGCATGATCATGAGAGCAGCGGATATATTGCATACAATCATATGAATGATCAGTTGCAGAGCATGGGCATTGAAACGGAAGTCGGCGTTGTAAAAAACCATAACGGTCCGTTTATCGCATGCCTTGGAAATGCAGAAAATCTATATGGGGGAAATCAGATCGAGACAGGCGGGGACTGTGTTCTGATGAAGATATATACGGATTAAAGGACTGTGGATTTTTGCCCCAGAGGGTATACCCTGTGAAACGCCGAATGGCATAATGGGGTGCCCCAGAGGGTATATTTGACGGAACATAAGAGGAGAGATTATGAAGAAGAATGTGAAAAAAATCGGGATATTGATGGCAGCTGTATTGATTTGCATGCAGTGTTCTTTTGTATCTTTTGCATATTTCCAGCGAGGCAATGTGGAAGTAAAGGTTGGAAAACAGAGCGTATCGCTGGAACAGGGAGCGTCAGAAAGCGTTAGCGTGAGCTTTAGTCCGAGCTCCAGCAGTCAGCTTCCGGGGTGTGGAATGGCAGAATGTCCGCAGTCCTGTGGAGAAAAAGAATGCCTGGATGAGAATGGGGAATGTACCTGTAACGGAAAAACATATCAGACATATTATGCATATGCGTCAGCATCTTCCAGCAATACAAGCGTGGCAACGGCGCAATACGATAATGGTGTTGTATCTATTAAAGGCGTAGGAGAAGGAACAGCAACGATTACCCTTACCGCCTCTTTGCGCCAGTTTACAAGTACCACTGCAAAAATTCAGGTTTCCGTAAAAGCCAAAGCATCTTCCGGCGGAGACAGTTCATCGTCTGGCAGCCAGGGCTCCGGAAATAGCGGCTCTTCCGGAAACAGCCAGAGCAAACCTTCGGGAAGCAGTGGAAATAGCGGAAGCAGCGGAAATAGCGGAAGTACGTCCAACAGCGGAAGCTCATCCAACAGTGGAAGTTCATCGGGTAATGGAGGCGCTTCATCAGGTAAAAGCGATACGAGTTCCGGCAGCGGCTCACAGTCGAACGGCAGTTCCGGAGTATCCGCAAAACCGGTAAACGGAAATCAGGATGTATTCAACAATGCTCCGGCTGAGGATGAGAATGGTCAGACCATAGATGAAAATAGTACGGCTCCGGAGGAAACACAGGAAGATGGTATTTCGGTTATTGAAAGTGACAGAGGAAAAATCATATTTGTTCCTATTACAGATGGAAAACAGGGAAAAGCTCAGTTTGAAGAAATCAAAGGCCAGGAGGCATATGTAGATTTTCAAAAGAAGGATCAGGCCGGAACGGTACTGTATGCCTGGGAATTTTTTGGAAAAGATATTACTTCGGCAGAGGATATGGATTTTTCTATTGCAAGCAGCACGACTGCATTTGACGGATGCACCTATGGATCTGCTTCGGATTCTTTCTATTTAGCTTTTGCTCATGAGGGAGAATTCCCGGGACCGGCATCTGTGTTTCTGAAAGTGAATGATCAGTTTGGCGATGATCAGGTCCTGAATCTGTACGCCTATAATGAGGAAGAGAGTACGGTCGCTCTGATAGAGGAAGGATTAGAAATTCAGAACGGTTATGTGACAATGAAGCTTGAAAAGGGCGGCAAATACATTTTGACAACAGAAACACTGAAAAGCGCTCCGGCAGATGAGAGTACGAATTTATCTGATGATCAGGATACTGCTGCAAGTACAAAAAGAGCAGCAGTGGCAGTCGTTGTTATTATCATCATAGCAGCGGCGGCCTGTGGCGGTTTCATAGTCGTAAAAAAGAAAAAAGGGAATAAAGAATGATTTCAGTAGAACAT